>VFZH01000043.1 GCA_016871255.1 Acidimicrobiia bacterium | reverse complement strand
CTGTCAACGCTTCGACGCCACCCTCGCGGGTGACTCCGCATGACTCGGGGTCGGTGTGGCTCGCTACACCTTCACCGTATGACTCTTTCATTCACTACACCTCGCCGGTTTAGCCGGCGCACGGAGGATCCCTTCATGGACGATCAGATCACCGTCCGTCTGCCCACACCGTTGGGTCGCACGCTCAGGCGAACATCTCGCCGCCTGGGACGCCGGCCTTCGCACGTCGTCCGCATGGCACTCGAGGCGTTCCTTCAGGGAGCACCGTCAGCCGACGGTAAACGAGCCGAACGGGTGGAGCACCTCATCGGCTCCGTGTCATCGGGAATCCCCGACTTGGCAGAGCGACATCGTGAGTACGTGCTCGCGTCATTGAAGCATGCGCGGTGAACTGCTGCTGGATACCGGTGCGCTGGTCTCGCTCCTCGATCGTAGCCAGACGCACCACCTGAAGTGCCGCCGTACCTTCGCCGACTGGACCGGCCCTGTGGTGTCGACCGAGGCGGTGTTGACTGAGGCCACTCACCTCCTGGCCGGGGTTCAAGGCGGACGCGCCGCCTGCGTCGATTTCTTCCTCTCTGGCGGCGCGCTTCTCGTTCCTTCGAGCACGGCGTCATTGCAGCGTGTCCGGAAGCTGTTGGACAAGTATGCCGACCTGCCGATGGACTTCGCGGATGCCACGCTTGTCGCGCTGGCAGAGGAGCTCGATTGCACGTCCGTGTTTACGACGGATCGCACCGACTTTTCGGTCTACCGACTCAAAGGCCGGAAGCCCTTTCGAATTGTGCCGAGCGATTGAGTAACCTTGTGAAGAGTCCGAGATGAAGCATGGCGCCCAGGACCGCAAGTTGCTCGAGTCAGTCGAGCGCGGTGAGTGGAGATCCGCCGCCGGCGGCATGTGCGAGCAAGCTCGCTTCTTCACGGTACGCCAAGGCTACGATTCGCAAGGACCGGAGGCTGAACGCGTCCGGCCGCGTGAAAGAGGTCTAACGACGGGTCGTCTCCGACGCGTCCAAGGCCATCCATTCTCGTGGCGTCACTCGCACTGACTCCGCGCGGCCACCTGTTGTTCACGGCCGAGGATGGCAGCACCGTCCAGCCGCTGCAGCAGCGCTTGCACAGGCTTGAAAGCGCCTTCGCTCGAGGCTCGGGTCACGGTCTGCTCGAGCTTGGTGCCGCACACGTCGGGACCGCGCTGCCATCAGACCTCAGTTACTGGCGCGACTTCGCCGCGCGCCTGGTCACGGCTGTTTGCACCCACTCCGATCTCGATGCGCATCATGCCCCGATAGCACCGCCCGTGTCCGACGAACTCGAGGCGCTCGCTGCAGCCGCGCCGCCGATGACTGGTGCCGAGTACATCACGGCTTCGGTTCTCGAAGCACTCTGGAGTGAGATCGCTGCAGCGTTTCGATCCGAGCTCGCCGAGTCGAAGGCATCGGTCGAGGAGTTTCTCCAGCGGAAGAGTCCAGCGTGGTATCTTGTCGGCCGCGTCCACTTCAACCTCGCCGAGAACCGCCGCGACGACGAGGCGCCATTCGCGTTTCTGGCGACCTACACGACGCAACTCTCGAAGCACGCGAAGGCGCAGCATGTGCCGCTCGGCCGCGCGTTGAGCGAATACGCAGGCGCCGCCAACAAGCCGCGGCTACTCTCGTTGCTCCTTCCGGTCCAGCGCGCTGCCGCCGAGTGTCCGTGGCTCAAAGCGATGGTCGAGGCGGGCGAGATCTATCACCCATTGCGGTGGACGCCCGCCGAGGCGTTTCAACTGCTGACCGATGTCCCCCGCCTGGAGGCTGCCGGCGTCATCGTCCGCGTGCCGAACGCGTGGCGGGCCAATCGACCATCACGCCCGCAAGTCACGGCCACCGTCGGGAGCATGCCGCCGTCGGGTCTCGGCACGGACGCGTTGCTCGACTTCAAGATGGGAGTCAGTCTCGACGGCGAGGTGCTGACCAGTACCGAGGTTGAGCAACTACTGGCCGCGGCGAATGGCCTGCACCTGGTGCGCGGACGCTGGGTGGAGGTCGATCCCGAAAGACTTCGCCGGATGCTCGACGAGTTCCGGGCCGTGGAATCGGCGGCGGCGAAGGACGGTCTCTCCTTCGGTGAAGCGATGCGTCTCCTCGCTGGTGCTCACGTGCCGGGCGACATCGTCGCGGCCGCCGCGCCAGAGTGGTCAGCCGTCGTGGCGGGGCCGTGGCTGGCCAAGACGCTCGCCGACCTTCGTGATCCCGACCACCTGGCCCAACTGGATCCCGGCGCCGCGCTCAAGGCGACGTTGCGACCGTATCAGCAAACTGGCGTCCGCTGGTTGCACTTGCTGTCGAGCCTCCGTCTGGGCGCCTGCCTCGCCGACGACATGGGCCTCGGGAAGACGATGCAGGTCCTGGCGCTGCTGTTAATCCTGAGAAAGACCGCCGACACGAACGACGAGTCACGTCGCGCCAGCCTCCTGGTTGCGCCAGCATCATTGCTGGCCAATTGGGCCGCCGAGATCGAGCGCTTCGCGCCGACACTCAACGCGATCATCGCGCACCCTTCCGCGATGACCAACGCAGACCTGAAGGCACTCGATCGTGACCGGATCGCCGGTGTCGATCTGGTCATCACCAGCTACGGATCGCTGCTGCGCGCGCCCGCGCTGCTTGCCACCCCGTGGCGCCTCGCCATCCTGGACGAGGCGCAGGCGATCAAGACACCTGGCACCAAGCAGACGCGGGCCGCGAAGCAGATCGATGCGGAGGCGCGCATCGCGCTGAGCGGCACACCGGTGGAGAATCGCCTGGGCGATCTCTGGTCCATCTTCGACTTCCTTAACCCAGGCCTGTTGGGGTCCGGAAAGGTGTTCTCGGCGTTCACCAAACGCCTCTCGTCGCAACCGCACAAGTCGTATGCACCGCTGCGCGCGCTGGTGCGTCCGTACATCCTGCGCCGTTTGAAGACGGACCGTGCCGTCATTGCCGACCTGCCCAAAAAGACTGAGATGAAGGCCTTCTGCCACCTGACGCGCAAGCAGGCGGCGCTCTATCAGCAGTCGGTGGCGGATTTGGCGGCGGAACTTGGGCGTGCCGATGGGATGAAGCGTCGCGGCGTCGTGCTGGCGTCGCTGATGCGGCTCAAGCAGATCTGCAATCATCCGTCGCAATGGCTCGGCGACGGATCGTGGAGCGGGGCCGACAGCGGCAAGCTGGCCAGACTGCGCGAGATCGCGGAGGTCATCGCGGCGAAGCAGGAGAAGGTGCTCGTCTTCACACAGTTCCGCGAGGTGACCACGCCGCTGGCCGCGTACCTCGAGTCCGTCTTCGCGCGTCCCGGCCTCGTCCTGCACGGCGAAACGGCCGTCGGCAGGCGGCAGGTGCTGGTGCGGCAGTTTCAGGAGGACGAGCGGGTGCCCTTCTTCATCATCTCGTTGAAGGCCGGTGGCGCCGGGCTCAATCTCACCGCCGCCTCACATGTCGTGCATTTCGATCGCTGGTGGAATCCGGCCGTCGAGAATCAGGCCACCGACCGTGCCTTCCGTATCGGCCAGACCAAGAACGTGGTCGTGCACAAGTTCGTCTGTCGCGGAACGGTTGAAGAAAGAATCGATCAACTCATTGACTCCAAGCGCCAGCTCTCGCAGGATCTGCTGGAAGGCGGCGGAGAAGTGTTGCTGACGGAGATGAGAGACGACGAGCTGTTGAAGCTCGTCGCACTCGATCTTCACACCGCGTCCGAGGAGTAGCATGGCCTTTTACGATTACTACGGCTTCGCGCCTTACGTTTCGGTCGCGGCGCGGCGCGCGCAGGCGGCGCGCGAGCTGGCGAAGCTTCAGAAGAAGGGCCGTACGCTGTCGCCGGTTGCGATCGACGGCCGCAAGATCGCGCGGACGTTCTGGGGTGTCGCATGGTGCGACAATCTCGAGCGCTACAGCGATTTCTCGAATCGGCTCCCCCGGGGACGGTCCTACGTGCGTAACGGATCGGTGGTCGATCTGCGAATCGAACCAGGTCATGTCACGGCGCTCGTGAGCGGATCGAGCCTGTACGACGTGAAGATCACGGTCCGGTCTCTGCCGAAAGCTCACTGGAACGCCATCCGCCGTGACTGCTCGGGCGCCATCGACAGCGTGATCGAACTCCTGCAAGGACGCTTGTCACAGAGCGTCATGAGTCGCCTCTGCCAGGAGAAGGCCGGGATGTTTCCGTTGCCGAAGGACATCAGTTTCACATGCAGTTGCCCGGACTGGGCGACGATGTGCAAACACGTGGCTGCCGTCCTGTACGGCATCGGTGCCAGGCTCGATCAGCGGCCGGAATTGTTGTTCACGCTCCGGAAAGTCGGTCAGCAGGGCCTGATTGCGAACGCGGGGGCCAGTCTCTCCAAGAAGCCGACGGGACGAGACAGCACGAAGGTGCTTGTGAGCGACGACTTGTCTGAAATGTTCGGGATCGAGATGGCCTCGGCGACACCGCGCAAACGCGCCACCGAAAGTACAGTCGCGGCAAAGTTGGCATCTGGCGGGAACGCGACCGCATTGTCGAAGCCGACGAAGGTCAACGGAGCACCCAAACTCAGAGAGCCATCATCCAAGCGACGCGACGGGACGACGCGGTTGACCCCGGCGAAGCGCCGAGCGATATCGGAGCGGATGCGTGAGCTCTGGGCCACGAGACGAGCCCGGCAGAAGAACCAGAAAGCCTCCGGTTCGTAACTGGAGCGACGGTCGACGCTTGGTCGCTCGACGCCAAGTCTAGAGGTTTGCTGCGCATCCCAGCGAGCGCGCAAGCTCCTTGCAGAATCCCAACGACGCACAACGTGCGCCATCGAGACAGCGCGGTTTCTCAGTGCTTTGCGACAAGTGTGCCCAGCGTCGATGCGAGCGACCGCAGATTTCTCGCCCGAATCCGGCGAAGGCGGCGGTTTGGAAAACCGTTGTAGGTTCGTAAGAAAAAGTTGGATCCGGCAAGTGCTGATTTCACGTACACTTAGCGTCTACGGTGAGGTGGCCGAGAGGCTGAAGGCGGCGGTTTGCTAAACCGTTGTACGGGCTTAAACCTGTACCCAGGGTTCGAATCCCTGCCTCACCGCCAGACTTCGCTGGGCTTCGCCCAGCTACCTCGAAGGCCGGCCCTGCCGGCCAGGTTTCGAAGACTCACCGCGCAGCGCCGCTCCCAACCGCCCAGTAGCCGAGTTCGTTCGCCCCCTCCGGATGCGCACCCGGCAGGTCCACGTACCGCCAGCCCGACAGAATGGGGCGCGGCCGATCGACCAGACGCAACAGGCCTTCGGCCACTCCCACGGCCAGCGCCGACGCGCCGAGCAGGAGCAGATCCTGACGCCGGCGCGCCACGTCATGGTCAGCGTCCGCGCAGCCGGTTGAGGAACGACGCGACTGAGCTGGAGACGCCGCCGGGCGGCGGCGCGCCGTCGAGCGCTTCCCCGCTTTCCAGCCGCTGCACGCACGACGGACAGATGCCGTGGCTGAACTGGGCGTTGGTCCTGGCACCGACGTAGGTCTCGAGCGTCTGCCAGTAGTGCTGATCGTCGCGGATCTTCTTGCAGTAGGCGCACAGCGGCAGCAGGCCGCCGAGCGTCTTGACGTTGGCCAGCGCCTCCTTCAACTCGGCGATCAGCCTCTCGCGCTCCTCGGCCTGCAGCTTCTGAGCCGTCATGTCGCGGGCGACCCCGAACGAAAGACCGCGGGAGGGGATGAGCGTGGACGTCCAGAGCAGCCAGCGGTACGTGCCGTCCTTCGCGCGATACCGGTTTTCGAACGACGTCACGGTACCTCCACCCTCGACGCCGTCCGTCGCCACCTGTGAAGCGTGCACGTCGTCAGGATGCACGAAGTCCGTCCACGGCCTCGTCAGCAGTTCGCGGACCGGGTAGCCCAGCGTCCTCTCCCAGGCGGGGCTGAGGCGCTTGAAGTAGCCGTCGAAGCCGGCGATGCACAACATGTCGGCCGACACCGCGAAGACCTGGTCCAGCTCGTACTCGACCTGGCTGCGGCGGCCCGTTTCGCGCAGGGCCAGGTAGAAGGCTCCGCAGAGCAGCAGGAAGGCGATGCCCATCCCCCCGAACAGCACGACATTCGCCAGGCTCGCCGCACGCTCGGCCTCCGCGGCACGCTCGACCAACAGGCCCCAGGACGCCGGCGCCGACGAGGTTCAGCCGCTGGAGCACTTCCTGCGTGTGCGCGACCGACACGGCCGACTGGCGGGAGGCCTGCGTGCTCCGCGAGAGCAGGACGGTCACGGTGCCCAGGGCAACCACCGCCGCGACAAAGAGTGCGACGACGGCCCGAACTGTCTTGAAGAGCGTCATACCGTCTGGCCGGAGGTTGCCAGATCATCGGGTACACTCGCCGGGACGACGTGATGTGGTGGATGGTGCTCCTGGCCGTGGTGATCGCCACGGCCATCTACGACCTGCTGCAGCGCAAGCACGCGATCCTGCACAACTTCCCGGTCATCGGCCACTTCCGCTACTGGCTCGAAGCGGTCGGGCCCGAGCTGCGCCAGTACATCGTCACGGACAACAACGAGGAGCGGCCGTTCAACCGCGACCAGCGCCGCTGGGTGTACGCCTCGTCGAAGCGCGAGAACCAGTACTTCGGCTTCGGGTCCGACAACGAGATGGAGGCGGCGCCGAACTACCTGATCATCAAGCACCAGGTGTTCCCGCTGCCGATGCCGCAGCCCGGCGAGCCGGGCTGCGACCCGCTGTACGCCCTGCCGGCGGCGAAGGTGCTCGGCGGCCCGCGAGGCCGCGCGCGCGCGTTCCGGCCGGCGTCGGTCGTCAACGTGTCGGGCATGAGCTTCGGGTCGCTGAGCGGCCCCGCCGTCGAATCGCTGAACCGCGGCTCGGCGCTGGCGGGCTGCCTGCACAACACGGGCGAAGGGGGCGTCTCGACGCACCACCTCCACGGGGGCGAGCTCGTCTGGCAGATCGGCACGGGCTACTTCGGGTGCCGCGACGCCAGCGGCCGCTTCAGCCTGGCGCGCTTCAAGGAGACGATCGCGCGCTGCCCGCAAGTCCGGGCGGTGGAGATCAAGCTGAGTCAGGGCGCCAAGCCGGGCGTCGGCGGACTGCTGCCGCGGCGGAAGATCACCGCGGAGATTGCCGCGGCGCGCGGCGTGCCTCGCGACCGCGACTGTGCGAGCCCCGCCGCGCATTCCGCGTTCCACGACGCGGACAGCCTGCTGGACTTCGCCGAGCTCCTGGCGACGGAATCGGGCCTTCCGGTGGGAATCAAGTCGGCCGTCGGCGACTCGGCGTTCTGGTACGAGCTGGCCCGGCTGATGGCCGGTGGAGAGCGCGGCGTCGACTTCATCACCGTGGACGGCGGCGAAGGGGGCACGGGGGCCGGCCCGCTCGTGTTCACCGATCACGTGGCGCTGCCGTTCAAGGTGGGGTTCGCCCGCGTGTACCGCGCGTTCGTCGAGGCCGGGTCGAGCGATCGCGTCTCCTTCGTCGGGTCCGGGAAGCTGGGATTCCCGGATGCCGCGCTCTTCGCGTTCGCGCTCGGCTGCGACATGGTGAACGTCGGTCGCGAGGCGATGCTGGCCATCGGCTGCATCCAGGCGCAGCGGTGCCACACCAACCACTGCCCGACCGGCATCACGACCCACAACGCGTGGCTGATACGGGGCGTGGACCCCGAGCTGAAGTCGTCGCGGCTGGCCAACTACATCGTGAACCTGCGCAAGGAGCTGCTGGCCCTGAGCCGCGCGTGCGGCGTCCTCCATCCCGCCATGGTCACGGCCGATCAGCTCGAGCTGCTCGACGGGCGCTTCAACTCCACCACCGTCGCCGACCTGTTTGGCTACGGGCCCGGCCACGGCAGGCCCGGCATGGCGGACCAGGAGGAGATCGCGCGGCTGATGCGCGGCGAGCTGGCGCCGGACTGACAGGGCGCCGGATCGCATCGCGCTGCACTCCTCTTCGATAGACTTGAACGCCGTGTCGTCGTTCGACGCCGTTCTCGTGATCTCGTTCGGGGGCCCGAACGGGCCCGCCGACATCCGCCCCTTCCTGGCGAACGTGCTGCGCGGCCGGAGGGTCTCGCCTGAACGCGTCGAGGCGGTCGCCGCGCATTACGAGCACTTCGGCGGCGTGTCGCCCATCACGGCCCGCACGCTGCAGCAGGCGGATGGCCTGCGTACCCGCCTCGCCCAGGCTGGGCACCCGCTGCCGGTCTTCGTCGGGATGCGCAACTGGCACCCGCTCCTGCCCGACACGTTCCGGCAGATGAGCGACGCCGGCGTGCGCCGCGTAGTGGGCTTCATCGCCGCGGCCCAGCACTCCTACTCGAGCTGCCAGCAGTACCGGGAGAACGTGGCGGCGGCGCGCCTGGCGCTGCGCGAGTCGGGGCGGCCGGACGTCGAGGTTACCTACGTTGACAGCTGGTTCGAGCACGACGGCTTCATCGACGCGAACGCCGCGCACGTCGGCGACGCGCGGGCCCGCCTGCCGGCGAACCGGCGGGACCACGCGCGGTTGATCTTCACCGCGCACAGCATCCCGGTGTCGATGGCGGAGGCGAGCCGGTACCGGCAGCAGCTGCGTACATCCGCCGCGCTCGTGGCCGACCGGGCCGGGATGGCCGACTGGACGCTCGTGTATCAGAGCCGCAGCGGACGGCCGGAGGATCCCTGGCTGGAGCCGGACGTCTGCGACCACCTGCGCGAGGCGCGCGGCCAGGGCGTGACGTCCGCCGTGATCTGCCCGATCGGGTTCGTGTGCGACCACGTCGAGGTGCTGTGGGACCTGGACGTCGAGGCCGCCGCCGTCGCCCGGGAGATCGGGCTCGCGCTGGCGCGCGCCGAGTCCGCCAACGCCGACCCCCGCTTCATCGACATGATGGCGGACGTGACGTTGAGGACGATCCGCCGCGCCGAACGCGGCCGCCCGCTGCCGATCGTTGCGGCGCGGGGCGGCTGAAGGCGGCCCCCACAGCCAACCGCCCGGCTGACCCGCCTTCGCCTTCCGCGCTTCGGCGAGGGCCGCTACGTGTGCACCGCGGGCGCCCATCGCCCGTCGGTGAACACGAACCGCGACTCGCGCAGCGGCTCGACGCCGTCGCTCTCCGGGTACTGTGGATCGCCCGGCAGCGCCAGGGTGCGCCGGCCGTTCTCCTCGAACAGCACGGGATCGACCGGGACCACGTGCCTGGCGCGTGCCCAGGCCAGCGCGTCGTCTACGCCCCCGAGCTGCTCCAGCGTGCGCAGCATCGTCCAGGTCGGCGGCGCCAGCAGGATCTCGCCACTCCGGCAGCGATCGAGCGCCTCGGCTGGGTCGATCCAGAGGCTGTCCACCGCCTCCCGGCCGTCGTGCCGGACCTCCTGGCCCTCGGGCGCCTCTGCGAGGAAGAAGCGCACGTCGAAGCGGCTGATCTCGATGGCCGGCGTGCGCCAGTGGGCCGCGTAGACGAGCGCGTCGCAGGCCAGGCGCACGGCAAGGGCCTGGGCGATCTCTCCGATCGTGACCCGACCGTCAGAAAGCCGCGCTCGCTCTGCGGCAAGGCGGCCGGCATCGAGCGCCGACGGGCGCGCCAGCAGAATGCCGGACTCTTCGAACGCCTCACGGATGGCCGCCAGGTGGTGCGCGATCGCCTCGGTGCGATCGAGACTGCCCAGCTGCGCGGCCGCGGCGTCGAGGCCGTCACAAAGCGTCTCCGCGCCCGGCGTGCGATCGGCCGCGCCAACGCTCCCACCGGGGAAGACATACGCACCGCCCATGAAGGCGATCTCGTCGTGCCGGCGCACGAGGCAGGTCCGGAGGCCACCCGGGGACGCCCTGAGCAGGACGACCGTGGCCGCGGGGCGCAGGGATGGAATCGTCACAGGTGGCTCAGCCCGTGCTGCGGACGCCGAGCACCAGGCCGGCGGGGGCCGCGTTCCGCCGCAGGTCGAGCGGGAGCAGGCGCAGGCCGAAGGCGTCCAGGACGCCTTCGCTGACCTGTTCACGCAGCGTGGCGCCGAGCCATTCCCCGAGGACCCGGACGTTGTCTCTGAGCGGCGCGCGCGGATCGCTTCTGTTGAGCGGCATGACGAGGCGGCTACCGGACAGGGAGAACGGCGTCAGCGGGCACGAGCGTGGGGGCGCGACCCATCGAGCCAGCATACGGCATGGCCGTCCGGCCCGATCGACGGCGGTGGGGTCGGCGCGACCCTGCTGGAAGCGCAGCGTCCCGATCGATAATCACCCCGTGGACATGAAGCATCTGCCACGGCGCGCGCGGCTGTCCCGCGACACCGACGCGGAGACCGAAGCCCGCCAGATCGAAACGTGGCGCGGCTTGTCCTCGGTCGAAATCTCGGCGCTGGTGGCCGGCGCCAGCCGCGCGGCCAGGACCGTCGCGTTGGCCGGCCTCCGTGCGCGTCATCCGCTGGCGTCCGATCGCGAACTCGTCGCGCGCCTGGCGGCGATCACCCTCGGCCGGGACCTGGCGCGCCGCGTGTATCCCGAACTGGATCGCCTCGCGCCGTGACCGATCTGCTGGACGTCGCGGCGAGCGTCATCGCGGCGCTCGAACACGCGGGCGTTCCGTACAGCGTGGGAGGGTCCCTGGCCAGCTCCTTCGCCGGTGAGCCGCGCGCGTCAGTCGACGCCGACATCCTGGTCAGGATGACCGAGCGGCAAGTGCCCGCGTTTCTGGCGACGCTGGGCAACGACTTCTACGCCGACGCTGACGCGCTTCGGCGTGCCGTGGCGAACCAGTCATCGGCCAATCTCATCCATCAGGCGTCGGGCATCAAGGTCGACCTGTTCGTGGCACGCACGCGCCTCGACGCGCGCGAGCTCGAACGCCGACAACGGATGACCGTCGCGCCCGGGCGCGAGTGGTACGTGCATTCGCCGGAGGATATCCTCCTCCAGAAGCTGCTCTGGTTTCGTGAGGGCGGCGAGGTGTCGGATCGGCAGTGGCGCGACGTGTTGGCGATTCTGCTCGTCCAGCGGAACCGGCTGGATGTCGCGTACCTGACGGCCGTCGCCGACGAGATCGGCGTGCTGGATCTGCTGCAGCGTGCCCAACGTGCGACCGGCGAGGAGCATCCTTCGGGCTCGTAGACCTCGCAGGGCGGAAGTGCGTGGCGGAGAGGGTGGGTTCGGCCTCTGGGCCGATCCGCAGGCGGAGGCCTACTGACCACCGCAAGACCGACCGAGCCGCCCGGCCGTGACTCGCCGAAGGCGAGCGAAGGCTGGCGGAGAGGGAGGGATTCGAACCCCCGGAACCCTTCCGGGTTCAGTGGTTTTCAAGACCACCGCCATCGACCACTCGGCCACCTCTCCGATCGGGCAATTCCGGCCAGAACTTGCAGCTACGGCGGCGCCGGCCCGCGTGAACCCGGGCAGTGTCTCCGGCCGTGTCACGGCGTCGTGGACACGAGACGGGCACGACCATCTGCCATTGTAGCCATCAGGGGGCGTGCGCACCTTGCCGGCCAGCGAATGGGGCTGGCGCAGGCTAGTCGCCTGCTGATGGATTCACTTCGATCGGCACGAAGCCGTCAGCGGCTGCAATTTCGTTGAACTTGTGGACAAGCCACGCCACCTTCAGGACGACGGGATCGGTGAGGTCTCCGATTGACCACCGCGCGAGCAAGGCGTTGGCGACGGTGCTGAGCGCGACGCCAACAACCAGCCCGGCGGCAATCGACCACGCCAGCGGGCGCAGCGCTAGGGTGGCAATCGTCGTCCGCCGGGCGCCGAGAGCGAGCCGGATCCCGAACTCCCGGACACGGCGCGCGACGCTGAACGACACCACGCTGAACAGACCGACGACCGCCAGGACGAGCGCCAGCACGCCGAAGCCGGATAGCAGGAACACGACGAATCGTTCCCGCGCCCACCCGCCCGCGTCCAGCGCGTCCTGCGCGGTCCGGGCTTGGGCCACCGCCTGCCCGGGGCTGATGGCCTGCATCTGCTCGCGGACCGTCCGCAGCAGCGCCAGGGGCTCCGCGCCCGTCGTCCGGATCGCGAAGACCGCCCCGTCGCCGAGCATCACGGTATGCGGCACGTACATCGCCGGCGCGGGCGCGTCGTGCAGGCCGATGTTCGGGGTGTCACCGACCACGCCGACGACTTCCATCCACCCGTCCGCGCCGGGCGCGGCGAGGACGAACTGGCTCGAGGAGCGGGCCAGTTCAGGCACGTGGATTCGCTGACCAATCGGGTCCGCGCCCGGCCAGAAGGCGCGGGCCATCCCCTGCGTCACGACAGCTACGCCGGTGGCCCTCTGGCCTTCGGCGGCCGACCAGACCCGTCCGCGGAGCACCGGGATGCGGAGGGCCGCGAAGTACTCCGGGCTGACGCGGTGGACGATCGGGTGCATCCCTGGTGGAACCGTGCGGCCGGGGACCTCCACCAGCGAGCGCCATCCCATCCTCGGCGGCACGCCGCCGTAGATGCTCATCCCCGCCGCGTCTACCTGCGGCGTCGAGGCGATGCGCGCGCGGAGCTGCTCAAAGAACGTGGCACGCGCGGCCCACTCGCGGTAGCTGCCGAGTGGGAGGTTGGCCGAGACGACGAGCACGTTCGATGGGTCGTACCCGAGCGGCGTGTTCAGCAAGGCCAGCAAGCTGCGTACACCGGCGCCGGTGCCAGCGAGCAGCAGGACCGTGAACGCGACCTGCGCCGCCACGAGCACCTGATGCGCGCGCCCGTGATCGGCATCGGAGACCAGGACCATGGCGGCCTGGAACAGGCCACCCACCCGGCGGCGCGAGAGGGTCAGGGCCGGCGACAGTCCGGAGAGCACGCTCGTCAACAGAGCGAGGCCCACCCCGAACAGCAGGACCGGCCCGCTGACGTAGACAGTCTCGGCCACGTCCGGAAACGAGTTCGGAGGGAGCCATTTGAGCGCGCGGGGTGTACCCCAGTACGCGAACGCGATGCCTGCGCCCGCTCCTGCCAGCGCTAGCACCAACGATTCGGCCATGAGCTGTCTGACAAGACGCCACCGGCTCGCACCGATCGCCTGCCGCACCGCCAGTTCGCGCAGGCGTGCCGCACCGCGCGCCAGCGACAAGACGGAGACCGTCACGCACGTCACCACCAACAGCAACACCGCCGCGGCAAAGCTCACGACCAGCGGCAGCGCAAACGACGCCGCCCGCCGTCCCTCAATCAGGCGGCTCACCCGTACACGAAACCCGGGAGGAAAGCGCTGAGGCGACTCGGCTGCGAAGCCCGTCATCAGGGCCTGCAGCTCGGACTGCGCCGCCGAGAGATCGGTGCCCGGCTTCAGCCGCACCATCCCCCCGCTCCACGCGTGCGACGGATCGCTCCCCATGTCCAGCGGCACGAGGATGTCTCCCCCGAATCCGGGCGGCGCCACGCCGATGATTGTGTAGGGCGTGCGATCGAGCTGCACGGTCCGTCCCACGACGTCCGTCGCGCCCGCGAACCGCGACCGCCAGAAGGCATACGACAGGATGACGACACGTGCCGGCGTGCCACCCCCGAGCGTGTCCGCTTCCGTGAAGATGCGTCCCAGCACCGGGCGGATACCAAGGAAGCCCGGGCCATTCAGCGAATAGAAGAGCGTCCTGGCGTACTCGGGCAGGTCGCCCCCCGTCAGCGTCATCCCGAAGGCGTCCGTCGCAACGGCATCTTCAACGACGCTGGCTCGGCGGAGCTGCGTGAGCTGATCGGCCGTGAGAAACACGCCTTGCGGCGCACCGGTGTCGGTCAACAGACTGAGGTTCACCGTGCGGTCCGCCCCCTCGTAGTTGAACGGGTTGAGAAGCACCGCGTACACCAGGCTGAACAGCGCCGTCGTGGTGCCAATGCCGATGGCGAGTGTCAGGACCGCCACGACGGCGAACTTGGGGCGGCGGCGCGCTGACCGTGCGGCGCAGTGAACGTCCTGCGTCAGGGAGTCCAGCCACGCCAGGCCCCGGCGGTCACGCACCTGCTCGACGGTCTGACCAAGACCGCCCGCGTGGACGCGCGCGGCCCGCTCCGCGACATCGCGCGTCATGCCCGCACGCAGGTTGTCTTCGATATGATGGTCGAGATGCGACCGCAACTCGTCGGTGATCTCGCGCTCACCGTGAAGGTCACCTCCGAGCGTGGCGAGCAGGCGCCGCCACGACGCACGCAGCCGCCGGAACATCGCTACGCCTCACCAGGGGAGAGGAACCGCGCGAGGATCTCGGTCGCCTGCTCCCACTCCGCCGTGGCCTTTTCGATGCGCCGCTTCCCGGTGCGCGTCAGCTTGTAGTACTTGGCGCGACGGTTGTTGTCGGAGGTGTCCCAGTAGGAGGTGAGGTAGCCCTCCTGCTCCAGCTTCAGGAGCGCGGGATAGAGCGTCCCGTAGTTCACCAGGAGTTGGTGGCCACTGGTCTGCTCGATGCGGCGCGCGATCCCGTAGCCGTGCTGCGGGCCCATCAGCTCAATGGTCTTCAGCACCATCAGTGCCAGCGTCCCCTGCCAGATGTCCTGTTTGCTCATCGTGTTGTTCCCCGGGCCGGCTGAAGCCTTCCCCTACATGCCGGAGCGATCCGTCCCCGCCTTGCCACTGTGGGGGCCGGCTTCAGCCGGCCCGTCCGGTCACGCCTGTGCGGCGTGGACCTGCGACTCCTCCGGTTGCACGACGTGCCCATCGCGCAGATGAATGATCCGGCGCCCGTACGCCGCGTTGGTCTCGGAGTGGGTGACCTGGACGATCGTGGTGCCGGCGGCGTTGAGCCGTGTGAAGAGCTCCATGATCTCCCGCCCCTGCTCGGAGTGCAGGTTCCCGGTCGGCTCGTCGGCCAGAATCACCTGCGGATTCGCAATCACCGCGCGCGCCACGCCGACGAGCTGCTGCTGACCGCCGGAGAGCTGGCCGGGATAGAGGTCCTTCTTGCCGACGATCTGAAACCGGTCCAGGGTGTCGGCGACCCGCGCCTGCCGCTCCTTCCGCCCGACGTCGCGGTAGGAGAGCGGCACCTCCAGGTTCTCCGCCACGGTCAGGTCGTCCAGCAGGTGGTAACTCTGGAAGACGAAGCCGATGTGCGCCTTGTGCAGCTCGCTCCGGTGCTTCGGCTTGAGCGCGTGGACGGCGGTGCCAAGGAAGTGGTACTCCCCGTCCCACTCGGCGTCGTGCATCCCCAGGATGTGCAGCAGCGTGGACTTGCCGGCGCCGGACGGGCCCATGATCGACACGAACTCGCCGGCCCGGATCTCCGCGTGGATCTGGCGGAGGACCCAGCTGCGACCGCTGCCCTGCGGGTAGGACTTCTCCAGGCCCCGCAGCGCAATCAGCACCTCGCCAAGGGTAACCATCGGTGCGCTCACGACGTCCACGCCGCGGTGTCGCCACCGTGCCCGGGGGGCGCGGACACCGGCCAGTCGGTGGCCTCCAGCATGTCCAGGTGCGGGACGATGCGGCCGTCGAAGAGGTAGATGTGGCGCTCGGCGTGGCGAGCGTAGCGTGGGTCGTGCGTGACCATGCAGATGGTCGCGCCGTTCATGTAGCACTCGTGCAGGAGGCCCATCACCTGCTCGCCGCTCTTCGAGTCCAGGTTGCCGGTCGGCTCATCGGCCAGGAGCAGCACCGGCTCGCCGGCGATGGCCCGCGCCACCGCGACCCGCTGCTGCTGCCCACCCGAGAGCTGGCTGGGCACGTGCTTCGCTCGGTGGCCCATGCCGACCCGGTCCAGCACCGCTTTGACCCGTTCCCTGCGCTCCGAGGGGCGCATGCCACGGTAGGTCAGCGGCAGTTCCACGTTCTCGAAGACGGTGAGGTCGCCGATCAGGTTGAAGCTCTGGAAGATGAAGCCGATCTCGCGGTTCCGTACCTTGGCGCGCTCAGCCGCCGTCAGCTCCGTCACATCGCGGGTGTTCAGCTCGTAGCGGCCCGCCGTGGCGGTGTCCAGCAGCCCGAGGATCGAGAGCAGTGTCGACTTGCCGCAGCCCGACGGGCCGGCAATCGACACGTACTCGCCGCGCGGGATCTCGAACGAGACCTCGGAGAGCGCGTGCGTCTCCACTTCGTCGGTGGCGAACACCTTCGTCAACCCCTCGACCCGAATGACTGGCGGTAGATCCACGGCTCGCTCCCTCTTCGGCCAGCTGAAGCTGTCCGCTACGAGTGCTCAGTCCCGTCCCATCCCGCGTAGGGGACAGCTTCAGCTGGCCCTTCCGCCCTTCAGCGCAACCGCACGCGGTCGAACTCGTCCCACTGCGACATGTCCGACAGCACCACCTGATCGCCCGGGGTCAACCCCGAGAGCACTTCCACCGTATTCACTGAACTCCGGCCCAGGCGCACCTGCACCCGGCGGGCTTCGCCGTTCGCCTGCAGCTTGAAGAGTCCGACCAGGCTCTCCTCCTGCCCGAAGGCCGGTCGCCCCACGTAGACCACGCGGTCCAACCGCTCCAGCTCGATCGTCCCGTCCACGCTCAGGTCCGGCCGGGCTCCCCGCGGGAGTTCCCCGTCGAGCGTTACGTCCACGGTGACCGTGCCGTTCTGCACCGAGGGGTCGATCCGGTTCACGACGCCCGCGACCTCGCCGTTATGCGTGTCGATCAGGGCTGGCTGGCCCACCTGCACGTCCCTGGCCTGGGTTTCCGGCACCCGGATCTCTGCCTTGAGGCGAGAGGGATTCGCCACGCGCGCGAGGTTCGTGCCGGGGGTCACCTGCTGGCCCACATCCACGGGCACGACCTGGAGGACGCCATGGACCCCGGCCCGCACGCGCAGGTCATCCACCTGCTGCTGCTTCAGGCGCACGAGCGCCCGTGCCATCTCTATATCGGCTTGCTGCACCGCCTGGCGGGAGTCGAGGGAGTCGCGCAGGCCGTCCAGCTGCTTCCGGGCCAGTTCCAGCCGGGTGGCCAGCTGCTGGGCGTCGAGCGCCGATTGCTTGACGATCATCGCGGAGACCAGTTCCTGGCGCGCCAGCTGCGCGTTGGCTTCGGCCACCAGGACCGCCTTCTCGTGCTCGGCGGCGATGCTGGCCACGTCCACCTCGCGCTGCAGCCGCTCCTGGTCGAGCTGCACCCGCAGGTTCGCCGCGGCCGCCTCGGCCGCCTGGAGTCGCAAAACCTCGCTTTCCAGCTCCTGTTCTAGTGCCGGGTTGCTCAGCTCCAGGATGATGTCGGCTGGCTCAACGGGCGTGCCCGGGCGGAGCACAATGCGTTCGACACGCCCGGCCGTCGTGGCGGGAATCCACCGGATGTCCTCCGGCACGAGCGAGCCCAATCCCCGCACCTGCCGGAGCATGGGCCCTTCCTTCACCGTGTCAATCCACAGTGTGGCTCGCTCGACGCCCGGGGCCGCCGGCTCCAGCTGCGACAACCCGACCGTCACCAGCAGCACGACGACGAAGGCTGCCCCGCCGGACAGGAACCGGCGGCGGCGCTTGCGGCGGGCGACCTCAGGGGTGGCGAAATCCATGGGGCTTCGACTGGCCTGACCATAGGAGCCTGACACATGGCCCTATTGGAAGGCAATAGCTTTTCTGTTGCCGGGCCATACGACGGGGTGCTAGGCTCCTGTTGCCTATCAACAGAGGACGCCATGACCCCGCCCCCCTCGGAAGTCCCGTACGGCACGCTCGACCTGATGGTCCTCAAGACCCTCGAGGGCCTGGGCCCGCTGCACGGCTACGCCATCGCGCGACGGATCGAACAGATCGCCCAGGGCGCGCTGGCCTTGAACCAGGGGACCATCTACCCCGCCCTGCTGCGGCTGGAGCAGAAGGGGTGGATCAGCGGCACCTGGGGTGTCAGCGAGAACAACCGCCGGGCGCGCTACTACGCGATCACGAAGGCGGGGAAGAAGCAGCTCGCCCAGGAGGCGGACACCTGGGCGCAGACGGTGGCGATGATGGAGCGGCTGCTGCGGGGAGAATCGTGAGCGCGCTCGGGCGGCGCCGGCGGTTACTTCAGGTAGATGGCCGGCAGCTTCTCGAGTGTCTTGCTCGACGGATCGACCGTGACGCCAATCGACTCCAGGGCCGTGACGCCGAGCAATGGCTCCGACCCGTCGGGACCGAACACGACGCGGCCGAACGTGAGCTCACCCATGAACTCGATCTGTGCGGCGCCGAACGTCAACTCCTGGACGCTGCCGTCCGCCAGCTCGTAGGTCGCACGTCCCGCAGGATGGATCCCGGCTGCCTCCAGCTCGGAAGCCGGCGCCATCGAGTCCATGGCGCCGGTGTCCACCAGAAACGTGGCTGCATAGCCGCCGGTGCGGGTCCCCGGTACGCGCAGTACGACCGGTACGTATGTCAGGCCCATCCTGACCTCGCTTGTCGCGAGCATCGACATCGGCTCATTCTAGCGTCGTCTGCCAGGCCCGTGCCGGGAACGGACGTGGTCGTTTATGCGAAGGACCGGGAGGCATCGGGTAGCGGTTGGCAGAATCTGCCACTTCCAGCGTCACCGACGGTCGCAGAATCTGCGATCTTCGCAGCCCGCGAGCTGCGGCGCTCTGCCCACAGTCCGACGCATTGCGGCGCCTCACCAAGGTCTCGGTCATGACGCGCCTACGCACGCTCCTCTCTCGCCTCATTGCGCTCTCCACCAGCCGTCGCGCCGAGCAAGACCTCCGCGACGAAATCGACACGCACATCGACCTCGCAGCCAACGAGCACGCCCGGGACGGCGCCGCGCCGGACGAGGCCCGGGCGCGCGCCAGGCGCGAGTTCGGCGGCGTCGAGCAGGTGAAGGAGGTCCACCGGGACGGACGCGGATTCCCAGCTCTGGAGGCATGGGTCCGCGATCTTCGCTTCGCCGCGCGTTCCCTGGTCCGAACCCCGACGTTCTCGCTGGCCGCCGTTGCGACTTTCGCCATCGGCATCGGCGCCACCACCGCCGTGTACGCGGTGGTGCAGGGCGTGTTGCTGCAACCGCTCCCGTTCCCGAACGCCGAGCGCGCGGTACGGATCGTTCAACTCCTGGAGCCGAATCCCCAGCCGGGGGCGCCGCAGGAGCCCATGCGTGCGGGGTTGTACATCGAGCAGTTTCGCCAGTGGCGACAGGAGACGCGAACGCTCGCGCGACTCACCAAGTACAGCGTGCTGTCTGCCACACTCACCGGCGTCCGGGATCCGGTGCGGCTCAGCGGCGCCTCGGTATCGCCAGGCTTCTTTGAGACCTTCGGGGTGGCCCCGTTGATCGGGCGTACGTTCACCGACGAAGAAGAGCACATTGGCACGCCACCGGTCGTCATGCTCAGCCACGCGACGTGGATGCGCCTGTTCGGGGGCGCGGCTGACATCCTCGGGACCTCGCTGACGCTCAACGGTGACACCAGACGCGTCGTGGGGGTCATGCCCGCAACGTTCAACCTGCCGGCGCTGGCTGGCCCCGTGATGAGCCGCTCAGATTCGGGGCAGCTTGGTGTCTCGCCAGAGTTTTGGGTCCCCTCGCCGCTCCCGCCGCCGAGGCCCGGTCCCGTCACGGGCTATTCGCTGTTTCCCGCGATTGGCTTGCTGAAGCCGGGCGTCACCCCCGCCGAAGCCACGGCAGAGGCCAACGCGATCCTCGGCCAGCTGCCGACAGGCCGGCCACGCCTGGGCATGGAAATCGTCCGGTTCCAGGACGAGATGGTGCGGAGCGTGCGATCGGTCATCCTCCTCTTTCAACTGGCCGTCGTCGCGGTGCTCCTGATCGCCTGCGCCAACGTCGCCAACCTGTTTCTCGCCCGGGCGGCCGATCGGCAGCGCGAGCTGGCCGTCCGGATGGCGCTGGGAGGGAGCCGCTGGGACATCATGCGCCGTGCCATCGCCGAGGCGCTGCTGGTGTCCACGGCCGGTGGCGCCATTGGGATCTGGCTGGCGGGACGCGCGGTGAACCTGTTGCAGGCGCTGCCGCCAGATACGTTGCCTCGTCTTGCGAGCGTCAAGGTGAACGAGGTGGTGCTCGGGGTCGGCCTGGCGGTCTGTGGGCTCTCGGGGGTGTTGACCGGAGCGTTCGTCGCGATCCGCTCGCTCCGCACACCGATCCTGCCCGCCCTGCAGCACGGCACAGCCGCCGGAGCAGCTCGCGGCGCTCGGCCGTCATCCGTTCTGCTCGTCGCGCAGATGGCGGGCGCCGTCGTGCTCCTCGCGTGCGCCGGCTTGCTGCTCAACAGCTTCGTCCAGCTCACGACGATCGATCACGGATTCCGGACCGAACAATTGCTGACGTTTCGCCTGACGCTCCCCACTGGTCGCTACCAGAGCGCACGGCAGGCCGCCGACTTCTGGGCCGCGCTCGAGGGTGCGCTGGCACGCGTCCCCGGCGTGGCGTCGGCGGCGGTCAGCACCGCCCTGCCGTTTCAGAGCACGAACATCGGCTTCTGGCCACTGACGATCGACGGCGTGACAACCGACAGTGAGGTCACCTACACCGCCGCGCGACCCGACTACTTCGAGGCGCTCGGCACACGGTTTCTGCGAGGCCGCGGCCTGGCGGCCGGGGACGGTGCTGCCGAGGCGGTGGTGAACGAGGCGTTCGTGCGTCGCTACCTGGGACCGGACAATCCACTCGGCCGGACCGTGCGGTTCGAGCAGTCGCCGGTCTACGAGATTGTGGGCGTCATTCAGGATACGAGGCGCGGTCTCGGACTTGGCGACATGGCGCCGTTCCTGTTTCCCGAGATCGTCGTGTCGTCCGAGCAACCGATCGACACGTCGCCCGGTTGGCTGGCTGGTCTCACGGTGGCCGTGCGTGTCAACGGGAGCGATCCGCTGGCCGTCCTCCCCGGTGTGAAACGCGCCGTCCGTGCGTTGGACCCCACGCTGCCCGTCTACAACGCCGCGAGCGTCGACCAACTCGCTCGCGAAGCCAACGCGGCTTCCCGCCTGTACGCCATTGTCGCAGCCGTCTTTGGCTCTGCCGCCGTGCTGCTCGCCTGCGTGGGTCTGTACGGCCTGCTGGCGTGCTCGATCAGCAGTCGGACGCACGAGCTCGGCATCCGGCGCGCGCTGGGCTGTCACCCGTCCGCAGTGGTGCGGCGCGAGGTCGGCCGCGGTCTACGGCTCGTGTCGATCGGGATCGCGCTCGGCCTGGCCGCGACGCCCCTGACCTGGGGCACGCTGTCACGCCTGTTGTTCGGGCTCACGCCGCGCGACCCGGCGACTCTGGCAACGGTCTGCGCGGTCCTGCTGCTGGTGGCGTTCATCGCCGCGTACCTCCCGGCACGCCGCGCCAGCCGCATCGATCCGATGGCCGCGCTGCGGTGCGAATGAACGCGCCATGAGCAGACTCCGCACGCTCGGCTCGCGCCTGCGTGCGTTCTTCCGTCACGCCACGCACGAACAGGACCTGCGCGAGGAGATCGACGCGCACCTCGATCTCCTCGCGGACGAACACGTCCGACAGGGCGAGGAACCCGAAGCGGCCCGCACCCACGCCAGGCGCACCTTCGGTGGGGTGGAACAGGTCAAGGAACGCTATCGCGACCAGCGCCACCTGCCGGTCGTCGAGGCGCTGCTCCGCGACCTGCGGTTCGCCGCCCGGGCTCTGCTCAGAACGTCCGCCTTCACGGTGACGGTGGTCGTCGTGCTCGCGCTGGGTAGCGGCGCGAACACGGCCGTCTTCTCGATGTTCCAGCAGACCGTGTGGCAGGCCCTGCCCGTGCCGGCACCCGGGCAGCTCGTCAACCTGCGATCGCCCGGGGTCCGACCGGGACGGGTGCCCACCGGCGGCGACTTTGGCGCCGATGCTACGTTCAGCTATCCGCTGTTCCGAGACCTCGAACGTGAACAGCAGGTGTTCACGGGTGTTGCCGCGCACCGGAACTTTCTGGCGAACGTGGTCGCGCGGGGTACCGCATCCCAGGAGAGCGGGTGGCTGGTGTCGGGGAGCTACTTCCCGGTGCTGGGACTGGCACCGGCCCACGGGCGACTGCTGAGGCCAGACGACGATCGGACGGTGCATGCGGGAGACGCGGTCGTCCTGAGCTGGCGCGGCTGGCACCGACTCTTCAACGGCGACCCTGCGGCCATCAACGCGACGCTGACTGTCAACGGCCACCCGATGACCATCGTCGGCGTGGCGCCAGCGACGCTCCACGGCACCACGCTCGACGAAGAGCCGCTCGTGTACGCCCCGCTGAGCATGGCGGCGGCGCTGATGCCCGACCTTCGGTGCCCGGGGACAGCGCCCGAACGAGGCCGTGCTGCGCACCACGCTCTGGTTGTTGTGGGGCGTGACCGGCGTCGTGCTGCTGATCGCCTGCGCCAACGTCGCCAATCTGTTGCTGACCCGGGTGGCCGTCGAGGTGACGACGGCCACCGTCCCCCTGCTGTCAGGCCAAGCATCCGGCACCAACCTCACGGTCGAGGGGTACGACCCTCCGACAGGGACCAGCACGAGCACGGTGTTCTTCAAGATCGGGCCGGACTACTTCCGCACGCTCGGCATCCCGCTCCTCGCGGGTCGCGAGTTCCGCCGGCCGCGTGGCGCTGCTCGGTGGGCTGGTCGGCGGGATCGCGGGGGGCCTGGTGGGCCGCGTGGCGCGGTCGCAGATGTACGACATCAGCGGGACGGAGCCCGCGGTGTTCGGGGTTGCGGGTCTCGTCATGGTGATGGTCGCGCTGGCCGCCGCCTACCTGCCGGTGCGCCGGGCGAGCCGCGTCGATCCGATGGCGGCGCTGCGGTGCGAGTAGGCACTCACGACCGGAGCCCGAGGCCCAGCGCCGGCGTGCGGATGGCGCCGATGTCCGTGACCGGCGATCGGGCGGCCATCCGCGAGTCCTGAGCGATAATCGGTTCGTGCCCACGACGCCGCGGCGGACCGTGACGACGCGCCGATTTCCCTCGAATGCCGAAGCGGACCGGCGCGACGCCGACTACTGGCGCCGGCTGTCTGCCGCGGAGCGCGTCCGGCTGGCCTGGCAGCTCTCCGTCGAACAATGGCAGCTGCTCGGACGCTCGCCTGATGAACCCCGACTTTGTCGATCTGTTGCGAGCGTTCGTCGCCGCTGATGTCCGGTTCCTCGTAGTCGGCGCCTACGCGCTCGCCCACCACGGGCGACCGCGCGGCACCGGCGATCTCGACATCTGGATTGACGCCACGCCAGCCAACGCGCCCCGCGTGATGCAGGGCCTCGCGGCGTTCGGTGCACCGCTCGCCGATGTCGCGGCGGGCGACTTCGCCCGGCCGGGGGTCGTCGTCCAGCTCGGCGTCCCTCCTGGGCGGATCGACGTTCTCACGGAGCTCACGGGACTGACGTTTGCCGAGGCATGGCCTGGCCGGGAGTCCGGCGCGTTCGGCGATCTCACCGTCGATTTCATCGGGCGCGAAGACTTCGTGCGCAACAAACGCGCCACCGGGCGGGCGAAGGATCTCGGCGACCTCGAAGGCCTCTGACCCGAGCACCAACCGGCGCCCGTTACGTCCTGACCATCGGACGCCGCCGATCGCGCGTTTCTGGAGGCCCTGCTCCGGGAGTCCGGCGCCCGAGACGCAGAGTAGCCTCCCATGCACGGCTATCGCGCATGTCAAGTCGACCACTTGACACGCCAGTGGAGTCCGTGCGACAAGGAGGCTCCACTGGCATGTCAAGTGAACGCCCATCCCCCATCGCTCTGCTCCAGGGCACCCTTGACCTGATCGTCCTCCAGGCCCTGGCCAGCATGGGGCCTCTTCATGCCTATGCGCTGGCCACCCGGCTGGAGCAGGTGTCCGACCACCCGTTCACGCTGAATCAAGGCACCCTCTACCCGGCCCTGGTCCGCCTGGAGCAGAAGGGCTGGATCAAGGGCAGCTGGCAGCGGACCGAATCGAACCGCGAGGCGAAGTTCTACGCGATCACCAAGGCCGGCACGCGGGCGCTCAAGACCGAGACCGAAAAGTGGCGCCGGCTGTCCGGGCTCGTGGAGAAGCTGCTGGAGGGCGGGTCGTGACGTCGCACCTTCGCCGCGGCCTGCTCCGACTGCTCGCGTTCCTACGACCAGGCCGTGCCGATCGTGAGCTGGACCGGGAGCTGGCTGCCCACCTCTCGTTACTTGCCGCTGAGTATCAGCGAAATGGGATGTCAGCGGAGGAAGCCGCGCAGGCGGCGCGGCGCGCGCAGGGTGGGATTGAGCAGGCCAAGGAGCTGCACCGAGAGGCACGGTCCATCGCCTGGCTCGAAGACCTGCGACGAGACGTCCGCTACGCCTTCCGAACACTTGCCCGGACACCCGGGTTTACGGCACTCGCGGTCGTGACGCTCGCCATCGGCATCGGGGCATCCACGGCCGTCTTCGGCCTCGCGAACGCGATGTTCCTGGGCCACATTCCTGGGGTGCGAGATTCGGCGACCCTGGTCGCCATTCATGCCGAGAGTTCGGAGACGCCGGACACCGACTACAACGGCTTCTCGTACGCGCAGTTCCTGGAACTCGGAGAGCGGCAGCAAGGCCTTGAGGACCTCACTGCGTACACGCGGATTCCCGGCACGTACAGCCTGCCCGACCGAAGTGGTGCCACGGGGCTGGAGTTCGTCGTCGGCAACTACTTCCGCGTGCTGGGCGTGCAGAGCGTCGTGGGGCGCATGCTGGCACCGGCTGACGACCGCCCCGGGACTCCGCCGGTTGCCGTGCTCAGCCACCAGGCGTGGGGGCAGGTCTTCGGCCGGGACCCGGACGTCGTCGGCACCACCGTCGCCATCAACGGCACGCCGGTGACGATCGTCGGCATCGCACCGGCCGGATTCAACGGGACCCGGCTGGATTGGATCAACAACCCAGGCTTCTGGCTCCCGGCACAAAGCTATCCGCAGATCTTCAGCCAAGAACTACCAGAAAACTCGCGACTCGTGCGACCGGGAACGGACTTTTGGCTCCTTGGGCGCCTGAAGACGGGTGTAACGCTGGATGCTGTTGGCTCGCAGGTCGACGTCATCGCCCGACAGTTCACCTCACCGCGCGCCCCGAAGCCGTTCTTTCGGCCTGATGGCGCCAGCGCGGACAGGCTGTCCTTCAGCCGGCTCTGGCCCGGGCGGCATCCCGAAATGCAGCGTCTACTCGGCATGCTCTTCGGCGTAGCGATGCTGGTGTTGCTCATCGGCTGCTTCGCCATCGCCAACTTCCTTGTGGGACGGGGTCTGCGCCGACGGCAGGAGCTCAGCGTCCGACTGGCTGTGGGAGCGACACGCGGCCGCATCGTGCGGCAGCTGCTCACGGAGTCCGTCGTGCTGGCACTGATCGCGGCCCTGCTTGGACTACTTGTCGCCGTCGGCTTCTCCCGGCTGACCGGGTCCCTGCCAGACCTCGGTCAACGGGTCACCCTGGCCGTCGGACCGATTCTGCAACCCCGCACGTTCGGATTCGCGCTCGCGGCGGCGCTTATCGCCGTCCTCGGCACGGGGTTGATGCCCGCGCTCTTCGTCTCCGGTCGCGTCCGGCCAACGTCGATCTCGACGTCGGAGGGGACATGGCCCACACGCCGCTGGTGGTACGCCCCGCGTCAGATCCTGCTGGCGGCGCAAGTGGCCCTGACGGTCGTCGGCGCCGGGACGGCACTCCTGTATGCGCACAGCCTGCAGCAGATGAACCGCGTTAGCCCGGGCTACGCCACCGAAGGCCTGGCAGTGGTACGCCTTGATCTGAACGCCCTCGGTCCTGACCGCACGGCGGCCCTCCAGTCTCGACTGAGCGAGCAGGTGTCGCGCATTCCCGGGGTGGAGGACGGGGCCATTACGTTGAATGAGCTGTTCGCCATCGGATCCATGCCCTACGAGGTCCCTGGCCAGGGGACCCGGGATGACTGGGTTGGAGCATCGTTCATCTCGGCCGACTATCTCGATCTGCTGGGCCTGGCCCCGCGGTCGGGTCGCGGTCTTCGGACGGACGACGCAGCGGCCGGCACCGCAGTCCTCGTCAACGAGGAGTTCGCAGCGCGGCACTGGCCCGAAGGAGATGCGGTCGGCCGGTCGCTGCGGTTTCCCAGCCTGGTGGGCCCCGCGCAGGGGTGGGGCGGTCTCTCCGATCGCGCGATCGTGGGGGTCATACCCCTCAACCGGTGCCGAGACCTCCTGCGCCCGCCTCATCCGTGCGTGTGGCTGCCACTCGGTCCGGCACCGGTGGCGACGCTCGTCCTTCGGGCGTCGGTACCAGCCAGCCAGACGGCTCAACCCCTGCGGCGACTGGTCGATGAGATCGATCCGGACGCCGTCATCACCAAGGTGGAATCGTTCGAGAGCTACGTCGGTACCCTGAACGCTCAGCCGAGAATCGCCGCGCTCTCAACCGGTGCGGTGGCCAGCGTGGGGGTCGTACTGGCCGTCATCAGCTGCATTGCGGTGCTCGCTGCGATGGTGCGCAGCGCCGGGCGAGAACTCGCCATTCGCCGGGCACTCGGCGCACCGAGCTATCGCCTGGTCGCGTCCGTCGTTCTCCGTGGCTTGCTCCCGAGCCTTGCGGGGGTGCTTGTGGGTCTCGGATTGGCGCGCGGTGCCGGAAGCCTCATCGCCGACCAGCTGTACGAGCCTGGAAGCTACGAAACCCTGTCCGTCACACTTGCGGCCATCGCGGTCTTGACCGCGACGATCGTGGCAAGCTTCTGGCCAGCCGCCGCTGCGACCAGAGTCCAGCCAACGGCGCATCTCCGAGCCGACTAAGGGCCCTGGCCGGAATAAGGTTGCCATCTCGGCCGACGATGCATCCCGCCTCGCGGCGTTGCTCGTCGGTCACAGGCACCCGGCCTGCTCCCTCCTCGCGCCTGGCGATCCGGGCGCCTCGCCGCCCGGGAGTCGGCAACCGTATTCCGGCCAGGGCC
>VFZH01000042.1 GCA_016871255.1 Acidimicrobiia bacterium | reverse complement strand
GACGCCTGTTCGCCCACCCTCCGTCGAGCGGCGACCCGCAGCGGACACCAGCCGGGCGCCGCAACCGTCGCGCCAGACGCCGGCTGCCGGAAGCCGCCCCGCGAGTACCCCGGAGGAGCCCGAACCCGCCCCGCGGCCGGCGGGATCGGCGTCGTCGCTGAAGGACGCGCTGCTGTCGGAGATCCGCGGCACGAAGAGCACGCTCTACGGCTTGGCGATTGCCCAGGCGCAGCGGATCGACGTGAGCGAGCAGGAGGTCGCGTTCACCTTCGCCGCGAACCAGAACGTGGCCCGCAGGCAGCTGGAGCAGCACCGGGAGTGGATCGAGTCGGTCCTGCAACGGCTCGCCGGGCGCCGCATTTCCGTCACCTGTGCCAGCACCGATGCGCAGACTCCGTCCGGACCGGCGCCCGCGGCACCGGCAGCTTCGGCGCCCCCGGCGGAGCGGGATCTGAAGGCCGAAGCGCTGGCGTCGTCGGCGGTGCAGGCGATGCTGGACGTGTTTCCGGCGGAGGTCAGAGAGGTGGAAGCGCTGCCGCACGGCGACGCCGCACCGGCCAGCCGTGAGCCCTGAGCCAATGGACATCCAGAGCATGATGAAGCAGGCGCAGGAGATGCAGCAGCGCCTGCAGCAGCAGATGGCGACCCTTCGCATCGAGGCGAGCGCCGGCGGTGGCATGGTCACCGTGGTGGTGAACGGCGCCAAGCAGGTGCAGGAACTGAAGATCGATCCGGAGGTGGTGTCTCGAGACGACGTGGAGATGCTGCAGGATCTGATCGTCGCGGCGCTCAACGACGCGCACCGCAAGGTGGACGAGTCGCTGGCCCGGATGCTCAAGATCCCCGGGATGTGAGCGTCCTTCTCTCTCCATGCTCCTTCCCGAGCCCCTGGCCCGACTCGTAGAGCAACTGCAGGCGCTGCCCGGCATCGGTCCCAAGGGCGCGCAGCGGCTGGCGTTCCACATCCTCCGCACGCCGCGCGAGCAGGCGGAGCGGCTGTGCGACGCCGTGCGCGACGTCAAGGACCGTGTGACCTACTGCTCGGTCTGTCACAACATCACCGACACCGACCCGTGCGGGTTCTGCACCAGCCCGGCGCGCGATCCGCGCACGATCTGCGTGGTCGAGGAGCCGCAGAACGTGTCGGTGGTCGAGAAGACCGGCGGCTTCAAGGGGCAGTACCACGTGCTGATGGGCGCGCTCTCGCCCCTGCACGGCGTGGGACCCGACGACCTGAAGATCGCCGGCCTGCTGGCCCGCGTCGGCGGCGGGCAGGTGGACGAGGTGATCGTGGCGACGAACCCGACGGTGGAGGGCGAAGCGACGGCCCTCTACCTGGCGCGGCTGCTCAAGCCGCTCGGCGTCCGCGTCACGCGCATCGCGATGGGATTGCCGGTGGGCAGCGACCTCGACTACGCGGACGAGGTGTCGATGACCCGCGCGATGGAAGGCCGCAGGGAATTCTGAGGGTGCTGCCCGCCGCCTACCAGATCCCCGCGGCGATCGTGCTCCTGCTCGGGGGCACCGTCTCCTGTTTCTTCGGCTACCGGCTGTTCCGGATCGTGCTGGCGATCTTCGGCTTCATCCTCGGCGCCTTGCTGGCCAGTTCGATCGTGGGCCTCAGCGAAACCTGGCCCATGCTGGCGGCGGCCGCCGCGGGCGGGATTGCCGGCGCGCTGCTGCTGATGGCGGCCTACTTCGTCGGTGTCGCCATCGTGGGGGCCGGACTGGGCGCGCTCGCCGCCAACCTGGTCTTCTCCGCGATCGATCGCGATCCGGGCGTGCTGGTGGTCGTGTTGCTGGCCGTGGCCGGTGCGGTGGGCGCCGTGTACCTGCAGAAGTACTTCATCGTCGTGGGCACGGCGTTCGGCGGCGCGTGGACGCTGATCGTCGGCGCCATGGCGCTCGTGGGCGATCGGCAGGCGCTCGAGGCGGCGGCGGCCGGCGATGTCTGGGTGGCGTACCCGCTGGACCCCGCGCCCGATCGAGCCTGGGTCCCGATCGCGTGGGTCGTGCTCAGCCTGATCGGCACGGCGGTACAGCTGGGTGTGACCGCGGGTGGCGCGGGCCCCCGGGCGAAGCGGAAGAAGGGGTGAGGAGGGTTGGATTTCCCGTCCTGGCAGCGATAATGGAGCATCGGTTCGTGGCCGGCCCCGGAGACTCCCCGTTACAACCGTGTCAATCCAGCGCCTCCTGATTCGATATCTGTCTGCCACGTGTGTGGCGTCGTGCGCGCTGATGGCGCCTGGTGCGGCTCCCGCGCAGGAAGCGCCCCTGCAGGAACCGGAGGTGCTGTCGCTGGACGCCCCCGGGGACACCGCGGTGGCCATGGCCGCCAACCTGAGCGAGATCGCCGCGGTCGGGGCGCCGCCGCCGCCGTCGCTGCCGGAGACGATCCGGCGGGCCGGTCCCGGCCGGTCCACCGTGCGGGCCGTGGCCCTCGACGGCGAGCTGAGCCTGGACGGTGTGCTGGACGAGGCCATCTACGAGCGGATCCAGCCGATGTCGGAGTTCACGCAGGTGGACCCCCGCTACGGGGAGCCGGCCGAGGAGCAGACCGAGGTCTGGCTCTTCTTCGACGACGACAACCTGTATATCGCGGCGCGCTGCTGGGAGAGCCGGCCCGACCGGATCATGGCCAACGAGCTGCGCCGCGACCACAACAACATCATCCAGAACGACAACATCGCGTTCGCGTTCGACACCTTCTTCGATCGCCGGAGCGGCGTCGTGTTCGAGACGACGCCGATCGGCGCGCGCCTCGACGTGCAGTACGCCTACCAGGGGCAGAACAACTACGACTGGAACCCGGTGTGGGACGTGCGCGTGAAGCCGTTCGACCGGGGCTGGACCGTCGAAGCCCGGGTGCCCTTCAAGTCGCTCCGCTACCGGCCGGGCAGCGAGCAGACCTGGGGGTTCAACGTCCGTCGCTCGAGCCGCTGGCGCAACGAGGTGTCGTATCTCAACGTGGTCCCGATCGGGATCGGGATGGGCGGCATCTTCTACTCGGAGCTGTTCGCCCCGCTCGTGGGGATCGAGGCGCCCTCCGGGTCGCGGATGCTCGAGATCAAGCCGTACGTCGTGTCCGGCCTGACCAGCGACCGCACGGTGTCGCCGCAGGTGTCCAACGAGCTGGGCGGAGACTTCGGCCTCGACGTGAAGTACGGCCTGACGCAGAACCTGACGGCGGACCTGACCTACAACACGGACTTCGCGCAGGTGGAAGCCGACAGCCAGCAGGTCAACCTGACGCGTTTCAGCCTGTTCTTTCCCGAGAAGCGCGAGTTCTTCCTCGAGAACCAGGGGCTGTTCAACTTCGGCGGGGCCGGCGGTTTCGGGGGCGGCTCGGCGCCGCGGCTCTTCTACAGCCGGCGAATCGGGCTCAGCGCCGGGCGGCAGGTGCCGATCCAGGGCGGCGGCCGGCTCACGGGCCGGGTGGGGGCCTTCAACGTCGGCCTGATCAGCATCCGGACGGGAGAGGACGATGCCGCGCAGGTGGCGCCGACCACGTTTTCCGTGGTGCGGCTCAGGCGGGACGTGCTCCGCAAGAGCACCATCGGGCTCATGGCTACCGATCGCAGCGTGGCGCTGGGCGGCAGAGGCCGCAGCCAGTCCTACGGCGTGGATGCGCGGCTGGCGTTCTACGAAAACGTGGTGATCAACGGGTACTGGGCCGGCACGAACACGCCGGGCGTGAGCGGCGACACCACCAGCTATCGGGGCGAATTCGACTACGGCGGCGACCGGTACGGGCTGCAGCTCGACCACATGGTGATCGGGAGGAACTTCAGACCCGAGGTCGGATTCGTCCGGCGCGTGGACATGGCCCGCAGCTATGCGCAGGCCCGGTTCAGCCCGCGGCACGGGTCGAGCGATCTCGTGCGGAAGTATTCCATGTCCGGATCGGCCGAGCTGATCCACAACGGGGACGATCGGCTGGAGTCGCGCAGCGTGCAGGGCCGGTTCAGTGTCGAGTTCGAGAGCAGCGACGAGTTCCGGGCCGGCTACTCGCAGGACTACGAGTTCCTGCCGGGCGCGTTCGAGATTGCGCCGGGCGTGGTGCTGCCGGTCGGCGGATACGATTTCGAGAGCGCCAGCATCCAGTACCAGTTCGGGCGCCAGCGGGCGGCGTCAGGCACGGTCGAGTTCAACACCGGCACGTTCTACGACGGCACCAAGCACGAACTGGGGTTCAACGGCGTGCGGCTGAACCTCCATGCGCAGTTTTCGGTCGAGCCGACCACCTCGATCAACTGGGTCGACCTCGACCAGGGGGCGTTCACCACGACACTGGTGGGAGCGCGCATCACGTACGCCATGTCGCCGATGAGCTTCGCGAGCGCCCTGCTCCAGTACAATTCGTCGAACCGGTCGCTGTCGGCGAACGTGCGGCTGCGCTGGGAGTACACCCCCGGCAGCGAGCTGTTCGTCGTGTTCAACGAGGATCGCGACACCGGCACGCTGCGCTTCCCGGAGATCCGGAACCGCGCGTTCGTCGTGAAGATCAACCGCCTGTTCCGGCTGTAGTCGCACCTTCAGCCGGCCCCTACAGGGTTTGCAAATGGAGGACCTGCCATGACCCACGTTTCCTCTCTACTCGGCCGGCCGCTCTGGTACGAGCTGATGACCACCGACATGCAGGCCGCCGCGGGCTTCTACGAGAAGGTCGTTGGCTGGACCGCCGTGCCTGCCCCCCAGTCACCGCAGCCGTATACGCTGTTCAACCGGAGCGGCGACGTGGGCGTGGCCGGCGTGATGACGACGCCGGCGGACGTCAAGGCGCCGCCTTTCTGGGCGATGTACGTCGGCGTGCCGACGCTCGAGGACGGCGTGGCGCACGTGAAGACGCTGGGCGGCCGGGAGTGCTCGCCGGTGGTCGACGTGCCGACGGTCGGGCGGATGCAGATGGTGCAGGACCCGCAGGGTGCCGTCTTCTACCTGTTTCAGCCCGCGAACACCGACCAGGCGCCGGAAGCCGCTCCACAGGTCGGTGACGCGTCCTGGCACGAGCTGATGACGACCGACGCGCCCGCGGCCATGCAGTTCTACACGGCGCTCTTCGCCTGGCAGGCGGTCGATCCGGTGGACATGGGCGAGATGGGGCTGTACCACATGTTCAGCCGGCCCCACGGCACGATCGGCGGGATGATGAACAAGTCGAAGGAGATGGCGGAGGTGCCGCCCTCCTGGGGGATCTACTTCCACGTGCCGGATATCACGTCGGCTGTCGAGCGGATCACGGCGAACGGCGGGACGGTGCTGAACGGGCCGATGGAGGTTCCCGGCGGCGACTGGATCGTCAACGCCATGGATCCGCAGGGCGCGGCGTTTTCGCTGCACGCGAAGAAGCGGTAGCCGGGTTGCGCGGCCGGCGCCCTTCCGGCTACGATGGCCGTTCGTCCGATCACTCGCGGTCCGGCACCGTGCGGACCCCGAGCCGGACGCCCGCCGCGCCAACCGATCCTCGGTAGCTCAATGGCAGAGCATCCGGCTGTTAACCGGAGGGTTGCTGGTTCGAGTCCAGCCCGAGGAGCCAATCGCCTCCGCGCGCAAGACCACGCGGACGCGCGAGGGCGCGATGTCTCCCCGTGGATTTGAGGCGCTTGTTCGATCGCCTGGCGGCCGTGCCCGCGCTTCAGTGCGTCTGTCCTTCAAGAACAAGGGCTGCCGCCTGCTGAAGCAGTCCGACGTCGATGCGCTCTTGAGTTCCGCGCGACCCGGCCAGATCCGCTCGCTCCCCGTGATCACGTCGAAGCGAATATTCCACCTCCAGCGTTCGCGCGCCTGCAGACACTTGGCACATGGCCGCTCGCTCGAGCCTACTCGTGCTTGTGGGTAAAATTAATGGTATTTTACCCATGTGTATGAACGACTGATTGGTCCTCGCCTGAAGGCCGATCGTCATTCGGCTCTCCTTCTTGGTCCGCGGCAGGTCGGAAAGTCCACGCTGCTCGGGTCACTCGCACCGGATCTGACACTCAATCTGGCGAGCCTTGCTGCGTTTCGGGAGTACGTGGCCCAGCCCGAACGTCTGGAGGCCGAGCTGGCGGCGGCGCCCGCACGCGTCAAGACCGTGTTCATCGATGAAGTCCAGCGCGTGCCAGCCCTTCTCGACGGCATCCAGGCGATCGTCGATGCTCACCCGCGGCGGTTTCGATTCCTTCTGTCCGGTTCGAGCGCGCGAAAGCTGCGGCGCGGCCACGCGAACTTGCTGCCCGGACGCGTCGTCCTGCATTACCTGCATCCGCTGGTGGCGCGCGAACTTCAATCAGACTTCAATCTCGACCGCGTCCTCGCGCACGGCACGTTGCCGGGTATCTACAGCGACGCCGATCCCGAAAGTCGATCACTGACCCTGCGCAGTTACGTGGATGCGTATCTTCGTGAGGAGATTCAGGCCGAAGCGCTGGTGCGCGACGTCGGCGGCTACGCGCGGCTGCTGGATCTGGCCGCCGCGTCATCCGGCCGCGTCGTCAACCTGAACGCCTTGTCACGTGATGCCGCCGTGAGCTACGAGACGGCTCGCCGTTATCTCGATGTACTGGAGGACACGCTGATCCTCTTTCGGATCCCGGCGTGGCGCGGTTCAGATCGGGCGAGTCTTGTGGCGCATCCGAAGCTGTTGCTCTTCGACCTCGGCGTGCGGAACGCGATTCTGCGGCGCCCGCTCGATCGGCCGCTCGACGACGAGCGCGGGCTGCTTCTCGAACACCTGGTGGGGTTAGAGCTGCGGCGACGGGAGGGCACCATCTGGCCGGAGGCGCGCGTGCAGCACTTCCGCACGCGGCGCGGCGCAGAGCTCGACTTCGTCCTGTCAGTCGGCCGAGAGCACTGGGCGATCGAAGTGAAGGCGTCGCGCCAGGTGGATTCACGCGATCTGAAGGGGTTCGACGCCTTCGCCGAGCACGCGCGCAAGGTCACGCGACGGATCGTCGTGTTTCTCGGGCCGCGCCGCCAACGCGTCGATGACATCGAGGTGTGGCCAGTCGAAGACTTCCTCGCTGAACTGCCGGGGTAGGGGAGATCCTGTCGGCGGTGGCGGCAGGGGAGGCCATCGCTTGGTGGCTACGGTTGTGAACCGGGACTATTCCCCGTTCTCGGGATCGAGAAGCAGGCCCGCTAGACGAATACGGCGGCTCCAGCCGCCCTTGACGGCGCCGGCTACGCGCCGATGAAAGCTCTTATCGGTGACGCTCGGTCTTTCGTGCTGCGGGTTTCGCGCTTCTTCCAAGCGTCTTCTTTGCTCGAGGGACACGACGGCTCTCGACGTGGAATCGGCGCGCTGGAGCGCGACTGGGCGGTTCGCCATCGCTCGCCGACCACATCACGTCGGTCCTGCGGGCGGTCGATGGCAATCGGGCGCAGGCCGCCGCGCGGCTCGGCATCGGCGAGGCGACGCTCTACCGGAAGCTCAAACGCGATGGGGACGGAAGCTGATGGCGCCGGGGTCGAAACCGCCCCTCCGTGGCCACGCTGGCGCCCGTCCGGGCGGTCAAGGCGTGGCGGACCCGGACTGCTCCCGGAACTGGCGAACCTTCTCTTCGAGTTCGATCAGCAGGTCCCGCTGGGCGGGATACCAGTAGTCGTAGTGGCAGTTCTGACACGCCTGGTAGAGGTTCGCACCCACATCCCAGAGTTCCTCGGTGTCGCGCCGCTCCACGACGTCAATCGCCTGGAGCGCCACGTTCCGGACGGCCTGGATGCGCGCGTCCCACAACACCGTGTCCTCCTGCAGCTTCTCGAGGACCTGTGCGGCGGTGAGCTCCGTCTCGTGCCGCTCCCGGTCCGGCTCCGGGGCAATGGGCCGGGGAATCTTCAGCAGGAACACGCTCTCGGCGATCGTGACTGCGGCCGTTCGCAGCCTTGCCCAGTCCTCGTCGGTCCGCGGGCCGTATTCCGACTCGCCGTCCTTGTCGACGACGACGCTCACGGAGGTGAACAGCGTGTCGGCCGCCGGCTGCAGCAGGTCGCGCATGAACTCGGTCACGGGCACGACCGGTGTCATCTGCAGGCCCCACAGGGCGGGCGCCTCGGGCACGGCGGAGGGCTCCCCGGACGGCGGGACGGAGGATGGTGACGAACACGCGGCAGTCATGGCGGCGACCGTGAGGACGGTGGCCACCTGGCCCCCGCGGCCCCGGGGGGCGGGGCGCGGGGCTGAACCCGTCTTCGAGCGGCGCATGACTCCATCTTGTACCATGCCGGTGGAGCGCCGTGGCCGAATAGATCGGCCATCCCGGCTGTGTTACGATTTCGCCCGGTCCCCGCTCCGGACTGTCGCGCCGGGTCGGGTTCCCAGACTGGCCAGATTCCGGATGGTTTTCGGGTACCTGGAGGAATGACCGTGAAGTCCACACTCATCATCGCTGGTTGCGTCCTCGGCATGCTCTGGTTTGCAGCGAAACCGGAGGCCCATCACGCGTTCGCCGCAGAGTTCGACATCAAGCGGGTGATCAAACTCGAAGGCAAGGTCGTCAAGATGGAGTGGATCAACCCGCACGCCTGGCTCACGCTCGAAACGATCAACGAGAAGGGCGAGGTCGAGCAGTGGGCGGCCGAGTTCGGCCCGCCGAACACGCTGTTCAGGAAGGGCTACCGCCGCAACTCGCTGCTGCCGGACATGAAGGTCACCGTCGTCGGCTTCGGCGCAACGGACGGGCAGAACATCCTGAACGTCGACACGGTGACGCTGCCGGACGGACGCACGCTTCGCGGCGAGTCGAACACGGACGCGGAGAAGGGCAACCTCGGCCAAAGGCTCGTCAAGTGACGACGATCGCGCGGGCGCTGCTGGTGGCGTGGCTCGCAGGCGGCGCCGCCGCCTGTGTGTCCGTCGACGCCCGGCAGGCGGCCTATCAGCCCCCGAAGACCGCGGACGGCATCCCGGACCTGCAGGGCATCTGGCAGGCGGCCATGACCTCCGCGTACGTCAACGTGCTGGCGCACTCGGCGAGTTCGGACGGCCCGGCCGGTCCGTCGGTGGTCGAGGGCGGCGTGCTCCCGTACCAGGACTGGGCGGCGAAGCAGCAGCAGGAGAACTACGCGAACCGGCACAAGCTGGATGGCGAGCGCAGCTGCTACCTCTCGGGCGTGCCCCGCTCGAACTACCTGCCGCATCCCTTCCAGATCGCGCAGACGCCGGAGATGGTGGCGATCCTCTACGAATACGCGCACATGCAGCGGCGCATCTACACGAACGGCACTCCCCATCTGCAGGACCTGGCGTTCTACCTGGGGGATTCGCGCGGGCGCTACGAAGGGGACACGCTCGTCGTGGACGTCACGAACTTCAACGGCGAGACCTGGTTCGATCGCGCCGGCAACTTCCACAGCGACCAGTTGACGGTGCAGGAGCGGTACACGCGGGTCGGTCCCGATCACATGCGGTACGAAGCGACCATGACCGACCCGAAGGTCTTCACGCGGCCGTGGAAGATTGCGCTCACGTTGTATCGGAACGTCGATCCGAACGCCGAGATCCTGGATTTCCAGTGCTACGCCTTCGAGGACCGCACCCCGGGGATGACGGTGCCCCTTTCCCGCCAGAGCCCACTGCCATGAAGACTTTCATCTACGCGTGCGCGACCGTGACGTTGGTCGGCTTCCTGTGGGAGGCCGGCTCCCCGGGCGTTCGGGCCCAGGAGAAGGAGAAACCGGCAGCCGGGGCCGCTCGGGACGACGCGTGGCCGAAGCGGCTGAAGGACGGGCAGCCTGACGTGCAGGGCATCTGGGATCCGCTCGGATCCCTGGGCTGCTTCGGCGGCCTCGGGCCGGGCTGCATCGTCGATCCGCCCGATCGTCAGATCCCGTACCTGCCGTGGGCGGCCGCGCGCAAGAAGGAGGCCGCCGCCGGCACGTTGAAGCCCAACCGTGCCCAGATGGACACGCGGACCCGCGCGTGGCCGGACGGCGTGCCGCGGCAGAACTACTACCACGAGCTGCAGATCCTGCAGCCGCCCGGCGCGGTCGTGATCCTGTACGACGCGCAGCACGAGTTCCGGTACATCCCGCTGGATTCCCGGCGGCCGCTCGATGACGGGATCGCACTCTGGATGGGGAGTTCGCGCGGCCGGTGGGAAGGCACGACGCTCGTCGTCGAGGTGCGCAATCTCTCGGATCGCATGCGTCTGTCGCTCTCGGGCGATTTCGCCTCCGATGATCTGACGGTGACCGAGCGCTGGGAGTTCGTGGACAAGGACACGCTGCAGCTCTCGGCGACGCTCACCGACCCGAAGGTGTACTCCCAGCCCTGGACCGTCCGGTCCAAGCTGACCCGCCACGAAGATCCGACCTTCGAGCTCATGGAATACGCGGGCGTCGAAGGGGAGCGGGATGCGGATCTCATGATGGAGATCATCCACGGCGAGAAGCCGGCGCAGTAGCCGCCGGGGGCCCATCCGGAACGGCCAGGAAGACAAGGAAACACAGACGTGGGAACGACAACTTTTCGGCTGATCGCCGCAGCGGCGGTCGTACACGTGGTGTCGATCGCGACGGTCGGAGTGTCCGGCCAGGTCAAGGTCGGCAGCGATCAGCGCACGGCGGGCCAGGTGTTCGACAACGTCCAGGTGCTCAAGGACGTCACCGTCGACGACTTCATGACGCTCATGGGGCTGATGACGGCTGCCGTGGGCGGCGACTGCGCGGACTGCCACAAGGACGCCGGGACCAACGTCGTCGACTGGGCGTTCGACACCCCGCGGAAGATCAAGGCGCGGGAGATGAGCATCATGGTGCAGGCGATCAACCGCGATCACTTCGGCGGCCAGCAGGTGATCAGCTGCTGGTCGTGCCACAAGGGCCGCACGCGTCCGCTTTCCACGCCCACGCTAGACCAGGTGTACGGAGAACCGGATCTGCTGCCCGAAGACCTCGTCTACACGTCGGCCGACTACCTGCCGGAGCCGGGCGCGATCATCGACCGGTACCTGGAGGCGATCGGCGGCGAAGCGCGGCTCAAGGCGGTGACCACGATCACGGCCACGGGCACGAGCCTGGGCTTCCGCGGGTTCGGCGGCGGCGGCAAGGTGGAGCTGTACGCACGGCGCCCCGACCAGCGCAGCATGATCATCCGGTACGAAGCCGCCGGCCGGGACGCGACGGTGCGGAGCTACAACGGCGAACGCGGGTGGATCAAGACGCCGCTCAACGTGCTGGGTGAGTACCCGTTGTACGGGAGCGAACTGGACGGCGCGCGCCTGGATGCCATGTTGACCTTCCCGGATCAGATCAAGACGGCGCTGAGACGGTTGCGCACCCTCGACCAGCAGGAGATCAACGGCGAGTGGCTGGACGTGGTGCAGGGCGACGTGGTCGGGGCGAACAACATGTTCGCTACGCTCTTCTTCGATCCGGAGACCGGCCTCCTGGTCCGCGCGGTGCGGCACGGTCCTTCGCCGATCGGGCGGATGCCGACCGCGATGCACTTCAGCGACTACCGGGACGTCGACGGGATCAAGTTGCCCCACGACGTCAGGTTCGTGTGGCTCGACGGTCGCGACGAGATCAAGCTGGACCGCGTGCAGCTCGGTGCGGCCATCGATCCGTCGAGGTTCGGCAGGCCGACCGAGGTGGAGTCGCTGCGCTAGGGCTACTCGGGCTTCGCCACGCTCCAGTACACGCCGGCCCCGCTGCTCGCGCCCGTGACCGCGGCCAGCATCTCGGCGTGTTCGATTTCAGCCGGAGTGCCCTCCAGCTTCGCGAAGTCGTACGTGGCCTGCCCGTAGTGGTCGCCCGGAGCCGTGTCGCCCGCGTAGGTGTAGAGCGCGTACCCCTTGTACGCCCACTGCTTCGTGCCGTCCGCCCGTTCGATCGGTTCCCAGAAGCCGTTCGGGACCGCATCGGCAGGGGCCAGGAACGGCCGCCACGTCTCCTGACACTCCTGGCTCAGGCAGGCCCGGCTGCCCAGCCGCTTCCCCTTGTAGTACGCGTTCTTGAAGCTGGCGCGCAGGTTTCTCCCGCCCCAGTACTTCTCGAACGCGAAGCTCTGATAGAGCGTCCGCCCGTTCAGCGCCAGGGCATCTCCGTAGCCGCTCAGGTGGGTCACCGTGACGCCTTCCGGCATGAACCCCACTGAGAGCGCTGCCGGCGCCCATCGCTCGTCGACGCCCACGCCGGTGGCATCGCCGGGCAGCAGATCGTCCCGGTACCGATAGAGGGGCCTGCCCTTGTAGGCCCACTGCTTCGACCCGTCGGCACGGGTCACCACGGAGAAATCCCCCACGTTCACGGCAATCGCCGGCGCATCCACCGGCAGCCATCGCATCTCGCAGCCGTTGACCGAGCACTGGGGGTCGGCTGCCGCGTCGCCGTTGAAGGCGTACAGCGTGAGGCCCTCGAAGTCGGTCAGGACGGCGGCCTGCGCGGACGACACCACCTGCACCTGTAGGCCGGACGGGGACGGAACCACCGCGCCGGGCCTGAAGCGGGCGACGCTCCAGCCCTCTGGCGGCATGAGATCGCCTGCCTTCGCTCCTCCCCCTCCCGTGGTGTCCCGCTTCGAGTTCGCGGTTTCGGTCAGGCCAACGTTGGTGGCCACCTCTCCGGGGTCTTGTTCCCTGGCCCACCTGTACAGCGGGCGGGATTGATACGCCCACTGCCGGCTGCCGTCGGACCGAGCCACGAGCGACCAGTCGCCGACCGGCTCCGCATCCGGGGACGCCAGCAGAGGCGGGAACTCGTCGAGACACGCCGCCGTGCAGTTCGAGACCCCTGGCCGGTCCGCGTCCGACACCATCAGGGTGTGGCCGTCGGTGTCGCCAGGCCTGAACCAGAGCACGTCGTCCGACGACGAGGGCAGTTCCCTGACGACCTCGATCAGGGTGATGCCCGGCGGAACCATGGGTGGCGCCGTCTGGGGTCCGGCCTGCGCCGCTGTTGGCGTGGCGGGCAGCGCCACCCAGGCGGCGAAGGCGCCAACGCACGGAACCAGGAGCCTGAGTGATCGGCCGCGCATCATGCCTGACGCTCCTTTCGCGTGTCAGCCCGCGAGGCCGGTCAGCACTTCCGAGAACGGCTTCGAGGTCTCGTTCGACTCGGTGCCCCAGCTGCTGTTGGGCACGCCGAACGCCCGCTGCAGCGTGAAGCCGACGCGCGTCGCCGAATCGCCCTCCGCCTTGACGTGCAGGCCCGTCTTCATCCGGCCTCCGGCGCTGCCGGCGGTGAAGATCGGGTACCGCTGCATGGAATGGACCCTGGCGTCACCGTGGTCCGTGAAGACGAAGAGGCCCGTGCGGTCGAGCAGCGTGCCCTCTCCTTCCCGGATGCCGTCCAGCGTCTGCACGAACTCGGTGAGGAACCCCATCGAGATCTCGGCGTATTCCTTGCACTTCGGCTGGTACCCGAGGGCAGGGTCGAGGGGCTCCTCGTGCGTCAGGGAATGGTGGACCTTTCTTTCGCCCGGGGAACTCAGGCTGTTGCTGCCGCCGCCGCCGCCGCAGATGGAGAGGTTGATCACCTGGGTCTGGCCGCAGGCCATGGCGTAGGCGAGCAGCGTGGCAAACTTCCGGTGCGTGGCGCGCACCTGCTCGACATGGGTGCCGAGACTCTCCTCCTCGTCGAGGGCCGGCACGGTGCAGGACGGGAGCGGAGCCGGGCGCTCCAGTTCGGCGGCGAACTTCTGCTCGATGTCCCGCACCGACTCGAAGTACTGGTCGAGCCGCGCACGGTCGGCCGCGGACACCCTGTCCATCAGAACCCGGCGTTCATCCGCGACCGCGGACAGGACACTGCGGCGCACCATCACCTTCGGGTCCGGCGTGAAGGTCGCGCTGTTGGGATCGACGAAGTCGGGCCCGAAGATGCGTGTGTACAGCGCGAGCGGCGAGATCTCGGACGGGTTCATGCCGTTTTCGCCGCGCGAACTCCACGTCGAGCGCCGATCGCCGGAGCAGGACACCTCGAGCGACCGGAACCGCCGCCGTCCTCCTATGTGGTCGCCGACGATGGCATCGATGCTCGTCGTGTAGTCGCTGCCGTTCTTCGACACCATGCCCGTCATCTGGGCCTGGGCGCCCGAGTAGTGGTTCTGATTCACCTTGCCGTCGAGGAAGACGTGCATCCCGCTGTAGATGTTGATCTTCGACTTGATCGGCTGCAGGGGCGCCAGGTGCGGCGGCAGCTCGTAAGCGGCGCCGACGGCTGTCGGCTCCCAGAAGCCGGGCGCCAGCCCGAGCATCCAGTGCCACGTGCCGAAGCATGGTGCGAGCGGAGCCCCCGTCGACGCGTAGGCAGTGCCCTTGTCGTCGAGGAAGACGTCCAGCAGCGGGAGAGCGACGGTGACGGCCGTACCCTGCAGGACGCCGCGAAGGACGGTGCGCCGGTCGACCTTCCTGATCTTGAGATGCATCGATCTGCTCCTTCAGACAGCGACGATCACCGCTCGGCCCGCACGTCGGCGGCGGGAATCGTATGGAAATCGGGCTCGAGGGCGAGCCGTCGCATCAGCGCGCGCCACGTCACGCCGCTGCCCCTGAGGTCGGTGGCCAGGGCGGTGAGCCACCCGCGCTCCTCCTTCGTGGGCATCCGCTGGGTGCCGTACGAAAACGCCCGGTCCACGACGCAGGAGGTCACGGCCGGCTCGTTCCGCAGGATGACTGCCAGCTCCGACGCGGTCGTGAACGTCTGGCCGTTCAGCTCCCCGCTCGTATCGATCGGCGCGCCGTTCTCCGTCGTCCGGTGCCGGCTGGCCGCGTCGAACCCCTCGAACGCCAGGCCGATCGGATCCATCATGCGATGGCAGCTCGCGCACGCCCGGTTGGTCCGATGTGCGTCCAGCCGCTCGCGTACGGTCCTGTGGGTGCTCGAATCTTCGATCGCGCTGAAGTCCACATCCGCCGGCGGAGGCGGAATCGTCTGGCACAGGAACTTCTCGCGCAGCGCCTTGCCCCGCAGCGTCGGAGAACTCGCACCCGGGTGGCCGTGGAGCGACAGAAAGCTCACGTGCGACAGCACGCCCATGTAGGGCGTGCCGTCGGGGAACCGGTACGGTGTCCACGGGACGGCGCCGCCCAGTTCCTGCGAACGCGCGAGGGGGACGGCGTAGAGGGCGGCCAGCGCCGGGGTCAGAAAGGTGTCGCGCGTGACGAGCAGGTCCCGGTAGTCGCCGTTCCTGTTCAGCAGGTGGTCGGCAATCGTGCGCAGCGTCTGCTCACGCGCGTCCGCCTCGACGCTCGGGATGAACTCCGGGAACGTCTCCGAGTCGATCAGCAGCGTCTCGAACTTGTCGAACTCGTACATGTCCGAGAAGAACGCGCGCACGCCGCGTTCGAGCCGGGGCGATGCCAGCAGCCGATCGACCTGTTCGCGGAGACCGGCCTCGGTCATCAGCGCCCGCGATCCCGCCGCTGCGAGCAGCTCGGCGTCCGGGCTGCTGTCCCAGAGCAGGAAGCTCAGCCGCGCCGCGCGCGAGTACGCATCCAGGCGCAGCCGCTCGGGTGCCGCCGGATCGGGTGTGCTCGACTCCGTCCGGAACAGGAAGTCCGCCGCCACGAGCATCCGGCCGAGGGCCGCCTCGAGTCCGGCGTAGAAGTCATCGAGCGCTTCTGTTGCCGCCCGCGCCGTGTCCACGTAGCGGCGCAGTTCGTCGTCGGTGAGCGGCCGCCGGAGCAGGAGCGGGCCGACCCTGCCGAGGAAGCCGGCGGCACACGCCTCGTCCGGCGCGTCCGCCGCGGCGGGCGTGCACCCGATGAGCGTGGCACGGCGGGCGGGATCGACCACCTGAGCCGCGATCTGCCAGGCGACCAGGTTGTAGCGTTCGAGCTCGGCGCCGCTCAGCGCCAGCTTCCGCCCGCCGAGCGCGAGCAGCCCCCGATCGCGAACGCCGGGTTCCACGGCGTTCGCCGGCACCACGATGTCCCGGCCGAAGATGTCATGGATGACGTGCTGATACTGGGTCGGCGACAGCCGCACGTAGGTGTAGATCGTGTCCATCGCCTGTGCGCCCACGAGCACGCCGGCCCAGACACCAGCTCCCGCCACCAGCACCGACCATCGCAGAACTCGCAGCATGCTCGTCTACTCCCGTGCCGATCCCTCGGCGGGCCGTTGCGCGCCCGGGGTGTCCGTCTCGTACTCCGGCATCGCCGTGCTGTTGACCGCCGGCCCTCGCCCGACCGCCTCGGCGACGACCTCTCCGGTCTTCGACATGAGAAACGCGGGGATCCCCTGCATGCGGTACGCCGCGGAGATCGCGGTGTTCTCGCCCGTCACCGGGTCCGGCGCCGCCTCGGCCAGCCGCTTCATCGCGTAGTACACGCCGGGCAGGTTGGTCTGCGAGAGACCTTCTCCACGAATGGCGAGGAAATGGAAGAAGTCCTTGAAGGGCTGGTATCCGCCGATCAGCCCGTCGAAGCTCCCGTCCGGCGCGATCCGGAAGCGCACACGAGCCTGCAGGAGGCGGAGCACCGGGAACCACTGAGAGTCTCCCGCCATTGCGAAGTCGCCGGGTTCGACCGTCAGGATCTGATCCCTGATGTAGCCCTTGAACTCGCTGTGCGAGCGCGGATTCGGATCGATTGTGTAGGACGCGCCGCCGAGCAGACCCTGGAGGCCGTTCCGCATCGCCACGTTCAGCGCGCGGTCGAACGTGACGGTGACCGGACCGTCGCGGCTCAGGTCTTCGCCGGACACCCACATGAGCCAGGCCGGCATCGCATCGAGCGACGTGTCGAACGAGATGTTCTCGCTGTACGGCCGCACCGGTTTGCGGATGTGGTAACCCTCGAAGCAGCCGAGTACCCGCCACATGCCGTTGTCGACGCCGCGCTCCCCGCTCTCCGGATCCTCGAAAGACCCACGCTCCACGATGCCGTTCAGGTTGAACCCGTACCCGTACCGGCCACCTGCGAGTTCAATCTCGGTGTCTTCGGCCCGGGTCGGGAAGTTACCCGTCTCAGGCCGCCGACGGCGGGGACGCGGTGCCGCCTCCGGCCTGTCGGGGCTGTTGCCGTCAACGGCCAGATCCTCGTCAGGATCCCGGTCTTCGAGAGACGCCTTGGCCTCTTCCTCGCTGAGCCCCTTCCGCATCAAGGCCCGGAGCTGGACCTGCTCCGGGGTCACGGGGCCGCCGACGGGACACGCGTCCGCGTTGGCGTAGGTCGCGGTGTGCACCATCGAGATCACCCACCCGCGCGACTCGGCAGACACCTCCGTGGAGGCAGCTATCGACACCGCGAAAGCAGGGAGGCCCGCTCCCAGGAGCAGAGCACGAAGCCGCCGCTGATGACGTGGGTTCCCGGTACGCATCGCACTCCCCCACAACCCTGGCCGGGCCGTCCAGACTGGCTTCTGGAAATGCTCATCTGTATACACTGGCCGCGATCGCAGGTCCAGGATTTCCGGCGTGGGGGTGCGGGGCGGGTGTGCCGGTGCCGGGGAGGGCGGAGGCGAAGGTGGTACGCTGTCTTTCGTGCTTTCCAGGCTGAAGACGCTGTGTCCGAATCCCGGCCGCCGCCCGGGGGCGGCGGCGGTCCGGGTGGCGCTCGTGGCGCTGGCCGTTCTGACCGTTCCCTCGCGGGCTCCTGCGCAGACCCTCGATCGCGCCGAGATCAGCGGCACCGTGCGCGACGAGACGGGGGCGGTGCTCGGCGGCGTCGCCATCTCGCTCCGCGAGACCCACACCGGCTACGAGCGCACGACGGTCACCGACAGCAGCGGCCACTACTCCGCGCCCTTGATGCCGCTCGGCACCTACGTCCTGCGCGCCGAGCATCCGGGTTTCTCGGTGGCCAGAAGCGAGCCGCTCGCCCTGACGGTCGGGCAGTCCCTGGTCGCGGACGTCGTCCTGCGCATCGCGGGTCTGGTGGAGACGATCTCGGTGTCCGCGGCGGGTGACCTGGCGCCCGCGCTCGGGACGGTGATCGACGCGTCCGCGCTCTCGAACCTGCCCATCAACGGACGTGACTACCGCGACTTCGCCCTGCTGTCGCCGACGGCGCAATCGACGACGGGCACCAGGGGCACGTTCCGTGTGGCCGGCCAGCCGGGAGACTACCTCGCGCTGAACGTGGACGGCGCCGACTACACCAACAACTTCTTCGGCGAGTTCTTCGGCTCGCTCGAGCGGAAGAACTTCACGATCCCCCTGGAAGCCGTGCAGGAATTCGACGTGACGGCAGCCGGGTTGGGCGCCCAGTCGGGCCGCACCAACGGAGGCCTGGTCAACGTCGTCACGAAGTCCGGCAGCAACCAGCGGCACGGCTCGGTCTCCTACTTTCTGCGGCATCACGGGCTGACGGCCGACGACGCCTTCGGGAACGCGCCTGTCGGCCTGGTTCGACACGCCATCGGCGGGAGTATCGGCGGTCCGCTCGTGGAGAGCCGCACGTTCTACTTCGCGGCGGCGGACGTGCAGCGCCAGTCGACGCCGGTGACGGTGAGGTTCGCCAGGCCGGTGGCCGGAGTCGCGGTGCCCGAGCTGGGGATCCCGGACCTGGGCGCCCTGGAGGGGCAGTATCCCAGGGATGAGAACGTCACAGCGCTCCTGGCGAAGCTCGACCACCGGCTCACGGGGAGCCATCGCCTGAGCGTCCGGGGCAGCGTCTCGCGGAGCGACGGGACGAACATCGCAGGCGGCACGACGCTCCTGAGCCAGGCGCTCTCGAACCTCGAGACCTTCCGCAATCAGGGCGTCTCGATCGTGGGGAGCCTGAGCGGCGCGGTCGGCACGCGCCTGTTCCTCGAGACGAAGGTCCAGACGTCGCGGGAGACGCGGCCGCGCCGCGCGCAGGGCAGCGGCCCGCAGGTGCAGATCGCCGACACGGGGACCTTCGGCACGCCGCTGTTCCTGCCGAGCACGCAGGACATGTACCGCTACCAGGTGTCCGAGGGCGTCGTCTACGTGCGCGGTGCACACGACCTCCGATTCGGCGGGGACTTCAACGCGTTCAACATGCGCAACAACGCGTTCGCCCTGGGGCTGCACGGCGCCTACATCTTCCCCAGCCTCGAGTCGTTCATCGCACGACAGCCGTTCCTCTACGCGCAGAACTTCGGCCTGAACGGCCGCACGGCGGAAGAGGCGGCCCTGCTCGACAGCTTCTGGCAGCACGAGGCCGCGTTCTACCTCCAGGACCGGCTTCGCCCGACATCCAACCTCACCATCGGACTCGGGCTCCGCTACGACATGCTGATCAACCCGCAGCCTCAGGCCGGCATCGCGGGCCAGCGGGTGCCGGTCGGCCCGCCGGTCGTGACGGGCAGCCAGGTGCGGCTCACCTACGCGCCGGTCCCGCAGGGCATCCCGCACGATCGCAACAACTGGGGCCCGCGCGCCGACGTGGCGTACCGCCTGCCCGGCGACCGCCTGACGATGGTGAAGGGTTCTGCGGGGCTCTACTACGGCCGCACGCCGATGATCTACTTCCCGGTGCGGGGTGCCGGTATCACCAACACGACGCTGTTTGCACCGGCGTTTCTCTTCGGGGTCACGTTCCCGCAGGTGCTGCCGTCGTCCATCACTCCAGGTTCGGCGCTGGCCAGGCTCGTGGGTCCGCCGGCCATCGCCTACGTCGATCCCGGGTTCGAGAACCCGCGCGTCCTGCAGCTCACGGCGTCCGTGACGCGCGAGGTGGCTGGCCTGTCGATCGAAGCCGGCTACATGCTCAGCGAGTCCCGCAACCTCCGTATCGGCGGGTTCCGATCGACGTCATGGGATCGCAATCTGACGCCGCCGACGCGATTCGACGAGTTCGGACGCGGGCTCGGCATACTGGCGGCGGGACGTCCTGACCCCACGATCGCGCAGGCGAACGCGCTGACCAGTTTCGGCCGTGGCCGGTATCAGGCGCTGATCCTCTCGGCCAGCCGGCCGCTCGGGGATCGCTGGCAGCTCCACGGGAGCTACACGCTGGCGAAGAGCACCGGCAACGGCTCGACGGAGCGTGACACGGAGGCGCTGTTCGGCCCGTCGAATCCCTTCGATCCCGGCGCCGACTACGGCATCAACGAGCTCGACGAGCGGCATCAGTTCAAGTCGTACCTCGTGCTGACGCTGCCGCACGATGTCACGGTGGCGTCCACGTGGTCGGCCGGGTCCGGGCTGGCCTTCCCTGTGTACAGCCCGACGGACATCAACGGCGACGGGGTGGCCAACGAGGGGCTGCACTCGGACAGGCCGGTGGTCGGTGGGCGGCTCCTGCCGCGGTTTCCGTTCCACCAGCCGGCCTGGTTCATGTGGGACTTCCGTGCCGCGAAAGGCCTGTCGCCCGGGGGTGGCGCGCGCACGCAGATCACCTTCGAGGTGTTCAACCTCCTGAACGCGGCGAACACCTACCCCGATCCGAGGACGCAGGCGATTTTCGGCACCCCGAACTTCCGCGTCCACAACCGGACGCTCGGACCGCGGCTCGCGCAGGTGGGCTTCCGCGTCGACTTCTGAAGTCCCGGGCCGGCTGCCTTCGACTTCGCTCCGGCCCAAGAAGCCGGCCCGCTCCTGTCAGTGTGTCCTGATCGTCGTCGTCGCTCGGTCGGCGATCGACGCCAGTGTCGAAATCACCAGGACATAGCCGAGCGCGTTGGCCACAGCCAGCAGGAAGGAGACGAAGACAGGCGGAAAGGGCAGTCGTGCCCCGGCAAGGATCCCGAGCGGCACGAAGTAGAAGATGCCGTTCCATCGGCCCAGGAAGCTGGCGCGCAGCCGCTTCTGCCGTCCCCACACATACGAATCGACGACGTACTGGCCGAACGCGATCGGGATGAGCGCCGGCAGGAGCGCCGTGACCATGCCGGCAGACGCGGCGCCTGCCAGCCCTCCGGTGACGAACAGGCAGTCGGTGGCGTGGTCGAACAGCTGGCCCTTCGAGGACGCCGTCCCGCGCAGGCGTGCCACCGGGCCATCGACGTAGTCGGTGAGCATCCCCACCGAGAGCAGGATCGCGAGAAGGCCCGGTGCGAGGAACTCGGGCCTGGCGAACGCGACGGCGAGCGGCAGGACCAGGACCAGCCTTGACGCCGTCAGGGCGTTGGCCACGCTACCTGCCGAACAGTTCCCGCTGCGCCCGGCGCCAGAAGACCACGCCGATCAGCGCGTTGAACAGGATGAAGAAGTTGTGCTGGACGAAGCCGAAGGCCGCCATCGCCCCCTCGTTCTCCGGGAACAGCACGACCCACAGCGTGATGGCCGCCGCGCGCATCGGCGTGGGCACCGTGGCGGCGAAGAAGATGATCGGCAGGAACCCGAGGTTCGACCGCAGGTCGGCTTCGACCCCGAACAGGCCCAGCGCAACGGTGTACACCACGACCGCCGACAGCAGGGCCGGGGAGCGCAGCAGGAAGAACTTCAGGTAGTGTGCGGGGGTTGCCAGCTTGAAGGCGTGGAGGATCTTCTTGTCGCGAAGCGTGTTCCCGGGCAGGATCACGCCGCGGAAGTACAGGATCCACAGTGTCAGGAAGACCGCGCCGCCAAGGGCGATCACGGGGATGAGGTCGAACACGCCTGGCAGTGCGTTCCGGCTGACGAAGTAGCCGACCGCAGCCCAGGTCATCAGGTAGAAGACCTCGCCGAACATGACGAACAGCATGACGGACCCGGTCTCCCAGCCCGGGACCCCGTCGCGCCTGTTCAGGTAGTACGCCATGGCGCCCTTGCCGATCTGCTCGCTGACGAGCGAGATGACGTAGGAGCTGCCGCGGATCGGCATGATGTCGCGGAACCGGATCGGCTTGATGAACCAGGTGAGCGCCTGCGTGATGACGAGCGTGTCGATCACGAAGTACGCGAGCGAATACGCCATCATGAGCGCCAACCAGGGCGCCCACTGCACGGTGGTGAAGACCTGCGTCATGTACCCGGCGAGCGACATCCCCTCGCGCTGGGCGGCGCCGTTCAGCCTGAAGTACAGGAACAGGAAACAGCCGATGGCGATCGCCAGGAACACCAGCCGGCCCAGCGTCTGCGAGCCGCCGCGCTTCGCCGGAGGGCCGGCAGACTCGGTCACGTCGGTTGCGTCAGTCACGTCATCCCTTCGCCCGTGAGGGCAGGCACTTCTCGATCGTGGTGGACAGCGGGGTGAGCGTTACGCCCAGTTCGGCGTCCCCGTTGCGGTGTACGTCTTCGCCCGACGTGATGATGTCGATGACGGTGGGCGTCATCCCGCCCCGCTTCTTCAGGCCGGCGATCGTCGCACCCAGCTTCGCCGCCCAGACGGGGATCGAGCGGATCGCCACCTGCCGGCCCATGAGCGCTGCCGCCCTGGCGACGAGATCGCGATAGGCCACGGCTTCGGGCCCGACCAGTTCGTGCGTCGCGACACCCGGGCGTGATGCCCCGCAACTGTTCAGGATGGCCCCGCTCAGATCGTCCACGTCCAGCGGGCGGACGACGTGGCGCCCGCCGCCGAGGAGCGGCACGGCCGGCCGCGACGCCTGGCCGACGAGAGCCCCGGCGCCGGCCGTCCCCGGTCCGAGCAGCAGCGGCGTCCGGATGATCGTGGCCGACAGTCCCGAGGCCGAGACGATACGCTCCGCCTTGCCCTTGGAGCTCAGGTACTGATTGGAGGCGTCCGGGTCCGCGCCCAGCACGCTGACCAGCACCACATGGCGGACGCCGGCCGCCCGGCACGCGTCCACGATGGTCTGTGTGGCCTCGACGTGCGCGGACTGATACGTGGTCGTCGGCCCCTCCATCAGGATGCCGGCCAGGTGGACGAGGCAGCCTGCCCCCGTGAAGGCTGTTGCGAGTCCCTCGCGGTCGCCGTAGTCGACGACGCGGGTCGAGATGTTCGAGGCCTGTGGAAGCGTGGCCGCCGCCCGCTGCGATCGCACGCAGGCGACGGCCTGGACATCGGTCCGGTTGGCGAGGCGGCTCAGCAGGATGGTGCCGACGCTGCCGTTGGCTCCGGTGATGGCGATGGTCATACGTGAACAGACAACGGCACGGGCGGTCGGCGGCAGAGAGAGTTTCGCGCGCGAGGACCGGAGGGGACCTCGCGCACCTGGGGAGCGGCCGTACGCCCTACCTGACCACCGGCTTCAGGGGGTACACGCCCGGAGCGCAGTTCCAGTACCACGTGCCCCCGATATAGGGAACGGTGCCGCGCGGCTCGAAGTTGCAGTGTGACAACGGCACGACGATGGGCGGGTCCAGCGTCGCGTTGCCCTCACCGTCCTGCTGTGCCCGCATGATCTGCACGTTGGCGACTACCTGTCGCATGACGTTCTGATCGACCCTTGGAATCGGCCCGAACGTGGCCCTGACGGCCTGCGGCGCCTGCACGGAGACGCCGCCGAGATCGAGATCGACCGGGGGCGGCGCGTAGACGTAGCTCACCGTGTTGCCCGGCGGAATCTTGAAGTCCTGGTAGAAGGCCGGGATGCCGTTGTCCTCGGTGTAGACCTGGAGACGCAGCGCGGCCGGGCCCATGCCGACGTTCGAGGCCTTGTAGAGAATGACCTGGCCGCTGGCGATCTGGATGGACGGGGTGATGGTCACCGGCACGCTCAGCGGGTGCGTGTCGGCGTAGATCGGGTCTTCAGGCTCGGCTCCACAGCCGGCCGCGATGCCGGCGAGGACCAGGATGGCTGCGGTGGGAATTCTCGGCACGGACAGAACCTCGTCAACAGGCGATCAGGACTCGGACGGCGTGTGCTCGAACTCCCACAGGTGGATGTAGAAGCCGGGCATCCAGAGATTCGAGCCGTACTGCCGGCAGATCTCGTCGTGAAGGGCCTCGTCCGTGAGGTAGGTGAGCTTGCCGTCGTACAGCTTGCCGTCGATGCGGACGCGCACGCGGGGATCGGCGACGATGTTCTTGTTCCAGTGCCGCTTCTCGGGCATCACGGCTCCGGTGGGATACCCCGACCCGAGATACATCTTCCCCTTGTAAATGAAGCGGCTCCCGTTGATCGAGAACGCCATGAAGGGAACGATATGGTCCCGCGTCTGAATCCCGGTGAGTCCGCGCGCCTTGCGCGCCCAGTCCCAGTCGGTGACCTTTTCGGTCGCCACTTCACCGGTCAGCCAGAGTCCCGGGTGCAGCGTGCCCGGATTGAAGCCGAACGTCGCAGCCGCCCCGAGCAGAACGGCCGCCAGCAGGACGAGGCCGCCGAGGGTCGTTCCCAGCAGTCTGAAGAATTTCACGGGTGTTCTCCCCGCCGGCAGTACCGGCCAGACACGACGCGTAACCCGTCCCGGACAGGGCCCGAGGCCCGGCGTCGGAGCGACGATTCTGCCACACGACGGCCCATGGTGACCACAGGCTGACGGTCCGGCGGGTGCCGGGCCATCGGGAACGCACGCGGGAGTGCGCGGGCGCCCGGGCGCACGTGCTGCGCCGGCTGCGGCGCTGGTCGCGCGGTATCGGGCCGTGAAATCCCAGATCACGGCACGGAGGAGCCGCCTCATGACGCCGGGCCACCCGCCCGACTTCGAACGGGCGTTGAGGCCCGTTCGAAGACGGCCTCAATCGATCGCCGGTGTGACGGGGTGCCCATCGCCGCCCTATGGCCGTGCCGCCCTCGCTCAAAACGAGATTGGGTCTCACAATGCCGTAAGATAGTCGAGGCCCCATGCCGGTTCCCGTCGCCCCGCTTCCGTCAGATCGCGCGCCGGTCCCCTTGAGCTCCATTCCGGCCGGCACCGTCGTGACGCTGCACGAGATCCAGGATCCGGAGTCCCGGAGCCTGCTCCGGTCCCTCGGCCTCACGCAGTCGGCCCGCCTCAAGCTCTGCAAGATCGGCGACCCGTGCATCGTGCAGGTGCGCGCGACCCGCATCGGTCTCTCGCGCGCCGTGGCGCAGGCCGTCTACGTCGTGGCCAACGGGACGGGGGAGCTGTAGCGCATGTCCTCCGGAACGGCACAGGCTGTCGCCGATCCTTCGCCCGCTGCCGTCCGCGTGCAGCGGCTGGTGCTGATCGGCAACCCGAACACCGGCAAGACGACGCTCTTCAACGCGCTCTGCGGCGCCCGGGCGAAGACCTCGAACTTTCCCGGCACGACGACGGCCATCCGTACCGGCAGGAGCCGCTGGCCGGGCCACGCGCACGGGGTGGACGTGCTGGACCTGCCGGGCGTGTACGACCTGTCGTCCGGTCTGCCCGAAGCCGAGATCGCCAGGACCGTGGTCGGCGGCTCGGCGCACCGCCCGGGCGACGTCGTGGTCGTCGTGGTCGATGCGTGCAACCTGACCCGCAATCTCGTCCTGGTGGCGCAACTGCTGGCCGAAACGCCACACGTCGTCGTGGCGCTGAACATGACCGATCTCGCCGATCGGCGCGGGGTCAGGATCGACGTGCCCGCCCTGTCGGCCACCCTCGGTGTGCCGGTCGTCCCGATGGTGGCGCGGAAGAAGCGGGGGATCGAGGCGCTGCACCACGCGATTGACCAGGAGCCGCGATCGGCCGCAACGGACCGGCTGCCGCCGGCCGATCAGGTCGACGCGCTGGTCGAGTGGGCCGCCGTCGTCGAGCACGAGGCGACCGGGGGCACGGCGACGGCGTTCTCGTCAGACTCGGTCACCGAGCGGCTGGATCGAGTCCTCACGCACCCGGTGGTCGGGTGGATGGTCTTCCTCGGCATCATGGGCGGGTTGTTCTGGATCCTGTTCGCGCTTGCCACCGTCCCGATGGATCTGATCGAGGCGACCTTCGCCTACGTGGGTGGGCTGGTGGACGCGACGCTCCCGGCGGGTCCGATCCGCGATCTCCTGTCACAGGGCATCGTGGGAGGCATCGCCGGCACGGTCGTGTTCCTGCCGCAGATCTGCCTGCTGTTCTTCCTGATCACGCTGCTCGAGGACACCGGCTACCTGGCGCGCGCGGCGTTCGTCATGGATCGCCTGCTCGCGCGCTTCGGCCTGCCGGGCCACGCGTTCGTCCCGCTCCTCACATCGCACGCCTGTGCGCTGCCGGGCATCATGAGCACGCGGCTCATCCCGGATCGCCGCGACCGGCTCGCGACGATCCTGGTGGCGCCGTTCATGAGCTGCTCCGCCCGCCTGCCGGTCTACGTGCTGCTCGTCACGCTGCTGTTCGCGGACCGTCCCGCGCTGGCCGGACTGGCGTTCGCGGCCTGCTACCTGCTGGGCGCGCTGGCGGCGCTCTTCACGGCGCTGCTCTTCGGCCGGACGATCCTCAAGGGCCATCCCCGGCCGATGATCCTCGAGCTGCCGACCTACAAGGCACCATCGGTGCGAAACGCGCTCCTGGCCGCCAAGGATCAGGGCATGTCGTTCCTGACCACGGCCGGCACCGTGATCGTCGCCATCTGCATCGTCATGTGGTGGCTCAGCGCGTATCCAGCCCCGGAGACACCCGCCGAGGCGGTCCAGCTCAGGGCGGAAGCGGCTGCAGCAGGCGTGTCCGAGGCGCAGGCGGCCGAGCTCAACGCCGAAGCGGACGTACTGGAGTCGCGAGCCGCACAGGAGGGGAGTTACGCGGGCCGCATCGGCCACACGCTGGCGCCGGCGTTCGAGCCGCTCGGTTTCGACTGGCAGTTGACCGTCGGCGTGCTCACCAGCTTCCTCGCGCGCGAAGTCTTCGTGTCGACGATGTCGGTGCTGGCCGGCGCCGAGGGCGACGAAGTGGACGAGGGCGTCATCGAACGCGTCCGGAGCATGACACGTGACGACGGGGGACCGGTCTTCACGGCGTCGGCCTCGGCGGCCGCGCTCGTGTTCTTCGTGCTGGCGATGCAGTGCCTGCCGACGCTCGCCGTGACGCGGAAAGAGACCGGCGCACTGAAGTACGCCCTGCTCCAGCTGGCCTACATGTCCACGCTGGCCTACGCCGTGGCGCTCGTCGTGCACGTCGGCCTGCGCGCGGCCGGAGTGAGCTAGTCCTCTGGAAACGTGATCAGTCACACAACTCCCGGGCGGGGCATCCCGGCTCGCTGCGTTGCTCCTCCCTCACATATGGCCGATATTCTCGGT
>VFZH01000041.1 GCA_016871255.1 Acidimicrobiia bacterium | reverse complement strand
CAGGGCCACCCGTGCGAGCGCGGCCGCGGTGTAGCGCTTCCGCCGAGCGCGGACGGCCCGTGCGGGACGGTGAGCACGCCGATCCGCGCCGCGGCCCCGAGGAACAGCGCCGGCACCGCCGGGGCCGGATCGGGCAGCGCCAGGACCCGGGACACGCACTCACGCCGCGCGACGAGGAAGCTCGTGAACCGGAACGCGAGCGGCTTGCGGAGCGACACCGCGGCCACGATGTCGATGGCGAGGCTGGCCGCCTTGCGCCACGCGCGGTGGTAGCGGACGCGAGAGCGGCCGAACACGACGTCGCGCGCCGGAGGCCCCGCCAGGGCGGCGAGCAGCGCGGGAATGGCTTCGGGAAGGTGCTGGAGGTCGTCGTTGAGCATGATGACGACGTCGCCGGCCGTGTGCCGCAGTCCGGCCAGGGTCGCGTAGCCGCCGCCGTGGTTGCCGGCGAGTCGAATCGCGGCGACACGCGTGTCTGCCCGTGCGATGGCCGCCAGCGCCGTCCAGCTCGCGTCGGAGCTGCCGTCGTCGACCAGCACGATCTCGAAGCTGCCGCCGACCCGCTCGAGGACCGACACGAGCCGGCCGCAGAGCGTGGAGACGACCGGTGCGGAGTTGAAGACTGGGACGACCGCGGACAAGGCCACCCTGGCAGCCGGCGGAGAGATGCCCGTACGCCTTGCGGCAGCCATGTGTGGCGCGTATGATACCGCCTCCGTACGGCCCCATCCGGCGGCCCACCGTGTAAGCTCTTCACCACGCGATTCGACGATGCCGGAGATGGGGACCAAAGACCGACAGACCGTGATGCCGGACGGGCGGCGCTCCGAGCAGCCGGCGATCGCGGGCGTGTACGTGCGCGAGCTGGGCAACGTGCTCACCCGCAGCGGCTTCATGACCGAGATCTGCCGGAGCGACTGGGCGGAAGTCGGGATCACGGTCCGTCAGGTCAACTGGGTGTGCCTGAATCCGGGCGCGGTCACCGACTGGCACGTGCACAGGCGGCAGACCGATCGCATCATCGGCGTCGGCGGCTCGATCAGGCTTGCCCTCTGGGACGGGCGGGAGCAGTCGCCAACGTGCGGCGCGACCGAGGTGGTGCGGTTGAGCGCACTCCGACCAGTGCTCGTCGTCGTGCCCCCCGGCGTCTGGCACGGTCTGCGCAACGAGAGCGGGGACATGGCGGGCTACGTGAACGTGATCGACCAGCTCTACGAGCACGAAGACCCCGACAACTGGCGCTCGACTCCGGGCTCGGGGGACATGCCGGACATCCTGTGAGCGGCGACCGTGCAGCCGGGTTCGGCGACGCGTTCTGTCTCACGCTCATCACGAACGATCCCGCTCTCGCCGCAGCGGCCGATCGAAGCGGCTGCAATCGCGTCGGACTGGATCTGGAGCAGCTGGGCAAGGCCGGCCGCCAGTCGGGGCTGGCGTGCCGCCTGTCCCGGCACGACCGGCGCGACCTCGCGGCCGTTGCCGCATCGCTGAGCCGGGCGGCGCTGTTCGTTCGCCTGAACCCGATCAACCCCGGCACCGAGGTCGAAGTCGAGGACGTGCTGGAAGGGGGCGCGGCCGTGGTCATGTTGCCCTTCTTTCGGAGCGCGGCGGAGGTCGATCGGTTCGTGCGCATCGTGGACGGCCGGGCCCGGGTCGTCCTCCTGGTGGAAACCGCCGCCGCGGTCGTCCGGATCCGCGAGGTGCTGGCGGTTGCGGGGGTACACGAGGTCATGATCGGGCTCAACGATCTCCGTCTGGAGCTCGGCGTGCCGAGCCACTTCGAGGTGTTGGCGTCGCCGGTCCTGGACGCCGTCGCCGCCGAGGTGCACCGCGCGGGACTCGCCCTCGCGGTCGGTGGCGTCGCGCGCGTCGGCGACACCTCGCTGCCGGTTCCTCCGGATCTCGTGTTCGCCCAGCTTCCGAGGCTTGGTGCGAGCGGCGCCTGGATGTCCCGCTCGTTCCTGCGCGGACTGGAGGCCGGCCCCGCGTTCGCCGATGCCGTGACGGCGCTTCGCCAGAGGCTGACGTATTGGGCCTCCGTCTCGCCCGCGGCGCTCGAGCGTGCGCGCGACGAGTTGGCCGCCCATGCCCGGTCGGGGGAGTACCAGCCTTCGCACGCCATGCGGAAGCCCGGTCCCGGGAGGACGTCGAAACCCGGAGCGGGCAGCGCTGGAATCTGATTGCGTCGATGTGCTGACGGCGCGACACTCGACGCGAGACATCACGCTTCGTGATTGTCGGCGCAGGAGGCCACATGACACGACGACGTATGCTGCTCGGCGGAGCGCTCGCACTGTGCAGCCTCTCGGTCGCCTTGATCCCCGCCGGCACGCTGAGCGCCGGACAGGCGACTCCGATCGTTGCCGTCGATGCCGACGACATCGGCGGCAGGGTGACCAGCGTGCAGGGGCCGGAGGTTGGCGTCTGGGTGATTGCCGAGACGACGGGCCTGCCCACGCGATTCTCCCGAATCGTGTCGACCGACGATGAGGGACGCTACCTGCTGCCGGACCTGCCGAAGGCGAGCTACAGCGTGTGGGTGCGCGGGTACGGGCTCGTCGATTCGCCGAAGGTCACCGCGACACCGGGGTCGCAGCTGGACCTGACGGCGATCATCGCGCCGACCCCGCAGGCGGCGGCGCAGTATTACCCGGCGAACTACTGGTACTCGCTCGTGGACGTGCCCCCGGCCGGCGAGTTTCCCGGTACCGGCGAGTCGGGCAACGGCATCCCGGAGTCGACCCGTACGCAGTCGCAGTACGTCAACTCGCTGAAGGCGAGCGGCTGCTCGGTGTGCCACCAGATGGGCAACAAGGCGACCCGCGAGATCCCTGCGGCGCTGGGCCGGTTCGAGTCGTCCGTGGACGCCTGGACGCGCAGGCTCGTGGCCGGGCAGGCCGGCGGCAACATGGGCGGCATGCTGGGTCCGATGGGCCGATCCCGCGCGCTCCGGATGTACGCGGACTGGACCGACCGGATCGCGGCGGGCGCGGTGCCTCCGGCGCCTCCGCGGCCGCAAGGGATCGAGCGGCACCTCGTCGTCACGAACTGGGACTACGCCGAGCCGCACGTCTACGTGCACGACGCCATCTCGACCGACAAGCGCCAGCCGACGGTCAACGCGAACGGACCGATCTACGGCGCTCCCGAGGTCAGCGCCGACAAGCTGTACGTCCTCGATCCGGTGCGGCACGTCGCTTCGGAGATCCCGATCCCGCTGCGCGATCCGGAGACGCCCCATGCCTCACGGCAGACGTCGCAGCAGCCCTCCGTCTACTGGGGCGACGAGGTGATCTGGAGCGGCCGGACCAACCCGCACAGCTCGATGTTCGATCGCCAGGGTCGGCTGTGGACGGCCGCGACCATCCGCGGTCCGGAGACCGCGGCGTTCTGCCGCGAAGGGTCGGACCACCCGTCGGCGAAGCTCTGGCCGATCGAGCGGAGCGGCCGGCAGCTCAACATGTACGACCCGAAGACGGGGCAGTTCACGCTGATCGACACCTGCTTCATGACGCATCACCTGCAGTTCGCCGAGAACGACGTGATCTGGTTCTCGATGGTGGCGGGCGACATGGTGGGGTGGTTCGACGTGAAGGTCTACGAGGAGACGAAGGACGAGCGGCGCGCGCAGGGCTGGACCGCGCTCGTCGTCGACACCAACGGCAACGGCCGGCGCGACGAGGGATACGTGGAGCCGAACGACCCCGTGGATCCCGCCCGGGACACGCGGTTCCGGGCGGGGTTCTACTCGGTGATCGAGAGCCCCGTGGACCAGTCCATCTGGGGGTCGATGAACGCGTTTCCGGGCGCGGTGGTCCGTCTGGTGCCAGGTGCGAAGCCGCCCGCCACGGCGTTGACCGAGATCTTCGAGGCGCCGTTCGGCAACCCGCGCGCTGCCGTGCAGGGGTACACGCCTCGGGGGCTCGACATCGATCGCAACGGCGTCGTGTGGACGAACCTGTCGGGCAGCGGCCACCTGGCGAGCTTCGACCGCCGCAAGTGCACGGGACGGCTGAACGGGCCCGAGGCCGTGGGGCAGCACTGTCCGGAGGGGTGGACGCTGTACGCGCTGCCCGGACCGCAGTTCGCCGGTGTCACCGAACACGGCAGCGCCGAGGCGAGCTACCTGAACTGGGTCGATCAGTGGGACACGTCGGGCATGGGCGCGAACACGCCGTTCGCGATCGGCAACGGGTCCGACTCGCTGCACGCGCTCGACGTGCGGACCGGTGCGTTCATCGTGCTGCGCGTGCCCTATCCGATGGGCTTCTATGCCAAGGGGATGGACGGGCGCATCGACGATCCGGACGGGGGATGGAAGGGGCGCGGCCTGTGGGCGAGTTCCGGCACCCGGGCCCCGTGGCACATCGAGGGCGGCAAGGGACAGCGTCCGAAGATCACGAAGTTCCAGATGCGGCCGAACCCGCTGGCGCGGTAGGCGGACGGGGCGAGCAGGGCGGAGAGGGCCGGACAGGACGGAGGGAGACAGGGGGCGCGAAGAGGCGTGCAGACAGGCGAGTGCGCCAACCAGGCTGACAGATGGCGCCGTTCGCGTTCTGGGTTCGGGTTCCGCGAGTTGGGCTTTGGATTGGGCCTTGGGATTCGGGCTTCGGGATTTTCAAGCCCCCGCGCTCCCCGCTGTCTGCCGCGCCCACTCATCCGCCTGCTCATGTGCGTGGTACGAGCTCCTGACCAGCGGGCCGGACTCCACGTGGACGAAGCCGAGGTCGAGCGCGGCCGTCTTCAACCCGGCGAACTCGTCGGGGTGGTAGTAGCGCGCTATCGGCGCGTGCTTCGGCGTGGGCTGCAGGTACTGCCCGATGGTGAGGATCGAGACGCCGGCAGCACGGAGGTCGCGAAGGACGTCCAGCACCTCATCCGGTTCCTCGCCGAGGCCGACCATGATGCCGGTTTTCGTGGCGATCGCGGGCGCATGGCGGCGCGATCGATCGAGCAGCTCGATCGACCTGGGATACCGGCCGCCCGACCGCGCCATCCGGTACAGCCGCGGCACGGTCTCGATGTTGTGGTTCAGGACGTCCGGGCCGGCGTCGAGCACGGTGGTGAGCGCGGCCTCGCTGCCCTGGAAGTCGGGGATCAGCACTTCAATCCGGCAGCCGGGTGTGCGCGCGCGCGTCTCGCGGATCGTGTCGGCGAAGATCGACGCGCCGCCGTCCGGCAGGTCGTCGCGATCCACCGACGTGATCACGGCGTGCCTCAGCGCCATGTCCGCAATGGCGCCCGCCACGCGCGCAGGCTCATCCAGGTCCACCGCGCCCGGCTTGCCGTGCGCCACGGCGCAATAGGAACACGCACGCGTGCAGACGTCACCCAGGATCATGAACGTCGCAGTGCCGTGGTGCCAGCACTCGCCGATGTTCGGGCAGCGGGCTTCCTCGCACACGGTGTGGAGCTTGCGCTCGCCGAGCAGCCCCTTCAGCCGCAGGTAGTTCTCGGACCCGGGCGCGCGCACGCGCAGCCAGGGCGGCTTGGGCTGGCGCGGGCGGACGAAGGTGAGCGGTTCGACGACGGACACGGCCCTCTCAGTCTAGCGGAGGACATCGGGCCGGCTGAAGCCGGCCCCTGCGAGGGTCGCTGTCATCCGCCTTGGGTGACGGGGCTGCGTGACACCTTGGGATTCGGGATTTCGCGTCCGCGCGCTCAGCCGCGCGGAGGCGGGACGATGACGCCCCGCGCCACCAGGTCCACGAACGGCCGCACCAGGTCGGCGTGGAACCGCCCCTCCCGCGCGCCACGTTCGAGCTCCGCCACCGCCTCAGCCGCCGGCCTCGCGGCCTGATACGACCGATCGGTGGTCATGGCGTCGAACACGTCCACGATGCCGACGATCTGCGCCAGCACCGGGATGCGGTCGCCCGTCAGCCCGTCGGGGTAGCCGCTGCCGTCCCACCGCTCGTGATGGTGCCGGATGATCCCCCGCACGAGCCGCAGCGATCGCAGCTCGTGGCACAGGTGGTCGCCGATGACGGTGTGCTGCTGCATCGTCTTGCGCTCGGCCGCGGTGAGCCGGCCGTCCTTGTGCAGGATGGCGTCGGGGATGCCCACCTTCCCGATGTCGTGCATGTACCCGCCGCGTTCCAGCGCGGCGATCTCCTCCTGACCGAGACCGATCTCGCGGCCCAGGGCCGCGGCATAGCGCGCGAGCCGGTCGCAGTGGCCTTCGGTGTAGGCGTCGCGCGCCTCGATGGTCATCGCGAGACTGCGGATGATCGCCTCGGCGGAGTCCAGTTCGTCGATGTAGTGCTTGAGCCGGACGAGCGAACGCACGCGCGCCCGGATTTCGGCCGGCTTGAACGGCTTGTTGATGAAGTCGTCGGCACCCGCCTCGATGCCGACGACCTTGTGGTCCTCGCCGATGCCGGCGACCAGAATCACGGGCATGAGCCGCACCGGGGATTCCGGGGCCTTCAGCCGCCGGCACACCTCGAAGCCGTCCATGCCGGTCATCTGGACGTCCAGCAGCACCAGATCGGGCGGGTTCGCCGCGATCATCTCCAGCGCCGTCTCCCCATCGGGTGCCGTGGAGGTCTGGTACCCGTCCTCGCGCAGCAGGCGTTCGAGCAGCGCGCGGCTCGGCGGTTCGTCGTCAACGATGAGCACGCGCGTCCGGCCTGGCGACGGCGTGGCCCCTGAAAGGGGATTTGCTGGCGGCCCGGTCATCATTCGCCCCGACAACTCCTTGACAACACGACGGTTAGCCGGCAGTATGCACCGAGTTGCGCGGGTGCGGCCCGGAGAACCGACGGCGGCCGAACGGGAACACTCGCAGTACTATGAACGATGACCGTCGGCGAGCGCCCCCGGGGGCGCTGCCGGCAGCCGTACCGTTCGAATCGACAGCCGCGTCTCGTCCGTTTCCGGAGCACTCATGGGCCTTCTCGACCACCGGTTCGAAGACAACTTCATCACGACCAACATCGACAAAGTGCTGACGTGGGCGCGCTACTCCGCGCTCTGGCCGATGGGCTTCGGCCTGGCCTGCTGCGCCATCGAGATGATGGCGGCGTCGGCGTCGCGCTTCGACATCGCGCGTTTCGGTGCCGAGGTGTTCCGCGCGTCGCCACGGCAGGCCGACCTGCTGATCGTGGCGGGCACCGTCACCAAGAAGATGGCGCCGGTACTCCGGCGTCTCTACGACCAGATGCCGGAGCCGAAGTGGGTCATCTCGATGGGGAGCTGCTCCAATGCAGGCGGCCCCTTCCCGACCTACAGCGTGCTGCAGGGCGTGGACAAGATCGTGCCGGTGGACGTGTACGTCTCAGGCTGTCCGCCGCGTCCCGAGGCGCTCCTGTACGGCCTGATGCGCCTGCAGGACAAGATCCGGAAGGAGGGCACCGTGCTGCGGAAGTCGCGGGTGATCCGCGTGGGTGAGACCGAACCCGTGACGGTGGCGAGCTAGAGCGCGGCCGGGCGCCGGAGACCTGCCGATCATGGTGAAGCTGCTCAAGAAGATCTTCCTCGTCGACCTGCTCCGGGGGCTGTGGGTCACGCTCAAGTACACGCCTCAGCCCGCCTTCACGTTCCAGTACCCGGCGGAGCGCCGGCCGGTGGCGCCGCGGTTCCGCGGCGTCCTGCGGCTCCAGGTCGAGCCCGCGACCGGCGCGCAGACGTGCATCGTGTGCGACCAGTGCGCGAAGGCGTGCCCGGACGACCTGATCGCGCTCGGCGGTCACCGCGAGCCGGGGCACAAGATCAAGGTGCTCGACTACTTCGACTTCAACCTGTCGCGCTGCAGCTTCTGCGGCCTGTGCTCCGAGGTCTGTCCGACCAAGCCGGTCAAGGCGCTCATCATGAGCGAGGACTACGAGCTGGCGACCTACGGCCGCGAGACGCAGATCGTGCGCGTGGACCAGATGTACGACGGCGTGCCCATCGAGCAGTACACCCACTAGCCCGATGGATGACAGAGTGGCCGCCCTCAGCCGGCAGCCGCGGATTCCCGGTCGCAGCGTGCTCGGGTCCGCTGCCCGTCGGCGTGTGACGCCCCCGTAGATCGACCCTGTGGAGGGGTCCTGCATGCGCCGAATCCTGCGCTCGTCCGCCCTGGCCGCCGCCTTCGCGGTGTCCGCCGTCCTGGCCGGCCGTGCCGACGGCCCCATCACCGAAACCGACGCCGAGTTGCAGTTCCAGCTCGGGACCCTTCTGTCGAACGATCTCCGGTACTACGACGCGCTGGACGCGTTCCAGCGCGCGGCCGGCTCGCCCGAAGACGCCCTGGCGCACCGGGCCCGGAAGTCGCTCGTCCGCACCGCCCTCGTGGTCGCTGAATTTGACATCGCGAAACGGGAGGCCGACCGGCTGCGCGAGGAGCGGCCGGGCGACGTCGAAGTCCTGACGCTGCACGGCGACGCCCTCTGGGCCGCCGGGCTGTTCGACGAGGCGGACTCGGCCTACGAAGAGGCGCTCACCCGGGAACCGGGGCTGTCGCGCGCGCGGTTCGGGCGGGCCCGGTCGCTGGCGACCCGGAACCAGCTCGACCTGGCGCTGGACGAGGCGCTCGGCGCGCTCGCAACCGCGCCGCGTGACGGCGAGCTGCACTTCCAGGTGGGCGACATCTACGAGCGGATGCGCCGCTACGACGAGGCGGCGAACGCCTACACCAACTACATCAACCTCCTGCCCAACAAGGACCGGAGCGAACGCGCGGCCTGGTCGAGGTCGGAGGTCACCTTCCTGCGCGCGTTCGAGGGGAAGGCGCCGGTCGCGGTGGACGGGAATCCCGACCAGCTGCACACGCTGCCGTTCCGGCTGGTGAAGGACAAGATCATCGTGCGCGCCCGCATCAACGGCAGCCGCATGCGCGAGCTGGTGCTCGACACCGGGTCGGAGGAGACGGTGGTCTCGGAGGACACGGCCCGGCGCCTCGGGGTCAGGCCGATCACCTACACGCTCAGTGCGGGCGTGGGGGGCGTCGGCCTGCGCGGGCTCCAGCTCGGGCGGCTCGACTCGATCGAGATCGGATCACTCAGGGTCGAGAACGTGCCGGTGCTGATCAAGAGCCCGGGCCTGAGCGTCCGGCTGCCCACCAAGGAGGCCGACAGCTTCTCGCCGCTGTCGCTCGGCCTGTCGATGCGGATCGACTACCGCAAACAGGTGCTCACGATCGGACGGGACCTGCCGCCGGAAGCCGCGGACTTCACGCTGCCGATGCGGATCCACCGGCTGGCGCTGGTGCGGGGCCTGCTGAACGGCGAGCGGCCGGCCTACTTCGTGGTGGACACGGGCGGTGAGGTGATCTCGATCAGCACCGCGGTGGCCAGCCGCCTCGAGACGCGGGCGCCACGGCACATCCCGCTCAAGGTGTACGGCGTGTCGGGCTGGGACGAGGACGCCTTCCTGCTGCCGGGCGTGGACCTCGCGTTCGAGGACCTGCGCTACACGAACACGCCGCTCGTCGTGCTGAACCTGCGCGTGCCCAGCGCGCTGCTCGGCTTCCAGGTCGGTGGCATCGTCGGCCACCGGTTCCTGGCGCCGTACCGCGTCACGATGGACATGATGCGCAGCGAGCTGCGCCTGGCACGGTACTAGTTTGGTCCGCCTTCGCGCGCTCGGCGCTTCGGCGGGGCTTCGGCGGGATCAGAAGTCGTAGCCGATCCAGAGGGAGAAGCGCGGCTTCCTGAACTCCGCGCTGCCGCCCGCGGCGGCGAACACCACGTCTTCCCACGCCTTGTTCATCAGCGTGCGCCACGCCCAGTCGAAGTGCACCGGGAAACCGAGCACGAAGGTCTCCAGCCCGATGCCGTAGGAGGCGCGGCCGTCCACGAAGCGGAGCCCGGAGATCGTCTGCGGCGCGCCTTCGATCGGCTGCAGCGTCGTGGGGTTGTAGGTGACGGGGCGGTGGACCTCCGTCTTGTTCGACAGGAACGTGAACGGCTGGCCCTCGAAGCTTGCGCCCCCGGCGTTGGCGAACAGGACGCCGCGCACGCCGCCGAGGATGCCGATCGGCGTCAGCATCGCCTCGATGAAGGGAAAGCGGAGCTCGGCGTTGAGGAAGAACGCGTTCTGCCCGATGAACTCCAGGTACTCGTACCCCCGCATCTCGGAGTTGCCGCCGAAGTAGGTGAAGTCGGGCGAGGCGCCCCAGCTCTTGAACCCCTTCGCCCTGAGCGCCAGCAGCCCGGTGGCCCCCATCCGGAGGTAGTAGCGTCCGTCGGCATCGACCGTCTGCCGCGAGAGCGAGTTGCCGATCTTCGGTGACACCTCGTAGGACAGGCGCACCGTGTTCCCCGCGAGCGGACCGAACTCGCGGAACACGGTGGTCTCCTGCACGAAGGTCAGCCCGAAGGGGTAGGACATGCCGTTGCGGAACAGCTCCGTGTCGCAGTTGCAGAGCTGCTGCTGGTACTGACGGGAGAACTCCTCGAGCCCCGGGTCGTTGTACTGCTCGCGGTAGTGGAGCGCGCCGCCGAAGAGCTCGATCCGGCGGTACCGGTTGAGCGGGTAGATTCCGAACGCCGTGCCACCCTGCACCGTCCGCGTGGCCACGGCGAGGTCGCGGTCGATCAACCCGGAGAAGCGCGGGTCGTAGAACACGCCCTCGAGGTTGCCGTAGAAGAACTGCGTCTGCGAGTAGCCCTGCACGGCGTACTGGAACCGCCGCTCGAGGTTCGTGTAGCCGAACAGCAGGGTGCGGTACTGCGACACGGACGCGGCGTAGAAGGTGAACTGCTTGTCGCCCAGCACGTCGCTGAAGGAGATCTGCGATCCGCCGAACACGTCGCCGCCGCTCGTGACGCCGACGTTGACCGGCGGCCGGCCGTCGACGAACAGCTTCTCGAACGTGCCCTTCCGGCGCGAGTTCGCGGGGATCAGCGTGTGCGACAGCGGCGCCTGGAAGTCGATGACCGGCCCGGGCCCGCCGAAGTCGGCGGAGGCGGTCGTGGTGATCGGGTCGTCGCGCTCGAGCAGGTGCAGCCCGTAGCCGCCCTTGCCGTACGCGATGAACGCGATCCGCTGGTCGCGGCCCTGGTTGAGGACGACCGGCGACATGTTGCCGCCCAGGGCGTCGGTGTACTGCTTCAGCGCGCCCGTCTTCAGATCCAGCGTCCACACGTTGTAGATGTTGCCGTTGCTGGCCACTTCCGGCGTGACCGACACCGCCGGATCGAGCGCGGTCGACGGAAACACCACGGTCGTGGCGTCGAGGAACTGGGCCTGCCCGTCGTCGTGCGTGCCGAAGGTCACCTGCGTCTTGGTCCGCGTGTCCACGTCCAGCCGGAAGAGCTTCTCGCTGCCGCTGATCCGGGCGATGTAGATGAGGGCGCTGCCGTCGGGCGTCCAGGTCGGCCCCGAGTCGGCGAACCCGTCGCTGGTGACGTTGGTCACCTCGCCCGTGCCCAGATCGACGATGAAGATGTCACCCACGCCGTCGCGGAGCGCCGAGAAGGCGACGCGCCGGCCGTCGGGCGAGAAGTCGGGCGACTCGGGATCGTCCACCGAGTCCATGACGACCCGCTGGTCCACGTTGCCGGTGAGGATGTTCTGGATGATCAGCGTCCGCGACTTCTCGGCGCGGGCGAAGTAGGCGAGGCGATCGCCGTCGGGCGCCCACGACATCCACGAGACCGTGTTGTAGCGCATGCCCGGCTGGACGATGAACTCGAACCCCTTGTCCTTGTCGAACCCGCGGGTGAGGTTGCGGATGAGGGAGCCGTCCTCCGCGGACACCAGCACGACGTCCAGTTCCTGGTCGCGCATGTTCACCGTCACTTCGGCCAGGAGATCGCCCGACGGAGACGGCTCGATCGACAGCGCCTCGCGGAAGGTCGTCTGCTCGGGATCCGGGGCGAGATTCTTGCCGTAGTCGGCCGGCCGCTCCTTGTCGCGGAACGGCTTGAAGCGATCCTTGAGGTACCGGTCGAACTGCTGGTCGAACTCCTCGGCCGACAGGTCGAACGACTCCTCGTAGGCCGACTCGCCGCCGCCGATGACCGACTTGCGCAGCGAGAACATGAACTGGCGCACGCCCTCCTTGCCCCAGCGCGACTCGATGAACTCGAAGACGGCGTGTCCGAGGTTGTAGATCAGGCGCGGGTTGCTGAACTGGCCGTACCCCTCCAGCTGGCTCATGCGCGGCACGATGTCGGCGACCGCCGCGTCACGGACCGTCATCAGGTCGATCGGACGCCAGACGCCGGTCAGGTAGTCCGCCTGCCCTTCGTTCATCCAGAGCGGCACGTTCCGGCGGATGAGCGAGGTCGGGATGATGTCGAACTGGAACTGGTGAGTCAGCTCGTGCACCATCAGGCGGTACAGCAGGTCCGGCGGCTCGTCGAGCGGCATGACGATGCGATCGCGGTACGGCTCGGCGAACGCCCCCACGCCTTCCTGGGCCGCGCCGGGAATCACGTTCTGCTGCTGGAACTCGCTGCTGGTCTTGAAGAGAATGAGCGGGATCCGGCGCGCCAGGTCGTGCTTCAGCTCGCCGCTGATGTGCTGGTACGCGCTTTCCGCGTAGCCGGCCATCCGCTCCACGTGCTCCTCGATCTCCGGGTAGTAGTAGATCTCGAAGTGATCCGTCGTGTAGATGTGCCACTGGAACCGGTCGTACCGGATCTGGTTCTTGCCGAAGTACGGGACGAACGGCGTCTGCGCGAAAAGGGCAGCCGGAACGAGCGCCAGTAACAGGGCGGCGGAAACGGCGAGGGCGAGACAACTGCGACGCCGGCTGCGGATCATGAGGGTCTCCTTGGAGGTGCGGTGATCTTACTGCGAGCATCCCACCCCGGCCAACGTGTCCGGAACAGGGGCCAGCGAGCAAGAGATGTACCGCGGGCGGTGCCGCCAACGTGCTGGATGGGCCGGTCTCCCGGGCCTCGTCTGTCTCCTCCCGTATACTGGCTGTCACCGTGCGCGGCCAGCGCGTCAGCGGGCCGCGTCACCACCGGCATGCCCCGCCGAACCCCGTCCAGAACGCTCCCCGCCGCCAGATTCGGCGACGAGGTGCTCGCGCTGCTCTCCCCGCTGTACGGCACCGCCTTCCGCCTGGCCCGCGATCGCGCCGCCGCCGAAGACCTGGTGCAGGACACCCTCGTGAAGGCGCTGGGCGCCCGGGATCGCTTCGAGGCGGGGACCAACCTGAAGGCGTGGCTGTTCGCCATTCTCCACAACACGTGGCGCAACCGCCTGCGGGACGCCGGCCGGGCCCGGGTGGACGTGGACAGCGGCCTGGTCGACGGGGCCGCGGCCCTCGGCGCGGGTGCCGCTGCCGACACGCCCGAGAGCCTGATGCTCCGCGACTCGCTCGACGTGGACCTGCAGGCGGCCCTGGACGAGCTTCCGGAGCACCTGCGGGAGGCCGTGTGGCTGCGCGACGTGGACGAGTTGTCGTACGCGGAGATTGCCCGCGTCCTCGACGTCCCGCCGGGCACGGTGATGTCGCGCATCTCCCGGGGACGCCGCGGGCTGTTCGAGCGTCTTACGGGTCGGACGAAGGAGTCAGGTGCGCCCGCTCCAGCCGCGGGTGGCGGGGGCCGGATCTGAAAGGTAAGGGCCCTGGCCGGAATAAGATTGCCGACTCCCGGGCGGCGAGGCGCCCGGATCGCCAGGCGCGGGGAGGGGGCAGGCCGGGTGCCTGTGACCGACGAGCAACACCGCGAGGCGGGATGCCTCTTCGGCCGAGATGGCAACTTTATTCCGGCCAGGGCCCTAAGCTCAGAGCGGGATGGATGACTGTCGCAGCATCGGTGGCCTGATCACCCCGTACGTGGACGGGGAGCTGGATCAGGCGGGGCGCGCCGCCGTCGAGCGGCACGCCGAGGTGTGCCCGCCCTGCCGGGGGCACCTGGTGCGCGAGGGCGCGGCGCGTACCGCGGTGCGGCGGTCGGCCGCCGGGCTCGAAGACGTCCTGCTGCCGCCGGGACTGGAGACGCGCTGCCGCGCCGTGCTCGCCGCCGCAGCCGGTCCCGCCCCGGTCCCGGCCTGGCGCCGATGGTGGATTCCCGCGGGCGCGGGGGTCGGTGCGCTGGCCACGGCGCTGCTGGTGCTGGTCGTCCTGACCGACCGGACGACCGCGGCTCTCGCAGCGCAGCTCACCGCCGATCACGTGAAGTGCTTCGCGGTCTTCCAGCCGGACGCCGTCGCCGCAGACGACGTCGCGGCAGCTGAAGAGCGTCTCGCTTCGTACGGCTGGACCACGCGCGTGCCCGGGTCGGTGCCGGAAGAGCACCTGCGGCTGCTCGGCGCGCGACAGTGCCTCTACGCGAAAGGCAAGATCGCTCACGTGATGTACGACGTGGACGGAGAAGCGGTGTCGTTGTTCCGGCTGGAAGGCGTGCAGGTATCCGACGCGACGGTGTCGTCGCTGGGGTACCGGTGTCGCATCTGGGCCGGCGACGGCTGCACGTTCGTGCTGGTGGGGCCCGAAGACGGGGGCGCACGCCTGACCCGCGTCGCTGAATACGTGAAGCGAACCGCCCGTTGAGCCACAAGCCCCGAGCCGCAGGCTGTCTAGAATGAGGTCATGCCGATGAGCATCGCGGAACGCGGAGTGTCCATGCTGGCCGTGGCGGCTGCCGTGTCGCTGCTGGCGTTCGAGGCCGGCTGCGCGTTCGGCGGAGCCGAGCACGCGGCGGCGCCGCCGCCGGCGGAAGCCTGCGATGCCGAGGTCAAGCCGGCCAGGCTCGACCTCACGCTCAAGGACATGCACGGCAACGACGTGAATCTGGCCTCGTTCAAGGGGAAGGTCATCCTGATCAACTTCTGGGCGACCTGGTGCGCGCCGTGCAAGGTCGAGATCCCGGACCTGGTCGAGCTGCAGGAGCAGTACGGCGACGATCTCCAGGTGCTCGGGATCTCCGTGGACGACGAGCCGGCGGACATGATTCCGTGGGCGGAGCAGCTCGAGGTGAACTACCCGTTCCTCGTGGGGCTCAATCGCGACGACGTCGACGAAGCCTACGGCCCCTTCCTCGGGATACCGCAGACCTTCATCATCAGCCGCGACGGCACGCTCTGCCGTACGCACGCCGGCATCGCACCGAAGGAGACGTTCGAGCGGGAGATCAAGGCCCTGCTGTAGTATGATCCCGCTATGTTGAAGGGTTTCACCGGCGCGCGCCTCGCCTGCGGCTGCCGCCTCACGTTTCGCGAGGGCGTCGAAGGCAGCCCGGTGACGGTGATCGTCAGCGAGAAGGCCCCCACCTGCGCGATCCCGCTCCACGTCAGCAATCTTCCCGTCTACGACTACCGCGAGGCGATGCGTCCGCCGACGCGGTTCCTGTCGATCGGTGAGGAAGGCTTCGAGGAAGAGGGGTAGAGCAGCTGAGACTGGTGATCGAGGATTGGTGATCGCATTGACGATTGCCGATTCACAATCGCCGATCGACCACGGGACGCTCGTTGCGGGGGCTGGAGCCGGCCCATTCAGTCTCTGAGTGCCTGGGTGATCGGCAGGCGCGCGGCGCGCAGCGCCGGCAGCAAGCCGCCCACGACGCCCATCAGCACGGCCAGTCCCATCCCCAGCACCAGCGACGGCGGCGTGATGCGGAACGCGAACGCCACTTCCGCGAAGTTGGCGCCGCCGGCGGCTGACGTCAGCCCATCCGCCGGCAGGGCGAGCAGGCACCCCCCGACACCGCCCACCAGCGCGAGCACCGTGGATTCGATCAGGAAGGCGCCGAGGATCGCGGCCTTCGAGAACCCGAGCGCGCGCAGCGTGCCGATCTCGCGCGTGCGCGCGGCGACGATGCCGTACATGGTGTTCATCGCGCCGAACACGGCTCCCACGCCCATCACGACGGCGACGAAGATGGCGAGGCCGAGGAGCTGCCCGGACACGCCGCCCGACTGGTCTTCGTAGTACTGCTGCTCCTGCACCACCTGGAGCTGCATGCGTGGATTGCGCTCCAGCTCGGCATCGAACGCGGCGACAGACGACGGGTCGGTGAGGCGGAGCGTGATCGACTGGTAGCCGCCGCCCCGGTTGAACGCGGGCGCCATCACGTCCACGTCGCCCCAGAGCTCGCTGTCGAAGCCGCTGCCTCCGGCATCGAACACGCCGACGATGGTCCAGTCGCGACGCTGCAGGCGGACGGTCCGGCCCACCTCGAGGCCGACCATCCGCTCGTTGAGGCTGCGGCCGACGACGACCTCGTAGAGTCCAGGCTGGAAGCGGCGCCCTTCGACGATCTCGATCCCGGTCCGCACGTCGAAGGCGGTCTGTGTGACACCGCGGACCACCGCATTCACCTCGGCGCCGTCCCGGCGCTCGAACACGGCGACGACGACGATCTCAGGCGAGGCCAGCGGCCGGTTGTCCGGCCCGCGCGCCACCCGGTCGTCCACCATCAGCGCGTTGGCCTCGTCGCGGCCAACGCCGGAGGTCAGCTCGGACCCGGAGCCGCGCTGCGTGACGATGGCGTTCGCGGGTGAGCCGGTGGCGCGGAGCGCCAGGCGGAAGCCGTCCGCCATCGAGACCAGCACGATCAGCACGGCGATCACCAGCGCGATTCCGCCGACGGCGAGCAGCGTGACGCGCCAGCGCACGCGCAGGTTGCGGAGGTTGTAGGTGAGGGGCAGAGCCATGGGGCGCCTCAGGCGTGCCGGAGCATCTCGGTGATGCGGCCGCGGTACGCGGTCAGCGCCGGCACGAACCCGGCGCCCAGCGACAGGACGACGGCGACGGTGAAGGTGAAGCCGGCCACGGGGGGCGAGACCCGGAGGGCTGGGAAGTTGCCGAGCAGCAGTCCCATGAACGGCAGGTCGGCCAGGCCGCCCACCAGCGCCTGTGCCAGCAGCACGCCGAGGGCGCCGGCCAGCACGCCGAGCGCGGCCGCCTCGATCATGACGAGCGCCAGGACCCGGCCTCCAGAGAAGCCGAGCGTCTTGAGCACGGCGATCTCCGTGCGCCGCTCGCGGACGGCCATGCTCATCGTGTTGGCAGTGACGAGGAGGATCGTGAACGCCACCGCCAGGCCCACGGCACCCAGCAGGCCGGCGAGGTTGCCGACGAGCGAGATGAACCCGGAGAGGAACGCGCCCTCCGTTTCCGTCTTCGTCTGCACGTCGCTGTTCTCGAAGTTCGTGTCGACCGCGCGCATCACGGCCGTCGCGAGATCGGGGTCCCGCAGCTGCAGGTTGAACGTGCCCGCGCCAGCGTAGTCGCCCACGCCCTCCGCGCCCTGGATCGTTTCGTACAGGTAGCGGTAGTGGAAGTACATCGTGGTCATGTTGACCGAGCCTTCCCTCCCGGGCGCGGCGCCGTAGATCCCGCGGACGACGAAGGTCATCGGCCCCCGCACGCGGTAGGGCGGAATCACGCTCTCCATCTGGAACTGATCGCCGATCCGGAACCCGTGCTTCCGTGCGATGTCCGGCCCGATGAGCGCTCCCTGCATGTCCTGCAGGTAGGCCTGCATCTGATCCGGCGGCACGCGGATCTCGGGGTACATGGCGAAGTAGTCTTCCGACTCCACGGCGAAGTTCGGAAAGAAATCCTTCATGTCGCGGTACACGCCCATGAACCAGTTCGAGATCGCCACGCGATCCACGCCGTCGATCGCCTGGATGCGCGCCTTGTAGGCGAGCGGCATGTTGAAGGTCAGGCTGACGGCGTGGCGCGTGACGAGGCGCGACGGGCTCGCGCCGGCGATCGAGGACTCGATGGCGGCGAGCACGGTCTGCAGCACGCAGATGAGAAACACGCAGAGCGCCATGCCGGCCACGGTGCTGGCGGTGCGGATCCAGCTCCGGCGCAGGTGCTGGAGCACGTAGGGCAGGAACTTCACGCCGGCACCTCGTGCGCGTCCCGGCTGGCAGGCACGTGGCGTTCGACGGACGCGGCCAGCACGCCCTTGTCGAGGTGACGCTCGACGTGCGCCCGCGCGGCGGCGCGCGGGTCGTGCGTCACCATGACGATCGTCTTCCGGAAGTCCCGGTTCAGCGTGTCCAGCAGCGTGAGGATGTCCTCGGCGCTGGCGGCATCGAGATCCCCCGTCGGCTCGTCGGCCACCAGCACCGAGGGGTCCGTGACGATGGCTCGGGCGATCGCCACGCGCTGTTCCTGTCCCCCGGAGAGCTGACGCGGGTAGTGCTTCGCCCGATCGGCCAGCCCGACGATCCGGAGCGCCGTCAGCGCGCGCTCGCGCCGCTGGCGCTTCGTGAGCCGTGTGAGGAGCAGCGGCAGCTCCACGTTCTCCACCGCCGTCAGCACCGGGATCAGGTTGTAGAACTGGAACACGAAGCCGACGTGCCGGCTTCGCCACTGTGCCAGCGCGGCATCGGACAGCCCGGTGACGGTGGTGTCGCCGACGCGGATCATGCCGGACGTGACGCGATCGATGCCGGCGATGAGGTTCAGCAGCGTGGTCTTGCCGGATCCCGAAGGGCCCATCAACGCGACGAACTCGCCGTCGGGTACCTCCAGGCTGATGCCGTCGAGCACGACGATCGTCTGTGTGTCGCGCGTGTAGATCTTCCGGACGTTCTCGACCTGTACGGTTGCCATTCCTCGCTCCCTTCCCGGAGGTGCCGGCGCCGTCATCTGTGGGGGCCGCCTTCAGGCGGCCCGAGGGGCCTGGCGCCTGGTTCCCGGCCGGGCCGGCTGACGCCGGCCCGCACGTCGAGGCCAGCCCGCTCGATGACGGCCCTGCGGGCTCGGTCCTACTCCCTCACAGTCACCCGGTCGCCGTCGTCCAGCGTGTCTGGAGGGTCCAGCACGAGCGTTTCCGATCCGGCCAGGCCGTCGGACACGGCCACGAGGTCCTGTCGGACGCTGCCGGTGGACACGGGCCGCAGCCGCGCCACGCCGTCCACCACCTGCAGCACGTGCGGTCCGCCGTTCCGCTCGACGATCGCCTGCGTCGGCACGAGCACCACGCGCTCGACCGGCGCGTCCGGCTCGGCGGCCGGCTCGAGGAACGTCGCCTTGGCGCTCATCTCGGGCTTCAGGTCCGGATCCGTGTCGAGAATCGTGACCTTCACCTGTACGGTGGCCTTCGTGCGGTCGGCTGTCGGGATGATCTGGCGCAGCTCCGCACGGTACCGCCTGTCTGGAAAGGCTTCGACGGTGACTTCGGCCGCCTGCGGCTGCGAGAGCTTGGCCACGTTGGCCTCGGCGACGTCCACCTCCACTTCCAGCGTGTCGAGATCGGCCAGCGCGACCACGGCTCCGGACGAGGTGGACAGGTTCACACCGGGCGGGATCGGTGCGACGCTTTCACCGACCTCGGCCATCTTCTTCACGACGACCCCGGTGAAGGGCGCCCGGATGACGGTGTTGTCGAGCTGCGCCCGCGCGAACCCCAGGTCGGCCCGGGCCTGCTGCCGTGCCGCTTCGGCGCGGACGACGTCGGCCTGCGCCTGTCCGAGCGCCGCTTCGAGGACACGTACCTGGCTGCGGCTCGCTTCGAGCGTGTCGGTGGGGAGGATCGCTTCGTCGGCGAGCCGCTGGTTGACGGAGAGCTGCCGCCGCGCCTCGGCCAGATCCGCTTCCGACCGCCGGACCTGGGCCTGCGCGCCCGCCACCTGCGCGTCGGCCTGCTGGACCTGGGCTTCCGCGCGGCGGACCTGGGCCTGGAAGTCGTCGCTTTCGAGGCGCGCAATCACGTCGCTGGCCTCGACGCGGCTGCCTTCCTCGACGCGCAGCTCCGCGAGGCGGCCCTGGATCTTGGCCGACACCACCGCCTGCCGGCGGGCCACGACGTACCCGGAGGCGGTGAGCAACGGCGCTCCCTGAACGCCGCCACCCGTGTGCTCGACGATGGCGCGAGCCGTCTGGACTTCGGTGGCGCCGAAGGCCGACCGGTTCCACCAGGTCGCGGCGCCCGCTGCCAGCACGAGGATCAGGGCCAGCGCGATCCAGAGGCCGCGTCGCGACGGGGGCGGTTCGTCGTCCAGGCGCAGGGACGCCAGGTCGCTTCTCAGATCGCTCACGACAACATCTCCATCCGGCCAGGACGGGCGCTGGCGGGACATGGATTCAGGCGGGAGCCGCCTTCTCACAGCAGTTCCTGCAATCGAGCATATCCGGTCCGGCTGACGGGCAGTTGCCGCCCGTCGCGCAGGACGGCGGTCCGCGTCTCCTTGCCGCGGTTCTCCAGTTTCGCCAGCCGATCGAGATTCAGCACGAACGAGCGGTGGATGCGCACGAACCGGCGTGGATCGAGCGTGGCCGCGAGCGCGGCAAGTGTCTGCTCCTTGAGCAGCACCGTGCCGCCCGTGTGGATGCCCACGTAGTCGTCCTGCGCTTCCACGTAGTCCACCCGGTCGATCGGCACGACGTGCACGTCTGCGCCGTCGCGGATGACGATCCGGGAGGGTCTGGTGCCGGCGGGCCGGGCTGCGGCCGCCAGTTCCGCCGGAGAGAGACGTGCGCTCGCGGGGGCGTCCGCGCCCGGGGAGGACGGCGGCGCTGCCTGCAGCCGTTCCCTGGCGCGTTCCAGTGCCTCCTGGAAGCGGGGCTTCGAGAACGGCTTCAGGAGGTAGTCCACGGCGTGGACGTCGAAGGCTCTCAGCGCGAACTCGTCGAAGGCCGTGGCGAAGATGACGGACGTCTCGCGACCGACCAGCTCCAGGACCTCGAACCCGTCCAGTTTCGGCATCTGGACGTCGAGGATCAGGAGGTCCGGGGCGAGGTCGGCCACCGCCTTCACCGCCTCGAAGCCGTTGGCGCATTCGGCGACGATCTCGACGCCCGGTTCCTCGGCCAGGTACTCGCGGAGCACGAGCCGTGCGGGCTCCTCGTCGTCTACGATGGCGACCCGCAGGCGGGTCACGCCTGGACCTCCTCGCACGGCAGCGTGAGCGTCACGGTGAAGCAGTTGCCCTCGGCACCGGCGCACAGGTGCGCGCGGTCGCCGTACGAGGCAGCCAGCCTCGATCGGACGTTGGCCAGACCGACGCCCGTGCCGGGCCGCCGGTCGTCGGCGTCGAACGGGTTGTCGACGCGGACGCGGACATCGTGCCCGTTCCTGGCGATCGCGATCGAGACGTCGCCGCCGTTCACCAGCGTCGAGATGCCGTGCCGCACCGCGTTTTCGGCCAGCGGCTGGAGGAGCAGGGGCGGCACGCGAACGGCCTCCACCCCGGGCTGCAGGGTGACGGTGATCCCGAGCCGATCGCCGAAGCGGACGCGCTCGATGTCGAGGTACCGGCGGACGAGTGCGACTTCATCTGCGAGCGGGATGCGTGACTGCGAGCCCGCGCGCAGGCTGTCGCGGAAGAACTCCGCCAGCTCCAGCGCCATGCGGCGCGCGGCACCCGGGTCCACGCCGGTCAGCGCGCTGATGGAATGGAGGCAGTTGAACAGGAAGTGCGGGTTGACCTGCGCCCGCAGCGCCCGCAGTTCCGCCTCGCGTGCGGCAACCTGGGCCTCGAGTACCCGGCGGGCGGCTGCCAGGCCTTCGTCCGCTTCGTTCAGCGCGTAGTGCACGGCGGAGAGGAGCAGGCACACGAGCGTGGCTGCGGCGAAGGCGTCGGGCGCGAGGCTTCCGAAGAGCGCCGCCGGCTGCGGGGCCGTCTCCGCCATGACCTGCGTCCAGAGCCGGCCTGCGCCGACCCACACGCCCGCGGCGGCCAGCGAGACGATCGCCGCGGTCACGAGCACGCGTCCCCGGCCGGCGCGGATCGGGACGAACCGCGTGACGTGCCAGGTCGCCAGCGCCGGCATCGCGAGCACTTCACCCCACAGCACGAGGACCCAGGCCTGGTCGAGCGGGCCACCGGTGCGCCAGAACGGCAGCGTGCCGATGGCTGCGCCGGTCGGCACCCAGAGCAGGATGAACGTGCGCAGGCGCGAGACGTCCGAGAAGATCGGGTGCATCGATACGAGGCGAGCCGGCTAGTTCTTGATCTCCACGCCGCCCAGGATGGCGTGCCCCGTGAGCACGAGCCGCCGGGTCGTGCCTTCGACCGGCGGTTCGGACTGATCGTCCACGCCGCCGAGAATGGCGGGGATCTCCGATTCGACCGTCCAGTCGCGCGGGATGCGCAGGCTGACGCCGCCCATGCAGGCGAACACTTCGATCCGCGCCCCGTCTTCCGCCATCCGGCACTCACGCAGATCGAGCTGCACGCCTCCCATCACCGCGGTGATCTCGCCGCCGCGGAAGGTCTGCGACGTGTTGCGGCGATCCACGCCGCCCATGAACGCGAACTCGCGGAGCGAGGCCGAGCGATCCTCGCGGGGAGCGCCTTCCTCGTCTGGAGCCGCTCCGGGAGGCGCCTGGACGCTGACACGCACGGCCCGCCGGCGGTGGCTCGTCCAGGGGCGAGGCGCGAAGATCAGGTGGAGCCCGGCGACGATCAGCAGGGCGGGTACGAGCAGCCTGAACGGGTTCAGGTCCCAGCCGAACAGGTTGTTGCCGAGGAAGAGCGCGCCGGCCAGCACGGCCAGGCCGCCGAACCAGCGGCTGCCGCGGTGCGTGACCAGGCGCGCCGTGCCCCAGGCGATCAGCAGAAACGGCCAGAGCACGCCCCAGAAGCCGCGGAGTCCGAGGATCATCGTCACGCCGAAGGCGATGAGCAGCGCGCCGACGAGAACCGGGCCGGTGCGGCGACCCTGGGTGGCGGATGTTGGGCACATGGTGGTTCAGGTCCTCACGGACAATCGGGTTTCAGACGAGCAGCCGGATCAGCGCCATCGGGTGCGCCAGCATCCAGATGACCGCGGCGGCCGCTGCGGCCGATGTGGCCGCCAGGACCGTCATGACGAGGAGGCGTCTGCGTGGGCTCATGGTGCGCGCTCGCTCTGTGAGGAGCATACGGGCGGCTGGCGGGGCGCGACAGCGATTCCCGGCGAACGGCGGCTCGGTCCCGGCAAGCGGGGGGCGCAGACTCGCGCAGACGCGAAATCCCAGGTCCCCAATCCCCTCCCAGGCCAGGCCCCGAATCCCAACACCCAAAGTGCATGGCCGCCGCTATACTCTGCGGCATGACGACCCAGCTCATGTTTGCCACGGTTGCGGTTCTGCTGCTGGCGCCCCTGCCGGCCTCCGCGCAGAACCCGATGACGTTCTTCCTGACCAGCACCGGCCCGGGTGACGGCGCCAACCTCGGCGGGCTGGCCGGTGCGGACAAGCACTGTCAGGCGCTGGCCGAGGCGGCCGGGGTGACCGGCCGGACGTGGCGCGCGTATCTCAGCGCGCAGGCCGCCGACGGCCAGCCGGCCGTCAACGCGCGTGACCGGATCGGCAGGGGGCCGTGGGCGAACGCGAAGGGCACGATCGTCGCCCGCGACCTGGCCGATCTCCATGGCGACACGCTGGATCAGGCGCGCCGGGGCAACAACCTCAGTCGGACGACCGCGTTGACCGAGAAGGGGGAGCGGCACAAGGGCGTGGGGGACTCGCCGAACCAGCACGACGTGCTGACCGGCTCGCAGCCCGACGGCACCGCCTTCCCTCCGGGCCAGGATCGGACCTGCCGCAACTGGACCAGCAACACCGGCGACAGCGCGATGGTCGGTCACTTCGACCGGACGGGCGGTGGGGGCACCCCGGGTCCCACGGCGTTCCCCGGCTCGTGGAACGCTGCGCACGAGAGCAAGGGCTGCAGCCAGCAGAACCTCATCGCCACGGGGGGCAACGGTCTCTTCTACTGCTTCGCCGCGGACTGACGGGTCGTGCGGGGGCCAGCGTTCCCGGCCTGAGCGAAGCCGACGGCAGACTGATGCAACCGGGTCACTCGAACCGCACGCGCAGGTCGGCGACCAGTGGCAGATGGTCTGACGCGATCAGCGACAGGCGCGAGCGAGGCAGCTCCAGCCGCACGACCTGCACGGTGCCGTCGTAGTAGATGTGGTCGAGGTGCAGCAGCGGCAGCACGCCGGGATAGGTGCGGCGCCGCCGCAGGTGCGTCCGCATGTCGATGCTCTCCAGCCGCGCCGACAGCATCTGCGTGGCCAGCCCCTTCGTCCACTCGTTGAAATCGCCCAGCACGATCTTCGGGCGCCCGATCCGGTGGTCGTTCACCGCCGCGCTGAGCCTTCCCGCCTGGTAGCGGCGCTCGAGCAGCGCCGTGCCGAGGTGCACGTTGTAGAGGTGCAGCGTGTCGTCTTCGAGCGCGATCGCCACGCGCTGGCAGCAGCGCGGCTCGCACGTCTTCCAGGTGAGGTCGTACTGCGCGTGGTGCTGAATCGGGTAGCGGCTCAGCACGACGTTCCCGAACAGCGCGCCCCGCAGGTGCCGCGCCGGGGCCATCACCCAGCCCATGCCGAGCTGGGCCCCGAGCTCTTCCGCTTGGCCGGGCGACGAGGGGCTGGCGCCGATCACTTCCTGCAACGCGATGATGTCCGGGTCGAGGGCCCTGATGACCTCGGCTGTCCGCGTGGGGACCGTCCGGCCGTCCAGGCCGCGGCAGCGGTGGATGTTGTAGGTGGCGATGCGGAGCGTGCGCCAGCGGGCGGTGGACATCTGCGGGGAGCGGGCGGAGCTAGAATACCGCCATGACGAAGCTCGAAAGCGAACTGGAGGTGCCGTGCCCCTGCTGCGGCAGCCTGCTCGTCATCGACCTCAACCTGCAGCGGATCGTGTCGCACAAGGAGCCGGAGCGCGGCGACAAGCCGGAGCTCGGCCAGGCCGAGCGGCTGCTCGCTGCCGCGGCTGCCCGCCGCGAAGCGCTCTTCGAGCGGTCGGTCGAGGCGGAACGGGGGCGTGACGATGCGCTGAGCCGGCGGTTCGAGGAGGCGCTGCGGCAGGCGAACGCCGAGCCGGTCACGAAGCCGATCCGCGACTTCGACCTCGACTGACCCCGTCTTCCCGGTACTTGCGGGGCAGGGGCGTCCAGCGATCCCGCCCCTGGTAATACCGCCACGGCTTCACGCCGTGCGCCTCGCGAAAGGCCCGGTAGCGCCGCCGCAGGCGGTCGATCCGGACGTCCGAGCTGCGGATCGACCGGTGGGGCCAGTCGATCAGCAGCCGCTCCACCTTCCAGACGTTTCGATCCGACAGCCGCCAGTCGTACGGATCCAGCACGCGGAGATCAGCCACCCCGTAGCCTTTGATGCGGCCGGTGTCGTCCACGTACCCCTCCACGTAGCTCAGGGCCAGCGCGCGCGGCGTCGCGAAGAGCGGCTTCCGCCCGTGCAGCCCGGGATCGCGCGACCGCGCGACGGATCCCCAGCCGGTGGGCGTCCGGTACACGAAGATCACGTGGTCGAGCAGGTCGATCGATTCGAGGCTCATCACCAGCGGGGCGCAGCCGTGCTGCTCCAGGATCGTCGCCGCCGAGAGCGCGGCTTCGAGGCAGTGGACGGCGCCGGTGCGGACCACGCCCCGGAAACTGCGGAGCGTTTCCCCTCCGGCCTCGTCGTTGTAGGGCAGGTCGTTCAGCCAGCGCTGGACCGCGAGCGGCGTGCGCAGGCGGGCGATCAGCCGCCGTTCACGCGCGGTGAACGGCAGGCGCGGCGCCGCCGTCAGCGGGTCAGTTGACGGGAGCGGGAACCGCCTTGAGGTCGGCAATCAGGTCGGCGGGCGTCCAGGCGTTGCCCGAGTAGCTCTTGACCAGCGTGCCGTCGGGCGCGATGACGGCCGTCCGCAACGTGTGGCTGATGTCGATCGGGTCGTTCTCGTTGCGGACGATGGCCACGCCGAAGAGCGCCGCGAAGCGCGACAGGTTCGCCTCGTCGCCGGTCACGAAGGTCCACACCGACGGGTCCGCATCGAGCGTCGCGGCGTGCGCCTTCAGCACCTCGGGCGTGTCGATCGCCGGATCGATCGTCACCGACAGCAGCTGGACGTGGCCCAGCTCGGGTGACGCCTGCACCGCCTCCTGCACCTCGGCGAAGTTCCGGTCCATCAGCGGGCAGAAGTTCGGCATCGGGCAGTTCGTGTACGTGAAGGTGAGCGCCACGGTCCTGCCCTTGAACGAGGCCATGGGCCGCGCCTTGCCGTCCTGGTCGAAGAAGATCTCCTGCGGGACCGGGTCGCCCTCCGTGAGCACCTCGAGCGGCGTCATCATTTCGGGAGGCGGCGATGTGTCGAGCGGGGCGTGGCCGGTGGTCGTCAGCGTGGTCAGGATGCCTTCGGTGTCCGTGACCTGCAGCGTGGCCGTGACCAGGTCGCCCGGCTTCTTGCCCTCCAGCAGCGCGTCGTCCTGCACCTTGAAGGGCATGGTCATCGCCGGCATGAAGCCTTCGATGTCGCCGTGCTTGACGAGCACCTCGCCGTCATCCGCACGGATGCCTAGGATCTGCCCCTGCAGCTCGTAGCTCCGCACCTCGGGTTCCCCGGCGCAGCCGGCGAAACCGAGCAGAACGAGGCAGACACCGGCAGCGCGCTTCATCCTTCGTGCCTCCACTGTCGAGACCGGACGCTCCAGTAGAATGGCCACTCTATCAGATGATCTGGATCGGCACCTCCGGCTACAACTACCCCGAGTGGAAGGGCAGCTTCTATCCCGACACCCTGCCGGCCTCGCGCATGTTGCCGTATTACGCCGAGCGCTTTCCGACGGTCGAGATCAACCACACGTTCTACAGGATGCCGAACGAGAAGACGCTCGCCGGCTGGGCTGCCGCGACGCCGTCACCGTACCGGTTCACGCTGAAGGCGCCCAGGCGCATCACGCACGACGCGCGGCTGAAGGCCTGCGGCGAGGCGACGGCGCGCTTCGTGGACGTGGCCGGGGTCCTGGGGGACAAGCTGGGGGCGCTCCTGTTTCAGCTTCCGCCGAGTCTCAGGCGGAATACGGAACTGCTGGACGCGTTCCTCGACACGCTGCCAACCGGCGTTCGCGCCGCGTTCGAGTTCCGGCACGCGTCGTGGCTGGAGCCGGAGATCTGGGCGCGGCTCGGCGACCGCAACCTCGCGCTCTGCGTGGCCGACAGCGAGCGGCTGTCCACGCCGGTCGAGATCACGGCCGACTACGCCTACTTCCGGCTGCGCGACGAGGGGTACACGCCCGACGACATCACGCGCTGGGCCGACATCATCCGCGAGCGGACATCGCCGTGTGCGGACGTGTTCGTGTACTTCAAGCACGAGGAGCAGGGGAAGGGACCGGAGCTGGCTGCCCTGCTGCGGGAGCGCCTGGGCGTCTGACGTCATCGAGCTGGGCGGTCGCGAAGCGGACGACCTCGCGCTCGGCCCAGTAGCCGTCGTATTCCGCCGTCGGCCGCTCCACGTACGCACAGTGCCCCCCGTACGGCGTGACGACGACCGTCAGGTGGGGGTTCGCCGTTACGATCGGGTGCGTGAACGGATCGGGCGGCACGAACGGATCGTCGGCGGCTGCCAGGATGAGCGCCGGCACCCGGATCCGATCGACAACCCGCATTGCGCTCGCCCGGAAGTAGTAGTCGGTCGCGTCGGCGAAGCCGTGGTGGGGCGCGGTGTACACCTCGTCGAACTGGCGCACCGTGCGAACGCGCGCGAGCGGCGCCAGGTTGAAGACGTCGGGAACCGCGGCGGCTTTCCGCCGCATGCGGCGTTTCAGGTTACGGACGAAGTTCCACTGGTAGACGACGTTCGCGCGCCGTTCCAGTGCCTCCACGCAGCGACCCAGGTCCATCGTCGGCGACACCGCGCACACCGCCAGCAGCTCGGAGGG
>VFZH01000040.1 GCA_016871255.1 Acidimicrobiia bacterium | reverse complement strand
CGGGCGATCGGGGCGGCGGTCTGCGCCTGGGCGGCATGACCCGGCAGCGCGCCGTCGAGCAGAGCGCCGTCGTCGCGCGCGAGGCGCCGCTCCTCGCGGCGGCGATGCCGTTCATCGCCCACGCCGCGATCCGCACGCGGGGCACGGTCGCCGGAAGCCTGGCCCACGCCGATCCGGCGGCCGAGCTGCCGGCGGTCGTGCTCGCGCTCGACGCGACGCTGACGGTGCGGAGCGCCGCTGGCGAGCGCACGCTTCCCGCGGCGTCGTTCTTCACCGGCCTGTTCTCCACGGCGCTCCGACCCGACGAGCTGCTCGTCGGCATCGCCATCCCGCCGCTGCCGCGGCGGACGGGCTGTGCGTTCCAGGAGATCTCGCGGCGCCGCGGCGACTTCGCGCTCGCCGGCGCGGCGGCGGCGGTCACGCTGGACGAGGATGGCCGGTGCGCGGCCGTCCGGGTCGCGCTGTTCGGCGTCGGCGATCGCGCCGTGCTCGCCGACAACGCCGCGCGGGCGCTCACGGGCCACACGCCCTCGTCCGGCGCGATCCGTGAGGCCGCGGCAGCTGCGGCCCGTCACGACATCGATCCGCCGAGCGACATTCACGCCTCCAGCCGCTATCGGCGTCATCTCGCCGAGGTGCTGATCCGCCGCGTGCTGGAGCGCTCCGTCCAATCCGTGGAGGCCGCATGAAGCTCTACGATCTGTCCCAGCCGCTGAACGAACAGGTGTCCTTCTGGCCGTTCTACCCGCCCTTCGAGGTGAAGTACATCAAGCGCAAGGCCGAGCACGGGGTCAACGCCCAATACATCATGACCTCCAACCACATGGGCACGCATCTCGACGCGCCGCGGCACTTCGTCACCGCCGGCATGACGATCGACGAGATCCCGGTGGCCTGGCTGTGCGGACCCGGCGCGCTCGTCGATCTCTCCGGCGAGATGGACGAGCTCGGCCTCTACACGCCGACGATGATCGAGGACCGCGTCGAGGTGAAGAAGGGCGACCTCCTCCTGCTCCACACGGGATGGCACAAGTACGCGCAGTTCGGGGCCGAGCCGGACGAGGAGAAGTACATCCACCGCCATCCCGGCGCACACCCGGACATGGTGCCCTGGCTCCTGGAGAAGGAGATTCACATCTGGGGCGTGGACTGCATTTCGACCGACCACCCGATGAACCTGCCGATCGGACGCTTCCTGGGCAAGGGCGCGCACGGGCACTGCGACCGCGTGCGCAGGCAGTGCGAGGACAAGTTCGGCGGGCCCGAGGCCGTGGCGCGGCTGTTTCCGGACTCCGCCTACCAGCTGACCCACAACGCGCTCTTCCCGAAGAACTGCATGCACATCGAGAACCTCGGCGGCGACATCGACGCCCCCGCGCTGCAGAACCGGCGCCTGATCCTCGGCTGCTTCCCCTGGAAGTTCAAAGGGGGCGAGGCGGCCTTCGCGCGCGTGGTCGCGTTCGACGGCGACTGGAGGCCGTGACCGCTCTCGCCGATCTGCCGGCCGTCGAGCTCCGCCGCCGGATCGGCGCGCGCGAGGCGTCGGCGGCCGAGGTCGTCCAGGCCTGCCTGGAACGCATCAGCCGCGTCAACGACACGATCAACGCGATCGTCACGCTGAACCCCCGCGCGATGGACGAGGCGCAGGCGCTGGACCGGCGGCTGGCGCGCGGCGAAGATCCCGGCCCCCTGTGCGGCCTGCCGGTTGGCATCAAGGACGTCACGCCGGTCGCCGGCCTGCGGACGACGTTCGGGTCTCCGCTCTACGCCGACCACGTCCCCGGCGCGGACGCCCTCGTCGTGCGCCGCCTGCGCGATGCGGGCGCGATCGTGCTCGGCAAGACCAACTGCCCCGAGTTCGCCGCCGGCGGCAACACGTTCAACGACGTCTTCGGGCGAACGCGGAACCCCTGGAACACCACCCGGAGCGCAGGCGGATCGACAGGCGGCGGCGCGGCCGGACTCGCCAGCGGCATGATCGCCCTCGCGGAAGGCACCGACCTCGGCGGGTCGCTGCGCATCCCGGCGTCGTTCTGCGGCGTGGTCGGGCTGCGTCCGAGCGTCGGGCTCGTGCCGACGCACCCGACCGACTGGGCGTGGGACACGCTGCAGGTGACCGGTCCCATGGCGCGCACGGCCGCCGATGTGGCGCTGGCGCTCGACGCGATCGCCGGGCCCAGCCACTTCAGTCCCGTGGGCCGTCCGCCCGCCGAACCCGGATTCCTCGCCCAGGTCGGGGCCGGCGTGGCGCGTGGAGCACGGCTCGGCTACTGTGCCGACCCCGCCGGCATCGGCATCGATCCGGAGATCGAAGTCGTGTGCCGACGGGCTGCGTTCGGACTGGCCGATGCCGGCGCGCACGTCGAGGAAGTCCCGCTGGACCTCTCGACTGCCCGCCCGGCGTTCCTCGCCCTGCGCGGCCTCTGGTTCGTCGCGCAGATGTTCCCGCGCCTCGATCGTGCGGCGGAGTTCGGCCCCAACGTCGCGGGCAACGTGCGCGCCGGGCTCGAGACGACCACCCGCGACCTGGCGGCGGCCGAAGCCGAGCGCGGCCGCCTGTGGCATCGGTTTCGTGAGCTGTTCGAGCGCTTCGATCACATCCTCACGCCGTGCATGGCGGTACCGCCGTTTCCCGTCGAGCAGAACTACCCCGACGCGATTGCCGGACGTCCGATGGCCACCTACGTGGACTGGATCGCGCCGACCTTCGTGTTGAGCCTGACGGGGCTGCCGGTCGCCTCCGTTCCGTGCGGCACGGATCGGGAGGGGCTGCCGGTCGGCCTTCAGGTGGTGGGTCCGATGGGTGGTGACGGGGCCGTGCTGGCGCTCGCAGATGTCGTGCAGCGCCGGCACCCGATCGGGGTGCCGGCGCTCCGCGATCCGCGATGAAGCGACCCGTGGCGGCAGCCCTGATCACCGAACGGCGCCGGGCCGGCTGAAGCCGGCCCCCACACAGGCAGACTGCGGTACGGCGGCTACTTTGCCTGGATCAGCTCGAGAGCAAGCCCGTCGGGCGTTTCCACCATCACGGCCCGGGTGTCTCCGAGCGCGTAGGGGCCCTGCATCGTGACGTTGCGCGCCTCGAGGTGCGCGATGACGGCATCGAGATCCGGATACGTGAAGCCCACGTGGTCCAGCACCTGGCCCCTCGAGCGGGCCAGCGGCCGATCCCCGTCGGCCCCGCACCGCCCGAAGTGGCACTGGCGCGGGTAGGCGAGCCAGGTGCTGTTGGCGAAGCGCACGTTGCCCGAAGGCGATCGGAGCCAGCCGCTCCGCATCGTGCTGGCGTAGGTCACGACCTGGCTGATCGGCCGCTCGCAGGGCTCCCAGCGCTCCGGCTGCCCGGTTTCGCCGGTGACCCAGTCCCGCGTGGGGGCCATCTGCATCCCCAGGTGCTCCACGTACCAGTTGGCGGCGCACAGCGGCTGCTCGTGCCACAGGTGCGAGTGCGCGCCGAAATCGTCGGCTGGCGCTCCGGCGATGACCGCGAACTCGACCAGCAGACCGTCCGGATCCACGTAGTACCCGTAGTCCTGCCCTGCGGGCGCCGGCGGCGGGGTGGGCATCTTCGCGAGCGCATCGAGCGTGGAGATCGTGTGGCCCATGGGCAGCCCCCAGGAGTACTCCGCCGTGCCCGTCCCTCCAGGCCCGCCGTACAGCGTGACCGGCTGGAAGGCCCTGGCGTCCACCTTCTGCAGGCGCGCACGCAGCGCCGAAGAGTCGGGCGCCTTGATGGTGGAGCCGAACGTCCAGAAGGCGCTCTGCGGATCCGACCGCTGTTTCGCCCGGTCGTAACCACCGGGCGCCTGTGCCGCGACCTTCGTGTAGACGAGCGCGATGCCGTCCCCGAACGCCGGGAGACCGGCAAAGGTCGTCTTCCGCCCGTTCGGCCAGAACTGCGCGTACCAGTCTCTCGAGCGCTCGGGATCCACGCTGTTGACGTGGTAGTGGTGCAGCGTCGGCTGCGGCAGGGCAGCCGGCCGTGCGTCCTGGGCGGCGAGGCTGACTGCGGCTACCAGAGCGGTGACCAGCAGAACAGCGCGGCGGCAGCGTGTGTGCATGAGCGGTTCCTCTCGCCTCTCCGGATGCGTACCCGGCGTCGGCCAGCGATTCTACCGCCCGGGTCGGGATCCCGTCGCGCCCGGGGCTTGCCAGGCGTCACCGTTCGGGGCACAGAATACGGCGTGCGGCTCCCCGCCAGAACGGTCCCGACGGTTCTGCTGCTGACCTTCGCCCTCGGCGCCGGCCTGTACGCCCAGTTGCTGCCTCCCTTCGGCCGGGAGTTTTCGGGTTCGCGGTACGCCACCGAGCAGGACTACCAGGGGCGCTTCCACTACTGCCGCGCGGTCTACCTGTCCGGCAGCCGGCGCGGCGGTGGCAGCTGGCGGACCGACTACCCGAACGCCGACATCAACATGTCCATCCGTCTGTCCGAGCTCACGAAGATCAACGTGGGCATGCTGCCGTCCGGCGACCCGAACCACCTGCTGGTGCGGATCGGCGGCGACGAGATCTTCCAGTGCCCCCTGGTCATCCTCTCCGCGCCCGGCAGCGCGTCCATCCCGCCAGCCGACGCCGAACGCCTGCGTGAGTACCTGCTGAAGGGCGGCCTGCTCTGGACCGATGACTCCTGGGGCAGCTACCAGTGGGATCGCTGGGTGGAGGAGCTGCGCAAGGTGCTCCCGGCCGACCGCTACCCGATCGTCGATCTGCCGATGGACCACCCGCTGTTCCGGATGCAGGCGGTCGTCACGGAGATCCCGCAGATCCCCAACATCCGGTTCTTCCTCAGCACCGGCGGCGGCACGTCGGAGCAGGGCGCGGACAGCGCCACGCCGCACGTGCGGGCGATCCTCGACGAGCAGGGCCGGCTGATGGTGCTGATGACGCACAACACCGACATCCAGGACTCGTGGGAGCGCGAGGGAGAGGATCCCTCGTACTTCTACGCCTTCAGCCCGCGCGGCTACGCCTTCGGGATCAACGCCATCCTCTACTCGATGACGCACTGAGCCCGAAGTTCGCCCGAGTCCGCCGGCCCGCACGGATCCGGCTGTCCGGCCGCGGCCGCCCGTGTCCGCGTCGAACGCCGCGAAGCCTCCACACCTCGCAGCCGCTGACGGACTCGTGCGCGGCCGACCGGTTCGGGTTAGCATGAACGGCCCCCCTCGAGCCCGTGCGCATCCTGGCCGCTGTCGTGTTCGGCGCATCGGGCTTTGCCGCCCTGCTCTACCAGGTGATCTGGCAGCGGCTGCTGGCGTTCTTCTCCGGCGCCGACGTCTATTCCGCCACGATCATCGTCGCGGCGTTCATGGCCGGCCTGGGCATCGGGCACCTGGCCGGCGGCCACCTCGCCGACCGGGTCTCGCGGCGCGCCAGCCTCCTTCTGTTCGTCGGAGCCGAGCTCGCGATCGCGGCGTTCGGCGCCGCCAGCGCGTGGTTCTACTACGACGTCCTCTACCTGCGGTTCGCGGAACTCCCGATCGGACGGGCACCGATGGCGGCCGTGCTGTTCGTCAGCCTGGTGTGGCCGACGTTCTTCATGGGCATGTCGCTGCCGCTGCTGTCCCGGGCGCTCACGGTGACGCTGGATCGCGCGGCGTCGACGATCGGCGGGCTGTACGGCGCCAACACGCTGGGGGCCGCGCTCGGCGCGCTGATCACCACGTGGGGCCTGCTTCCGTGGATGGGGCTCGCAGGCAGCCTCCGCGCAGGCGCGGTCATCAACCTGGCGTGCGCCGCCCTGTTCCTCCCGCTGGCGCTTCGCCTGGAGACATCGCCCGCTCACGCCACCGGTGACGGCGCGGCAGGGCCACCGCCGCGTGAGGCCCCCGTCCCTCCGGCACCGCTGTTCTGGATGGTCGCGGCGGGGGCGGCCGGCTTCGTCGCGCTGTCGCTCGAGATCGTCTGGTTCCGGCTGCTCGGCGTGATGGTGAAGTCGTCCGCGTTCACCTTCGGGACGCTGCTGACGGCGTACCTGGGCGGCCTCGGCTTCGGCGCACTCGCCGGCAGCCTGCTCGACCGGCGCGTACGGCGGCCGGGGCGGCTCTTCCTGCTCCTGCAGGCAGGCGCGGGGCTCGGCGCCACGGCACTGCTGGCGGCGCTCGGCGCCGTCGCGCCGCAGGTGCCGGCGCTGCACGACTACTTCGCCGGCTACGAACCGCTGGACGTCCGCTCCAGCGTCCACGCGCTGGGCCCGATGGTGCGAGGGCTCATCGGCGGCCCGGACGCCCAGGTGCCGGCTCACTTCATCCGGCTCTACGTGATGGCGCCGCTCGTCCTGATCACGCTGCCGACCTGCCTGCTCGGCGCGGCGTTTCCGTTCGTGCAGCGCGTGGTCCAGCGCGATCCCGGCCACGTGGGCCGGAGGGTGGGTCAACTGCTGGCGGCCAACATCACGGGCAGCCTGCTCGGCACGGTCATCACCGGCTTCCTGCTGCTGCCATCGCTGGGAACCTCCGGCACCCTGGCCATGGTCGCCGTCGTGAGCTCGGTCTTCGCCTGGTTCGGCATCGCGTCACCGCGCGACGCGGGCGTCGGACGGCGCGGGCGGCTCGGGGTGCCGGCGGCGGGGCTCGCCGCCCTGCTGGGCGCGCTCTGGGTGGCCGCCCTGCCCTCGAACGATCGGCTGTGGGCCCGGCTGCACGGAGCCGCGCCGGAACGGATCGTCGTCGGCGAGGATGACACCGGGCTGTCCGTGATCCGGCGCGACCAGGAAGCGACCCACCTGGTGGACCGGGTGTTCGCGAACGGCCTCGGGCAGAGCTCCCTGCCCTACGGGGGCGTCCACACCGCGCTGGGCGCGCTGGCCGTGTTCATCCACCCGAATCCGGTGGACGTGGCCATCGTGGGACTGGGGTCCGGTGACACGGCCTACGCCGCGGCCGGGCGGCCGGACGTGCGCCGGATCGTGAGCATCGAGATCATCCGGCCGCAGCTCACGACGCTGGGCGCGCTGGCGGAGCGCAGCACCTACGGCGCCCTTCACGCGCTGCTGGCCGATCCGCGAATCGAGCACATCGCGGGCGACGGTCGCACGTATCTCATGCGCACGTTCGAGCGCTTCGACGTCATCGAAGCCGACGCGCTGCGCCCAACGAGCGCGTTCTCGGGCAACCTCTTCTCGGAGGAGTACTTCCGCCTGCTGCGCAGCCGCCTGAAGCCCGGCGGCCTGGCGGTCACGTGGGCGCCGACGCGACGGGTCCACGACGGCTTCGTACGCGTGTTCCCGCACGTGCTGAGCGTGCCGGGGATCCTGGTGGGCAGCCACGAGCCGATCACCCTGGACCGCGGGGTACTCGCCGAGCGCGTCGCCGATCCCCGGGTCCGCGAGCACTTCGGGCGCGCCGGCATCCCGCTCGACGAGCTGTTCGAGAGCTACCTCGGCGGCGATACGGCCTACTACGGACCGGACTTCGACAGGTCGGCCCTGACCGACGTGAACACGGATCTGTTTCCACGGGACGAGTTCGACCTGTCTTCACCCTGAGTCCGGGCGTTTCCCCCACTCTGTCCTGCTTGCATGGTCACGCTCGTGCGTATGAAGTGCCGTCCGGCGCGCGCTCGCCCCTGAGCGCCTACCGCAGCGGGAAGAGCTCGAACCGCCGGAAGAGGATCTCGCCGCCCTCGGATTGGATGCCGATGGCGCCGCTCGTGTACGGGCCCTTTGTCCCATTCGTCGTGACGGTCAGGTTGGTGGCCTTGTTCACCGTCCGGCCGTTGACGATGAAGGTCAGCGTGTCGTGGTCGGCGATCACCTCCACCGTGTTCCACTCCCCGTGCGGACGCTCGGCGCCGTTCGGGCTGCGGAAGTCGGTGACGTTCTTCCAGTTCGGGTCCTTGTTCAGGTGCGTGTTGATGTTGAACCTGGTGTCGCCGCCCGCCTGGCGGAGCTGGGCCTTCGCGCCAGGCACGTACTGGAAGCCCCCCGGCCGCTCGTCCCCTTCGATCATGGCGCTCAGGTGGTCCGTGCCGGGCAGCAGCACGAGATCGCCGACCGCGCCCTGGTAGATCTGGCACTGGATGCTCTGGGGCCAGGTTCCCACGGCGACCGCATCCTCCTTGCCGCAGTGGATGAGCAGGCCGCAGTCCTTGGCCTGTCCCGTACGCGGGGCCGCCATCCCGCGATCGGTCCACCGGTACTCGACCACCAGGCGGTAGTTGCCGTACGCCTGCTCAGTCATCAGGCCGCCGTTCATCTCGCCGGTGACGTGCAGCATGCCGTCGGTCACGCGGTACACGCGCTTCTCGTCGTTGTTCCGGCCGAGGCCCCTGATGTGCGAATACCAGCCGGAGAGGTCCTTGCCGTTGAACAACCTGATCGACGGCTTCGCCTGCAAGGCGTGGACGATCGCCGACGGCGCGATCGAGGTGCCGACGACCGCCGCGCCGAGGCCGGCGACGAACTCACGCCGCGATACCGGGTTGTGCTTCTCCATCACCGTTTCCTCCGCTGATCGGGCCGCCCGCCTCCGCTTCGCCTCGGCGAGGCATCCACGTGTCACCTGTCGGGCGGCCCGCACGCCGCCACCGGGCCGCCTGACGCCGGCCCCCACGAACGTCGCCAACTCAGTCGAGCACTTCGACGCGGGCGATGCGCGCCGTCCGCATGTTCGCGAACAGCAGCGTGACGCGATCGCTCGTCGGATCGAACGCGATCTTCTTCGTGTCGAGCTCCGTCGGCATCAGGTACTCGATGATCTCGCCCGTCTTCGGATCGAGGCGCGCCAGCCGGTCGCTCGTGTTGCTCGGCGCCCACACCATGCCCGCCTTGTCGGGGGCCGTGACGGTGTAGGGCGTGAAGTACTGCCGGAGCGGCCACTCCTTCAGCTCTCCGGTGTTCGTGTCGTACATCCCGATCCGGTCGGACGCGTACATCGCGAACCAGTAGCGATCCTGCGGGTCCATGCGGCCGCGCCGGCCCCAGGTCGTCTTCGTCATGTAGGGGACCCTGATCGGCTTGTCCGCCGCCACGTCGTAGCCCTCCACGCCGCCGAAGCCGGCGATGTAGGGGTTGCCCTTCGAGCTGACGACCACCTGGTAGCCGTTCCCGGGGTACGTGGCCACCTTCGTCATGGTCTTCATGTCGATCTTGTGGAACGGGTTCACGGCGCCGCCCATCCACATCGTGTCGTTCGGACCCTCGGCGATGAACTGCCCCGTGGCGTCCGCGACGGTGGTGACCTTCTCGGTCGCCGGCTCGAACTTCGTGAGCAGCGAGGCGCCGCCGGCGATGCGCATCGGGAACCAGACGTGGTCGTGCTTGTCCACCTCGACGTCGCGCGTACCCGGCAGGTGCCCGTCGGGAACCGGTGGCAGCTCGTATTCGGTGAACGTGTGGGCCCGGGGATCGAGCTTGCCGATCACCTGGTTGCTCTCGTCGCCGTACCAGACGTTGCCCTTCGAGTCCACGTCCATGTCGTGCGACACCGTCTGGACGCGGGGTTGATCCCACTGCGTGATGATGACGCGCGTAGCGCGGCCGGTCGGACGCGCCAGCGTGGGCTTCGGCTCGTAGGCGAGCGTCGTGCGGCCGCCGCTCAGGTTGATGGACGAGAGGAACGGCGCCAGATCCGCGATCGGCATGCCGAACCAGCGGTCCGGGTCCCGGCCTTCATCCGGACCGTTCGGCGTCGGGCGGCCGAACGAGTCGCCGTAGTCCATGAGCCGGCGGCCCCAGGCGCGGTTGTCGTTGCTGTGCGCCGAGCCGTCGGGGTAATAGGACGACATGCGGTTGATGACCCGCTTCCACTGCGGCTCGGCGTGCCGGGACTGGATGACCCGGTGAAGCGAGTGGCAGTAGTTGCAGCTCGCGCCCTGATAGGTGAAGCGGTTCTTCATCTGCTCGGTGCCCGGCATCGCCATCGTCAGCTCCAGCGAGGTGAGCTGCGCGATCAGGTCCTTCGCCGGCTGCAGCGCGAGGTCGAGCGTGGCCGTGCCCTGCGCCGGGACCTCCACCGCCGCCGGGCCCGCGAGATCGAAGCCGGTGGCGCGGATGGTCACGGTGTGTCGTCCGGGGGACAGGTGCGTGCGCGGGAAGGTGTAGCGGCCCTGGGCGTCGCTCACCACGGTCACCGTGTGGTTCGCGCCGTCGCGCCGGGCGCTGACGAGCACCCCTTCCATCTTCCCTTCGGCTGCCGACGAGACCGCACCGCCGAGCGCAGCACCCGGGGCGGACTGGGCGACGGGGCGGGCGACGGCCAGGACGGCGAAGGCGGCCGTCAGGGCCACATACCGGGATACCGACGTCTGTCTGAAGAACATGAGATGCTCCCTGAGGCCCGCGGACAGTACCGGCACGGCCGCGGCGAGGCTATTCTAGCCCGTGCGCATGCGGCTGGCGACTCTCGCGTTCGTGTTCGCGCTGGGGTCGTCCGGGTGCGGCCGGCTGGCGCAGGACACCCGGGTCGAGGCGCGGCCCGCCACCCCGACCATATCGGTGTCGCCGGGCGCGCACCGGCTCGGTCTCGGCAGCCTCATGCTCCGGGACCTCTCCTGGCGCGACGGCACGCTGTTCGTGCCGCGGAACGCCGCCACCCGCCCGTCGCCCCTGCTGGTGCTCCTGCACGGGGGCGGAGGACGCGAAACCGATTTCCACGCCGTGTTCCGGCCGCTCGTGGACGAGTTCGGCGTGGTCGCGGTGACGCTCGACGCCCGCCACAACACCTGGGACGGGATCGACAGCCCCTACGGTCCGGATGTGCGATCGATCGACGCCGCCCTCGACCACGTCTTCGACCGGCTGGTGATCGACCGGAGCCGCATCGCCCTGGGCGGGTTGTCCGACGGCGGCACGTATTCGCTGTCGCTCGGCCTGGCGAACGGTGACCTGTTCACACACCTCATTGCCATCGCGCCCGGCTACTACTCGCCGCCGTCACCGCCGGTCGGCCGGCCGCGGATCTTCGTGGGCCACGGCGTTCGCGACAACGTGTACAACGTCCGGCTCAGCCGGTACTTCACCGTGCCGCGGCTGCAGGGCGACGGGTACGACGTGACCTACTTCGAATTCGACGGTCCGCACTGGGTCACGGAGGTGGCGGCCCGCCGGGCGCTCGAGTGGCTCACGGAGGCGCCCGGCCCCCGGTCCTGAACCCGTCGGCCGCGCGTGGCATCACGCGCCGGCGAACATGTCGCTGTAGTGGCGGTACCAGTCGCTCTGGAAGCGCGACTCCGGGTCGTGCCGGCGTTTCAGCGCGAGGAACTCCCGCATCTGTGGATAGCAGCGCTCCACCTGGTCGCGGCGTGCCCAGCGGTGGTAGGTCAGGTAGTAGCTGCCGCCGTGCGCGATGCCCAGATCGATGAGCGCCCGGAACGTGTCGGCCGCCCGGTCGATCGCGCCGGGCGAGTGCTCGACGTGCAGGTTGAAGATGATGCACGCGTAGCGGTCGCGGGCCCACGCCAGGAAGCTTTCGTCGTCCTGCTCGATGAGCCGGATCGTTCCGTAGATCATGTTCGCGCGGCGCTCCCTGAGCGTCGTGCGCGCCGCCTCCATGAGGGCCGCGAGCCTCGGCCGCTGGACGTAGATCTCGGAAATCATCTCCGTGCCCTTCACCCGTGCGCCAAGGGCCCTGTCGAGGTCGGCGTGGTAGTCGTCCACGTACGAGGCGGCCAGCTGGTCGTCGGCCCAGTACACCTGGCCCGACGTGGCGAGGTACCGGGATGAATACGCGTCGAACGCCCGCCGCTTGTACCGGTGGGAGTAGAACGTGAGCCGGGCCCAGTCCTCCGGCTCGAGGCGGGCGGGGTTGGCGGTGAGCGGGGTTTCCGGGGCCACGGGCTCGTAGCAGGCGAACACGCCCCGGCGGAGGAAACTGTCCCGGCCTTCGTCGGTGGCGAACTGGAAGTCGCCGTACAGATAGCCGTCGCGGATCCGCTGCTCGAAGCGGTCCATGATGTCCGCGACGTCTCCGAGCGCGACGACCCGCCGCACCTTCGTCCGGGGGCGCAGGCGCAGGCGCACGGCGGTGACCACGCCGAACAGGCCGTACCCGCCGATGACGAGCCGGAACAGCTCGGCGTTCTCGTCCCGGGAGCACCGGCGGATTTCGCCCGAGGCGTCGAGCAGGTCAAAGGATTCCACCTGCTGGACGATCGGCTTCAACGTCAGTCCGCGGCCGTGGGCGTTGCAGGCCAGGGCGCCACCCAGGCTGAGCCGATCGGCCCCCGTCTGCTTCTGATAGATGCCCCAGTGCCGATCGCCGCCGGCCTGCGCGGCGCCCAGGTACTCCGCCAGTGCCGGCCACTGCATGCCAGCCTCGCACGCGATCAGCCCGCGCTCGACGTCGAAGTCGAGCACCCGGTCGAGGGCGCGCGTGTCGATCAGCACGCCCGCGGTCCGGAACTGCTGGCCCCCCATGGCATGGCGTCCGCCCGCGATCGCGACCGGCACGCCGTCAGCCCCCGCCGCCAGGACGGCCGCCCGCAGCTCGCTCACGCCCGTGGGCTTGACGATGCGCGCGACACGGGTGGCGTTGAGCTGCGAGTGGATGTCGTTCACGAGCGTGTCGGTCTCGACGGCCGGAATGGCGGAACGCTCCGGCAGGCGAACCGGCAGCGGCCGGGCGATGCAGCCTCCCGTCGACAGGGCCGGCAGCGCGAGCGCCGCCGACGATCTCAGGAAGTGGCGCCGGGAGACGAGGCGGTGCTCCGTCATCGAACACTCCTGTTCGTCCGAGGCAGGCTGGATCCTTCCTGGCCTGCGCCGCAGGCGACCGATGTCAGGCGGGCGGCAGGCCGCGCGCCTCGAACAGCGCCCGCGGGTCGGGATCGCGGCCGCGGAAACGCCTGTAAGCCTCCGCGCGGTCCGTCGCGTTCCCCTCGGCCAGGACATGGCGGCGGAACCGTTCGGCGACCGCCCGATCCCACGGGCCGTCCGCCGCTTCGCGGAACGCCTGCCACGCATCGGCGGCCATCACGTCGGCCCAGAGGTAGCTGTAGTAGCCGCCGGCGTATTCGTCGCTGCCGAAGAGGTGATCGAAGTGCGTCAGCCGGTGGCGCAGCGCGATTTCCCGGGGCATGCCGAGGCGCCCGAGCGTCTCGCGCTCGAACGCCGCGGGATCGAACGTGGCGCGCGGCGTCGCGTGCAGGTCGAGGTCGAGGATGGCGGCCGCGAGGTACTCCACCGTGGCGTAGCCCTGGTTGAACTGCCGGGAGCGCTGGATGCGTTCCACCATGTCGTCGGGCATCGGTGCTCCCGTCTCACAGTGGCGGGCGAAGCGATCGAGGACCTCCCGCGTGAGCATCCAGTTCTCGTTGACCTGTGAGGGCAGCTCGGCGAAGTCTGCCGGCGTGCTCGCCAGGCTCGGATACCGGATCTCCTGGAGCAGGGCGTGCAGCCCGTGTCCGAACTCGTGGAAGAGCGTCCGCAGGTCGTCCAGCGAGATCAGCACCGGCTCGCCGGGGGCGCCCCGCATGAAGTTGTTGTTGTTGGACACGGCAGGCGGGACCGGGCCGTCGAGGCGGTGCTGGTCGCGGTAGCTGACCGCCCACGCCCCCGAGCGTTTGCCCGCGCGGGCGAAGTTGTCCAGGTAGAAGAGCCCGCGGTGGGCGCCCGACGGGCCGTCCGTCACCTCCCACACGCGCACGTCGGGATGGAAGACCGGCACCCGACCGGTGATCTCGCGGAACGCCAGGTCGAAGCGCCGCTCGGCCGACCAGATCGCGGCGGCCACCATGTTGTCCAGGGCCAGGTACGGCTTGATGGCCGTCTGATCGAGGTCGTAGCGGGCCTTGCGGACCTTCTCAGCGAGGTAGAGGTAGTCCCACGGCTGGACGTCCGTCGGTTCGCCCTCGGCCGCGGCCATGGCCCGCAGGTCTCTGACGTCCTCGCGGACGCGCGCCAGCGCCGCCGGCCAGACCTGCGCCATCAGGGCATGCGCGGCCGCCGGCTCCCGAGCCATCGAATCCGCCATCTGCCAATGGGCGTGGGACGGGTAGCCGAGCAGCGTGGCCCGCTCGGAGCGCAGGCCCACGATGCGGACGATGACGCCGTTGGTGTCGTGTACGTTGCCGTTGTCGCCGCGCATCTTGAACGCGCGCCACACCCGCTCGCGGAGGTCGCGGCGGCTCGAGAAGGCCAGGAACGGATCGACGCTCGACCGCGTGTTGACCACGATGCCGGCGGCCCGGATGTGGCGCTCGGCGGCCGCGGCCGCGGCGGCGGCCGCCACGGCCGCCGGCAGGCCCGCCAGGTCCGGGTCCGACTGCAGCACCGTCCAGGCGTCCTCCTCCGCGAGTACCTTCCGCCGGAACTCGGCGAACAGCCCCGCCATCTCCTGGTTGACTCGTGACAGGCGCGCCTTCCCGGCGGCGTCGAGCCGGGCACCACGGCGGACGAACAGGTCGTGGACGCGCCGGGTGAGCCGCTGCTGATCGGGCTCGAGCGCGGCGGTGTCCGCCGACGCGGCGACCGCATCGATGCGGGCGAAGAGCGCCGGGTTCAGGAACACCTCGTCGCTGGCGGCGGCCAGGCGCGGGAGCCAGTCGTGTTCGACCGCCTGCAGCGCCGGGGTGCTGACGTTCTCGCGTGCGACCGCGAACAGGCGCTCGACGCGATCCCGTGCCGTGCCGGTTCGCTCGAGCGCGGCCAGCGTGTTCTCGAACGTTGGTGGCTCCGCGCCTGCCGCGATCGCCTCGACCTCGGCGCGCGCCTCGTCGATCGCCGCCTGGAGCGCTTCGGGAAACAGCTCCGCGTCCAGGCGATCGAGCGGGGGCACGCCGCCGTACGGTCCCGTCCAGGGCGCCAGCAGCGGACTGTGGTTCCTCGGGGTCACCACAACGTCCGGACGGCGCGGCTCCGTCGAATCGCCTTGTCGGCAGTGATGAGGATCAGGTTGTGGACGCGGGCGGTGGCGGCGATGAGCCGAGCCGCCGGGTCGGGAGGAAACGACGGACCGAGTTGTTCCGACTCGACGGCGACATCGACCGTGAGGGGCAGCACTTCGAGATGGGGTGCGGCCGCCGCGCGTCGCAGCCACAGCGCCCAGTGGCCGAACCGCTCATCGATGACGATGCGTCGGTGCGCCAGGTGCCAGGCGGCTTCCTTCAGGGAGATGGCCGCGATGCCGATGTGCTCGTGTGGCGCCAGCCCCGTCAGCAGGCCTCGTGCGCGCCGACTCAGACGCGGATGGGCGAGCACGGACCAGAGCCAGGCCTGGGTGTCGAGGAGGTAGGTCACGTGGACGATTGAAACCACCCGTCGGCGGGAGCCATCGGGGCCTCGACATCGCCCCTGACGTCCGCGGTGCCGGCGAGGCAGCCGACGAGTCTGCCGGCAGGATCCGTCCCTGCGGCGATCGGCACGATCTTCGCCACGGGACGATCGCGGTTGAGAATCACCACGGTTTCGCCGCCGGCGGCGCGGCGGATGAGCTCACTCGCCCGGTCACGGAACTCGCCAATCTTCACGCGCGTCATGCCCCGGCAAGCTTAGCCATGCAACTTGGCCATGACAAGCACGAAGGGGGCCATCGACGCGGCCCGCCGCCCGGCCGGGCGTGCCGAAGCCTGGCGGTGAGGTAGAGTGTCGTTGCCTTCGCGCATGAACAGCGGCCCTTCACCTTCAGACAGCGATACCCCCTGGCACGGTCTCGACGTCCCCGAGGTCCTCCGGCGGCTGCGGAGCAGCGAGCAGGGACTCGGGTCGGCCGAAGCGGCGCGCCGCCTCGCCGAGACGGGTCCGAACGAGCTGCAGGCGCTCGCGCGCGCCTCCGCGTGGCACACCTTCGCCGGGCAGTTCAAGAACGTGCTGGTGGTCATCCTGCTGGTCGCGGTCGCCATCTCGGGTCTCCTCGGCCACGCGCTCGAAGCGGTGGTCATCGCGGTCATCGTCCTGTTCGCCGTGCTGCTCGGCTTCATCCAGGAGTTCCGGGCGGAGCGGGCGCTCGAGGCGCTGCGCGAGATGGCCGCCCCCCTCGGCCACGTCATGCGCGACGGGCTGGAAGCGGGCGTTCCGGCCAGGGATATCGTGCCGGGCGACGTCGTGCAGCTGCGCCCGGGCGACCGCGTGCCCGCCGACGGCCGGCTGATCACGGCGGTGAACCTGGCGGTCGATGAAGCCGCGCTTACCGGCGAATCCACCGCGTCGGACAAGGCCACGGACGTCCTCGACGACACGCCCCGCGGCGTGGGCGACCGCACCAACATGGTCTACGCCGGCACGGTCGTCACGTACGGACGCGGCACGGCCGTCGTGACGGCGACCGGGATGGCGACCGAGTTCGGGCGTATCAGCACGCTGGTCCAGTCCGTCGAAGCCGGTCGCACGCCGCTGCAGGAGAACCTCGATCGGCTGGGCGCGACGCTGGGCAAGGCCGCGCTGGTCGTCGTCGGCCTGATCGTCCTTGCCGGGCTGAGCCGCGGCCTCCCGCTGCTCGACATGTTCATCTTCGGCATCGCCCTCGCGGTGGCGGTGGTGCCCGAGGCGCTGCCGGCGGTGGTCACCATCTCGCTGGCCATCGGTGTCCGGCGCATGGTGGCGCGCCAGGCACTGGTCCGGCGTCTGCTCGCCGTGGAGACGCTGGGCAGCACGTCTGTCATCTGTTCGGACAAGACCGGCACGCTCACGCGCAACGAGATGACGGTGCGGCGGCTCGTCACGCCGGACACCGCCCTGGAGGTGTCGGGCGCGGGCTACGAGCCGGTCGGACGCTTCGTCGCGGACGGGGCCGCGGTATCGCCGTCCGCCGCGGTGCGCGAGCTCCTCAGGGCCGGCGTCCTCGCGTCCGACGCGCGCGTGGTCAGCGAAGAGGGACGCTGGCGCGTCGAGGGGGATGCCACCGAAGGGGCGCTGGTCGTGGCCGCCGCCAAGGCGGGACTCGAGCAGGCCGCTCTGAACACGGCACTGCCCCGGATGCACGAGATCCCGTTCAGCTCCGAGCGGCGGCGCATGACCACGCTGCACGCCGAGGCGGACGGGTTGACAGCGTACTCGAAGGGCGCGAGCGACGTGATCCTCGCGGGTGCGACCACGCGGGTCCGTGGCGACGACGACGTGCCGATGACCGACGCCGACCGCGAACGGATCGCGTCGATGGAGCGCGACCTGGCGTCGGACGGTCTTCGCGTGCTGGCGCTCGCGCGGAAGCGCCATGCCACCCACGAGGACGCCGAGCGCGGGATGACGTTCCTGGGGCTGGTGGCGATGCAGGACCCGCCCCGCGCGGAGGCGGCTGCCGCGGTGCGCACCTGCCGGGCCGCCGGGATCACGCCGGTCATGATCACCGGCGATCATCCGCTGACCGCCACCGCGATTGCCGACGAAGTCGGCCTGCTGGCGGGCCGCCGCGTCGTGTCGGGCACGGAGCTGTCGGCCATGAGCGATGCCGAGCTCGGCGACGCCGTGGCCGACATCGGTGCCTACGCCCGCGTTTCGCCGGCCGACAAGCTGCGGATCGTCTCCATGTGGCAGTCGCGTGGCGAGGTCGTGGCGATGACCGGCGACGGCGTGAACGACGCGCCCGCCCTCAAGAAGGCGGACGTCGGCGTCGCCATGGGCATCTCGGGGACCGATGTCAGCAGGGAGGCGTCCGCCGTCACGCTGCTCGACGACAACTTCGCCACCATCGTGGCGGCGGTGGAAGAGGGCCGGATCGTCTTCAGCAACGTCCGGAAGTACCTGACCTATCTGCTGTCGTCGAACGTGGGCGAGATCCTGCTGATGGCGGGAGCCGCGCTGGCCGGACTCCCGCTCCCGCTGACGGCGGTGCAGATCCTCTACGTGAACCTGGCGACAGACGGCCTGCCGGCGCTGGCGCTCGCTGTCGATCCGCCCGACCCGGATCTGATGGAGCGGCGCCCGCGCGATCCCCGCGCGGGCGTCTTCACCCGCCCGCTCGTCATCCTGCTCCTGACCGGCGGCGTCTGGTCGGCCCTGGTCAACCTGGGGCTCTTCACCTGGCTGCGGCAGAACGGCCGGCCGCTGGAGGAGGCGATGGCAATGACGTTCGTGTCGCTCATCCTGATCCAGTTCTTCAAGGCGTACAACTACCGCTCCGACCACGACTCGGTCCTGCACGGCACCTTCTCCAACAAGTGGCTCAACCTGGCGGTGTTCTGGGAAGGGATCCTGCTGCTCGCGATCGTCTACACGCCGTTTCTCCAGGGACCGTTCGGCACGTTTTCCTTCTCCTGGCAGGACTGGGCGCTCCCGGCCGCGCTGGCGCTGACCATCGTGCCCGTGCTCGAGATGGTCAAGTGGCTGCAGCGGCACGGCCACCTCGGCGCGGCGACCCGCGCATGACCGAGCGAACGACGCGCGGATCGGCCGACCTTGAAAGGGACATATGGCCCGTGTTTGGCGTAAGATCCACCTCGGGCGTTCCGATGACGCGTTCGGGCCTACTGCGTGCCGCGGCGTTCTGTGCGACTGCGGCGGTCGTGCTGGCTGGTGCCGACACGGCCCTGGCGCAGGTCGTCGCCTGCACCCCGCACTCCTACCCGCAGCGCACCGACCAGTCGCTGGCGGTCGATCCCTTCGACGATCGGATCGTCTATGTCGGCGTGGAAGGCGAAGGCTACTTCAAGACGACCGATGACGGCCGGACGTGGTCCCGTATCGTGGAGGGGATCCGCGCCTTCCAGAAGATCGGCGGCGGGCTGTGCTACTCGGAGTTCTTCGACACGGTCATCGACCCCCGCAACCCGGAGCACGTCTGCATGGCGATGGCCGGCAGCCCCGGGACGCTCGACGTGATACAGGCGCAGAATCAGGGCGTCTACTGTTCCACTGACGGTGGCCTGCGCTGGGAGCAGCGCGTCGGCGCGGGAATGAACACGGCCATCTACGCGCTGGCGATCGATCCGACCGACTCGCAGACAATCTATGCGGGCAGCAACGCCAACCCGGCCAGCTATCAGGGCGCAAATCCCGATCAGCTCTTCAACACCGTCGGCGTCGTCCACAAGAGCACCGACGGCGGGCTGACCTGGACGGAGTTGCCGACCGGTCTCGTCAAAGGCACGCGCGTCACCGGCCTCGACATCGATCCGGACGTGCCGACGACGATCTACGCGAGCACGTTCGGGCTGCTCTCCGGCGGCGGCAGCAACTACCTGGATCGGCAGTTCGGCGTGCTCAAGTCGACCGACGGAGGCGCCACCTGGACCTCGATGAAGACCGGCCTTGGACCGGAGCTGCGGCACCAGGCCATCTTCCGCATGGAGCTGTCGCCGCGCGCCTCCGGGCGTCTCATCGTCAGCGTCGGAGACACCAGCTATTTCCTCTCCTCCGACGGCGCGGCCAGCTTCGTCCGACCATCGGCGCCGACGTCACAAGCCGGAATCATGACGTTCGATCCCACGGACCCCGCCGGCCTGCGGCTCGTCGGCCTGTCGCAGACGGGCACGCAGCTGGTCGAGAGCCTCGACGGCGGCAGCACATGGCGGGCGATCGGGACGCTTCCACCCGACACGCTGAACAACGGCGATCCGTCGCGTCCGACCGGCGTTCGTCCCAGCGACGTCGCGATCAGCCATCAAAATCACCGGATCATGTACCTCGCAGGATCGCACGCGTCGGTGTATCGCACCACCGACGGCGGCGCCACGTGGACGAAGGTGCTGTCCGCAGACATGCTGCCCGCCATCGGCGCACCGCCGACGGCCCCGTCCGCTCCCTCGGTCACGGAGCCGCCGCCGCCCGCTGCAACCCCCGAGGTCCCGGCAGCGACCCCACCCCCGGCGGGCGAGCCGGTATACGGGTACTAAGGCCCTGGCCGGAATAGGGTTGCCATCTCGGCCGACGATGCATCCCGCCTCGCGGCGTTGCTCGTCGGTCACAGGCACCCGGCCTGGTCCCTCCTCTCGCCTGGAGAGCTGATCACGTTGCTAGAGGTGGCGACCCGTCTGTAGCGGGTCCTGTCGCCGGGTTTCCCCACCCCGTGCTCGGCGCCACACACGCCCCGACGGGCACGGCGCCTGCGGCGCGGGGTGGGGAGGCCCCTCCCGGCGCCACCCGCGTGAGGATCCGTCGCCCGGTGGGCCGCGGGGATCGTCGCGTGCCCCGCGCACCAGACCGCCCCGAGTCGGCTCGAGAGTCGGCAACCGTACTCCGGCCAGGGCCCCATGGCCTCGGGAAGCCCGAGACGTTCACTTTCTCGGCTTCACGCACATCTGCGGGCGGACGCGGAGCAACGGACGTTTCGCCGTGCGTCGGCAGACGACTCGCAAACGCCTGCAAGCGAACATGCAGCGCGAGAAGGCCGACCGGCTGAGCATTCGACGGATCAGCGATCTCGTCCTCCATGCCCTGAGCCTCTCCATCGGCGGTGACTATGAATCCTTCGGACGTGCGGAGCGGCGAGCCCGGCCGGCAGGACGATACAATGTCGGCTACCGCCAGCGCCGCTCTGACCAGGCGTCTGACCGTTGCCCCGGAGGAGACGATCGACATGACCCGTTTGAATCATCTGAACCGTTTGACTCTTCGCGTACTCGCCGCTGGCGCCCTGCTGCTCGCCAGCCCGTGGGGCGCCCGCGCTCAGTCGGCCGAGGCGCTGGCCAAGCAGGTCGTCGACGTCGAGCACGCGTACGCAGCAGCGTTTCAGGCCTGCAAACCCGACGCACTCGACAAGCTGACGACCAAGGACTTCACCTTCACCGACTACAACGGGATGACGTACTCGCGGAACTGGTTCTTGAGCGAAGCGGAAGGATGCACCCGAAACGTGGTCCGCGTCGAGCCGATGCGAGTGACGTTCAACGATGGTGACAACACTGCCATCGTGCAATCGCGGCTACACCAGTTCGTCGGCGACAAGCCCATGCCCGTGAACCTCCTGATGCACGTCCTCATCCGGCGGGATGGCGAGTGGAAGGTGGCCCTCCATCACTCCAACGTGATGATGAAGTCCGGTTCATTGGGCAACCAGTACAAGCTGCCGAACAGCGGAGAGGCGTTCGTCCTCAATCCGGGCGGCGGCGCCCCCTCGACCAAGAGCGCGCCGGCGTTCGCGCACGAGGTTGTCCGCTACGACGGCGACCCCGCCAAGAACCTCAAGGAAGACCCGATCAAGCTCGAGAAAATGGCTCTCGACAAGATCCTGGAGTACGCGAGCGTGTTCCAGAATTGCCGGACGGCCGACCTCCAGAAGATCCTGAGCCCGACCTATCTCATCAGCGGCTTCAACGGCGCGACCTACACCCGCGACTGGATGATTGCCACGAGCGACCACTGCTATCACAACATCCAGCGCATCGAGCCGCTGCAAGTCAGGCTGTACGGCGAGAACACCGCCATCCTGATCGGCCGCTACCACCAGTTCGTGTACGAGAGCCCCACCGATTTCCGTCACCTCACCTCCATCGCGTTCCGCGAAGAGGGGACTTGGAAGGTGGCGATCCATTACTCGACGACCTTCAACGAGAAGGTGGGCAGCCCGTACGGAAAGCTCTTCTATTCCGAGGGCGGGATGTCGCAGCGGGTCATGGAGCCGTTTCCGAACCACGTGCCTCCGTTCAAGCCCAGGTACTAAGGGCCCTAACGGGCGGCAACGATTGGTCCCTCGGAATCTCCAAGAGCTTGCTGAAAAATCCCCTCGCACGAGGGGATCGACAGACAGTCGCGGTTGTACGACTCTGCAGCACCTGCGAGAAGACGACCGTCAGGGCTGGCGCAGGCCTGGTTCTGCTCCCGCCCGCCCCTGGCGGCACACATCGCGGCCGCCGAGCGGCGGGCGGCGAGCGTCGCGCACGGCGGCCAGGACGGGCCGGTCTAACGGCGGTGGCGCCGTCTAACGGTGGTGGCGTCGGAGCCGCCGCCAGCAGACAGCAAGGCCGGTGCCCAGCAGCAGACCGGACATCGGCTCGGGGATCGAATTGAACGGCTCGTTCACGTCCTCGTCGTCGAAGGTGATCATGAGGTCGAAGCCGGTGGCCTCACCGTGGTCTTCGAGCCACAGGGCCAGCGTGTTGACGCCGGCCACGGTGTCGCCGGCCGCGATGTCGAAGACGTGCTCCCACCGGTAGGCCGCGCCCTCCGCGTTGACGCCGGCGGTCGCGACGACGCCGTTCAGGTAGAGATCGTTCACACCATTGTCAACGGCCAGCCACAGCGTCAGCGCCGTCGGGGCAGCCAGCGTGAACGTGGTTCGCAGGTAGGGCGAATAATTGACGTCCCACTGTGTGTAGGCTCCGGGGATCGGGTCGGCGGGGCCGGGAAACCAGGGACCACCGACGTTGCCGAGGTCCGAGATCGTGCCCGGGCTGCTCGCGAACGGGCCGGCGCCGACGAACCACCCGCTGTCATCGAACCCCGGCGTATACCAGTTCGCCGCCGGCGTGCCGAGGGACGTCGCGGCGGTGGCGTTGATGTAGCGATACACCGCCGTCTGGTCCAGCACGATCGGCAGGGCCGAGGCCACGCCGGAGCCGAGCGCCATCGCCGTGGCGGCCACGGCACACACACGGTGATTCATGCGCATTTCTTCTCTCCAACCCGCCCGACGCCTGTCCCTGCGAGCGGCTGCCGACACCAGCAAACTCAGCAATTACTACACCACGGCATACCCAGCGGTCTGCTTGCCGATCCGAACACGTCACCCCGGCATTTCCGCCGCGGCGCTGACGAACGTCTGGCCAGGGCGTCGATCGCGCTGCCCGTCCGGGCTACGTCCTGGACCGGACGACCAGGGTCCCCCGCGTCGCCCGGCAGCCCGGATCGGTCGTCAGGCCGCAGTAGTAGACGAACGTCCCGGCCCGGTCCGCGCGGAGCTCGAACGTCGTGACGCCGCCGGCTGGCACCCCGTCCGGGAAGCGGTACTCGTCGAGCGTGAAGCTGTGCGCTCGGTCGGCGCGGCTCTCAAGCGTGACGCTGAAGTCACGCCTGAACGACCATCGGCCGCGGCGCCCTCGCATCGAGCGGCGTCGCGGCCACACCCTACTCAGCTGAATGTTCTCCAGCTCTCTCTGGCACCCGCGTCCTGCCGCCGGGAGGCGAGGGGACGCGGGCGTGTCTTCGGTGACCGGCGCTACATTCCCGCGGTGCGCTTGGCCCGGAACTCGATCTCGAGTCGGATGTTGTCATCCGCGCTCGCGAGGATCGGGATCACCGGCTTCGTGAGTCCGAACGTGGCGAACGTCACCGTCGCGTTGGCGGTACCGGCCGCTGTGTCGGGCAGGAGCGTCGCGACGACGCTCCAGGTGACCTCCTTCGTCACGCCGTGGAACGTCATGTTGCCGATCAGTGTGAATCCGACGGCGCTGGGGATGGTGATGGCGCGGTTCTGCTCGAACGGTGTACCCGCCGGGAGCGGATTCGGCAGACCCTCGGCGCGTAAAGGCACGAATTCCAGCATCGGGAACTGCTTGGTGTTGAGCACGGCGCCCTGCAGATACAAGTCGCGCAGCGCCTGGTCGCTCTTCAACGTGCGCATGTCGACGGTGATCTTGGAGTTGGCCGCGTCGATCGAGCCGTCGGCCTTGATCACGATCCTGCCGGTCACCGCCTCGGTGAGCCCTGAAGCCGGGCTGCTGATGCTCACACCGGCCAGCCGCTCGTTCACGAGGTAGCGGGCCCTCGTGCCCTCGGCGAGCTCGAGCGTCACCTGGGCTTCCGCCTTCGCCGCTGTCACGCCGCCCAGGCCACACGCCAGGAGGCCGGTTATCACCACCCTTGTCATCACGCTCATCTATCCTCCTCGAGGTTCACCGCGTCGGGCCCGACCGGCACTGGCAGTGGCCAACCTGCGTAGAAGAAACTTGCACGCCGACCTCTCAACCCACTTGAGTCAGGTCTTCTCGCACCGCAGACGGGGCACGTTCAAGAGGAACGCCGAGGGCAGGAGCACAAGCCCGCGACCTTCACTCCGGTAGGCGCTTTCCCCGTCGTCCGCCGAATGCCTTGGAATCCTACCCCAGCCGCCGTTCGGTCTGATGTAGTTATTCGCGCCGCCTTTGCAAGCATCGTCCAGGAGACCGATTCGCTCGACCTACGACGACCGAGGTGCGGTTCCTGGAGTCGAAGGGCGGCGTGCGTGTGGCCGGCGCGCCGGGCAGCGGGTCGGCGCTGGTCGATCTGGGTTCGCGGATCGGGTTGACCGAATGCCCCTTATGCGATCCGCCCCCGGCCCGCCCCTGCACAGCCAGCACGAAGCGCCGGCCCGTGTTCGTGGTGCTCGCGCCGCTCACCCCGGCATTGCCGCCGCGGCGCTGACGAACGTCTGGCCAGGGCATCGATCGCGCTGCCCGGCCGGGCTACGTCCTGGACCGGACGACCAGGGTCCCCTGCGTCGCCCGGCAGCCCGGATCGATCATCTTGCCGCCCGGGCCGTTGCCCTGAGCGGGCGCGCAGGAGTCGCGCGCGGGTCAACCAACGTCACAGGGCTCCGTCTCGCCGCCGGAGCCCGGCACGTCCTCATCCTTCCGGGCTCGCAGCAGCTCCAGCGCGGCTCCGAACGACCGCGGGGCCAGGCCGAGGCGCGCCAGGTCCGGTCGGACGTCCACGGCCTGCAGGCGTTTCAGCCCGAGTACGTTGTCCGACGTGATCGGAAGCGACACGCCGAGCCGCTCTCCAACCCGCAGCGCCAGGAGCACGGGGGCCGCCGGCAGCGGCACGAACAGGCAGCGGTGACCAACGAGCCCTCCGATGTGCTCGTAGAGCCTCCGGATGGGCACCGCGTCCGGGTGGGCGAGCCGGTAGATTCCCGTCAGGTTCCGCTCGAGGCCCGATTCGATCGCCCGGCACAGATCCCAGACCCAGAGAGCGTGAATCTCCTGCCGCCCACCGTAGAACAGGGGCACCAGCGGTGTGGCGCGGACCGACGCGCACATGCGGCCGAAGAGCCCGCCCCGCCCCACCACCAGGCCGGGGCGCAGCACGAGATAAGGGCCGGATCGAGCGTGCGCTCGATCTGGAGCTTGCTCCGCGCGTACCGGGATTCGGCGTCCGGGACGGCGGCCATCGACGACAGAAACACGAAGCGGGCCGCACCCTGCTCGGCCGCCAGCGCCCGAACCACGCGCGTGCCTTCGACATTGACCCGGTCTGCCCGCCGCTGGTCCCGCGCGGCCGTCGCGTACGCGCAGTGCACCACGGCTGCCGGCTGACCTTCGAAGGCCCGCCGGTCGACGCCGCCCGGCAACTCGCCCGGGTAGATCCCGCCCTGTGCCCACGGCTCGAGATGCCGCGCAGCGGCGGGGCGCCGCACGACCGCCCGGACGACCCATCCGCGCGCCGTGAAGTAGCGGCAGCAGGCGCGTCCCAGCATCCCCGTCGCCCCAGTGACGACGATGGTCCGCGCAGCGCGACTCACGCCCGCTCCTCCCGCAGGGTCGAGGCGGCGTTGCTCCCTACCCGGTACGCGTTCGCCATCAGCGTCAAGGTCGGGCCCTTGGCGGGCAGGTACCGCCACGTCGACGCGTCGGCAACGTAGACGCGCTCCGATCCGTGGAGCCGGCCGTCGAGCGCCGTCGTGAGCGGATCGGCGTCCTCCGAGCAGGGCAACGTGCCCGCATAGTGCAGGCTCGCGCCATGCGCGGGTCGGATGATCCGGATGGGCAGGCCAGCGGAGGCCCGCCAGGTGCCGCACCAGCGCGCGCTCCACTCGGCGCCTCCGGCCATCTTCCTCCGGCGTCCAGCGGCACTCGGCGGCGAGCACGTCGGCGGCGTCGCCACGACGCCGAAGTTCCAGATACCGCAGAGGCGACGGACCATCTGGGTGGTGGACCCCGACGATCAGAAGGGCCGTGACGAGAAGGCGCGAGGCGAGCAGGCCCAGCCTCGGCGGCAGCGGAGTCGCCGCGGCGAGCTTGAAGAGCAGCAGGGACCGGTATGAGTAGAAGCTGGCGACGATCCGCTGATCCGGCGACTCCGGCGGCGCGTAGACGGCCGCCAGCTGGGCGAGGCTGTGAGGGCGATCGTCCGCCGGGCGACCCAGCATGGGCAGGTTCACGGCGGCCATGTAGGTGTACGGGTCGCACAGCAGGGGCACGCGCGTGCCGTAGGCTCGACGCGAGCGGAGGACGAGTCTGGCGGTGTTCAGCGCGCCCGCGGCAACCACGAGACGGCGGCATCGAAACGAACGGCCCGTGCCCGCGTAGAGGTCGCGTGTGTACAGCGTCACCCCGGCAGGACCGTCCGCGAACCGTTCCACGAGCTGGCGGCCGATGTAGGTGAACGTCGGCTCGGCGCCGAGCTCGCGGATCGTATAGGCCGGCCGATACACCGACTCCCGATGGTCGCTCCAGAAGTCCATGTCGTGGTACGGGTTGGGCCGCCGGCCGCCGAGCGGCTCGGTCAGGACCGCCATCGGCAGCCGGCCGAGATGAAAGCCGCGCCCACGTCCGCATCAGCGACGCGGCGTTGGAGTCCAGCGCCAGTGGTGGCTGGAGCGAGCCGAACTCCGCCAGGAAGGGGCTCAGGTCGTCGTCGAGTACGCCGCTGACACCGATGGCTGCGGCGGTCTCGCGATAGAGGCGCCGGATGACCTCGTCGTTGAAGGAGTTCTGCATCCGCGAGATCACCGACACCATCTGCGTGGCGTCGTGTTTCGATTTCACGAAGTATTTCCTATCGTCACGAAGCCGCCAGAGCGCTGCAGGCTGGCCGGGTCGAGGGTCAGCGAACGACGAGTGCCTTGCGGCTGACGCGCGCCGCGCGGCATCGAACGACACGCACTCCGGGCACACGCCGCAGGGCCGCGTCGGCCGTCACCAGGACCAGGCCGTGCACACGCGCCGTGGCCGCTATGAAGCGGTCTGCGGGATCCTCGGTGGGCACGCTGAATCGCCTGCTCTCGACAGCGATTGCCGCAGTCAGCGGCGCCTCATGCAAGCCGAGTCCGGCGACCGCCTTCGCCAGCCATCGCTCGACATCCGGGCGCAGTTCGACGCGACCTCGCTCGGCCAGCATGGCGATTTCCCAGGCGCTGACCGCGGACATCCAGCACTCGTTTTCGGAGTCGGTCAGCAGCTCGGCTACCTTCGCGTCCAGGCGCCTCGCGTCGGCCGCAGCCCAGACGATGACGTGAGTATCGAGCAACAGACGCACGCCGTCAGCGGGGCTTGAGGGCCGCCCAGGCGTCCGAATCGACGACGGGCGCGATCAGGTCACCGAGAATAGTGGTGTCGTCCTTCAAGGACCCGAGCGTGCGACCCTCGACAACCGCGGGACCGACGGGGACCACGTCGGCCACAGGCCTGCCGTACCGTGTCACGCGCAACGGCCGACCCGTCCGCCGCACGCGCTCCAGGACTGACAGGCACCGCGCCTTGAACTCCGAGATGGGCATGGCGTCCACGCGGAAACGCTAACATGGTCAACACAGGTGGTCAACACGTACCGTGAACGACTGTCAAAGCTCGTTGGGAAAGGCAGGCGGGCAACGGCCGGGACTCCGCCAGCAGCGGGCCGACCGCATCGCGGTTGACGAACGCCGCGACGGCGGTCGCACCAGGGTAGAGCGTGCCGCAGATCCGGGCGAGCTCGGCGCTGCCATCGACGAGCAGCCCTTCCCAGCCGAGCGCGCCGACGAGGATACCGGCGTTACCGCCGTTGGCGCCGCAGCCGATTTCGACGGCTCGCCGATGTTCGACGCAGATGCGGCGAAACACCTCGATCGTGATCCCATCCTCGCCGTGCTGGGAGCACATCTTGGCCTGGTAGTCGGCGAGCGGCCGCCCCGTTTCGCGCTGCAGCCAGCCCTCCACGACCTTCGCCAGGTCCGCAGGTGGCTGCCAGGCACGGCGGGCCGCCATGTGGACTTCGCGAAGTAGTGGAAAGGGACCGTCACGGCGACGCGTACTGAGCGCGTCGAGGCTCGCCTCGGTCGGGTCCGCCGGGGCCGCATGCTAGGCTGATCCGGTCGCATAGACTCACGCGATGGAGCCGTCCATGTCCCGCGCCATATCGTCGATCGGCGGACAGCGGTCGTTCAGCCCC
>VFZH01000039.1 GCA_016871255.1 Acidimicrobiia bacterium | reverse complement strand
CTGCGCCGACGATCACCCGTTGACCCGGGAGGGGATCGTGTCGATGGTGGATCGCCAGCGGGACATGGAGGTCGTGGCATCGGCCTCGACGGCCGAAGAAGCCATCGAGCGGTTCAGCAGCTGCCGCCCGGACATCACGCTGATGGACCTGCGGATGCCGGAGATCGGTGGGCTCGAAGCGATCCGCGCCATTCGCGCGATCGACGATCACGCCCGGATCATCGTCCTCACCACGTACCGGGGCGACGAGGACGTCTTCAGGGCGCTGCAGGCAGGTGCCGCCACCTACCTGTCGAAGGACCTGCTGTGCGATGACCTTCCACGGATCATCCGCGAAGTCCACGACGGGCAATGCCGGATTCCGAGCGACGTCGAGAGCCTCCTGGCCTCCCGGACGCCATCCTCAACCCTGACGACCAGGGAAGTCCGCGTCATGGAGCTGATCGCGCGCGGCTGCCGGAACAAGGAGCTCGCCCGGGAACTCGGCATCAGTGAGGAGACCGTGAAGGTGCACGTCAAGCACATCCTCGCCAAGCTTGGCGTCTCCGACCGGACCGCGGCCGTGACGGTCGCCGCCCGCCGGGGGTTCATTCACGTCACTTGACGCGGGTGGAGGGCGTCTTCTCCTGTCTGCGGGCCTGCGCGGCGTAGGCGTCGGCGGCCGCGCGCGAACCGAGAATCCAGCCGATCACGACGCCGAGCAGCAGGATGCCGGGGATGTAGATGAAGTGCGCGGCAGTCGGCATGTCACCGCTTCTTCACTTCCCGCTCCAGCCGCTGCACGTCGGCGGCCACGCTGCCCAGCCGGCGGGACAGCGACACCACGTAGGCGAACAGCGCCACCCAGACGAAGGCGTAGGCGGCAATCAGGAGCGGCGCCGCCGGCAGCTCTTCCTGCGGCGGCAGGTCCTCGATCGGCACGAACTCCGACAACTGCTCGGGCTCCGATGGCTGGCTCGCCTGCACCCCCGCCGTGGAAGCGGCGCACACGACGGCCAGCAGGAGGAGTCCGGAAACGACGCGTCTGAACGTGATCATGCTCCTCACTCCAGCGACAGGTACACCGCGTCCAGTTCCGCCCGCTGTTCCTCGAGCCGCACGCGCATGCGCAGCAGGAGGATGAACAGGAGCAGGAACGCCGCGAAGGAGAACCAGAACGGGATCCCCATCGACAACGGGAGCGTGGGCACGACCGTCGTCTTCGGGTGAATCGTCCGCCAGTAGTTGACCGACACGTACACGAACGGCACGTTCGCCATGCCGAAGAGCGCCAGCCCGGCGCCGAGCTTGTCCGAGCCGGGCCCGCCGTACTTGCGCACCAGGATGTAGGCCACCGCGACCATCCACCCCATCAGACTGGCCGTCAGCCGGACGTCCCACTGCCACCAGACGCCCCACGCCTTCCGCGCCCAGAGCGGCCCGGTCACCAGCGCCATCGCCCCGAAGAGCACCACGAGCTCGGCAGCCGCCCACGCCACCCGGTCGTGACGGGCACCCCCGCCGAACAGGTACCGCACGCTCGCCACACCGCACACGACCGCGGCGATCAGGAAGATCCACGCCGAGGGCATGTGGTAGTAGGAGATCTTCTGCACCAGCCCCATCGTGGACTCGAAGGGCGCATTCGCGATGAGGATCGGCGACACCGCGAACATCAGGGCGCAGGCGACGGAGGCGGGGAAGAACCACTTGGACATTGGGGATTGGGGATTGGGGATTGGGGATTGATTGGTGATTGGTGATTGGTGATTCACTCCGTCATCAGCGGCTCGAACGACCAGAGCGCCAGCGTGATGAACACCACGTCGTAGGCCGCCATCAGCGACAGCCAGAACCGGATCATCGCCACGTCCAGCTCCGGCTCGAGCAGCACCGACGTGGCCCGCACGCCGGCAATGATGACCGGAATCGTAATGGGATACAACAGCACCGGAAGCAGCACGTCGCGGCTCCGCACGCGGACCAGCATCGCGGCGAAGAGGGTGCCGACGGCGCAGTAGCCGACGGTGCCGGCCAGCAGGACGGCAGCCAGCCAGCCTGCCCGCGCGAAGAGGGGCGCCTGGAACAGGTACGCGATGAGCGGCAGCAGCACGACCTCGGTGGTCACGAGCAGCGTCACGATGCCGAGCAGCTTGCCCACGTAGATCGCCGGCCGATCGGCCGGGGCCAGCAGCAGCGCCTGCAGCGTCTCGGCCTGCCGCTCCCGTTCGAACGTGCGCCCCAGCGCCAGCGTGCCCGCGAACGCGACGGCGATCCACAGGATCCCCGGCGCCGCGCCGTCGAGCGCCCTCCCCTCCTGCACGAACGCCACGGCGAAGAACAGCACCGCCGAGACGGCGAAGAAGATCGAGGTGGCGAGGATCTCGAAGCTGCGCACCTCGACGGTCAGGTCCTTGCGGAACACGAGCCACGACACGCGGAGGAAGCTCACGAGCGCCCCCGGGCCATGACGCCCTGGTACAACGCCCGCAGCGCCCGGGGCTGGCTGGCCAGCTCGACGACGCGTCCGTCGCGCAGGAACACCGCTTCGTCGAACAGCCCCTCCACGAGATCCAGGTCGTGCGTGGCGACCAGCAGGATGCGGCCGTCCTCGCGCAGCCCCGAGAGGCGGCGCATCAGGGCGGCCACCGAGCGGTCGTCCAGCCCCGTGAACGGCTCGTCCAGCAGGAGCAGCGGGGGATCCTGGATGAGCGCCCGCTCCAGCGCGACACGCTGCCGCATGCCGCGCGAGAAGCTGCTCACCGGGTCGTCGCCGCGATCCGCGAGCGCCGCGCGCTCGAGCGCCCGGTGCGCCGCGCGCCGGGCGTCACCAGCCCCATACAGCGCGGCGAAAAACGCCAGGTTCTCGCGGGCCGTGAGGTCGGGATAAAGAAAGAGATCGTGCCCGAGCATCCCGATCCGACGGCGCAGGTCGGCAGCCGTGGCGCCCGTGCGGCCCGCTCCACCGGCAATCGTGGCCAGCGACCCGTAGCGGATCGTGCCGGACGTCGGCCGGAGCAGCGTCGCCAGCATGGCAAGGAGCGTCGACTTGCCGGCGCCGTTCGGGCCCAGCAGCCCGACGATCGATCCGCGGCGGCACGCGAACGACACCTGCGACACGGCCCGCCGCCGGCCGAAGTGCCGGGCCAGACCCTCGACGACGAGTGTGTCGAGCTCTCCAGCCCCGGAGGGGTCGCTCACGCAGGCGCCTCGCCGCCACCCGGACGCGACAGCGCGGGTCCAGCGTTCGACGACCCGTCGAGCTCGCCGTAGACCCGTTCCAGGTCGGCCACCAGGCGCTGGCGGCGCGTGGCGTACCGTCCCCCGTCAACCCGCCCGGCACGCCGCTGCTCTTCCAGCTTCACGAGCTCGCCCAACAGCGACTCCCGGCGGCTGGCCAGTCGTTTCGTTGCGCCAGCGGCGCGCCCGGTCCCCCACGAGATCCAGATGGCGATCACGACGACCGCGCCCGCCAGTCCCAGCGCCACGCGGTGCGGCCACTGCGGGTGCGCCGGGAGCCCGGTCAGCCTGACCACCAGCGGCTCCCCCTCCGGCAGCGCCAGCCCCCCGCCGAGCATGAACGGCACGCCGGTGCCGGCCCTGGCTTCGTCCTGCTCGGTGAACTGCGGCGACGACATCTGCAGCCCGCCGAGCTTCTGCACCATCACCAGCACCTGCTCGAGCCGGGCCGGCCAGGGCTGCGTCAGCGTCAACGTGTCGGTCGAGTGGGGCAGACGATACGCGATCTGCAGCGGCGTACCCCCGGCGGCAAACGGTCCGGTCACGGTGACCCGATCGTCCCGGACGGTCGCGTTCGGGGTGGAGCCCTCGAGCACGGTCGCGCCCTGCGCCTCGTCCGGCAGGTCGAACACCAGCGGGCCGCCGATGTCCACGCGCCGCCGGGCGGTGTTGACGATCTCCAGCACGTAGAAGACCGTCAGCTCGTCGTCCCGGAACTCCATCACGACGCGCGAGTCGCCGCCGAGGACGACCGTCCCCTGCAGGGGCGGTGCGGCGGCCGCGGCCGTCTCTTCCGCCGCCTTCCGCGCGGCCGCCTCCTCCATCCCCGCGATCAGGATGATCCGGATGCCACCGCTGGAGGGAACCTCGAAGGCGTAGGAGACGAGCGACTCGCCGTCTACCGTGGCTTCAGCCGTCGCCTCGGCGCCGACCGGCAGCCCACTGATGGTCGCGCGGCCATCCTCGCCCGTCGTGCCTGATGCGCTCGCGCCACCCGCCGTGACCGTGACCGTCTGCCCCGGGAGATCGTTGCCGATCGCCTCGCGGACGACGCGGACCGACACGACGCCATCCGGCAGTTCGGGGGCCGGAAGTGCGCGACCGGCAATCATGGACGGGTCGGGCATCTGAATCTGAGCAGACAGCTCAACTCCCAAAGCCCAAACCCCAAAGCCCAAGCCAAGTCCCAACGCCCAAAGCCCAAAGGGCACGCCTCGACGCTGCACGGTGCTTCGCCTCACGCCTTCTCCTGCACGAAGATGAGCGAATGGCCGTCCGGATCATCCACGGCGAACTCGCGTGTGCCCCATCTCTGTTCCCGATGGACGTCGGGCACGCTCGTGAAGAACTCGACCGAGGCCGAGATGCGGCTGCAGCGGATGGTGGGGATGATGGCCACGAGTACCGGAACGGTGTGACGCTTTGGGATTCTGAAGCTGGGATTCGGCCTGGGTCTCGGGCTCTGGGTTTCGGGACTCGATCCCTCTAGTCTCCGACCGCGACCCCACATCCCTTGCAGAACCTGGCGTCCGGGTCGTTGGACGTGCCACAGGACGCGCAGGCTGCGCGTACGGCCGCCGCCGGGTCCGGCCCGAGCCGCTTCGCCAGCTCGCGCTCGATCTCGTCCCTGTAGCTCGTGGAGCGATCCAGCTGGCGCAGCAGGCCCGCGGCGCGCAGGCGCAGGCGCCCGCCCATCTCCGCGAAGTCCTCCTCGGACAGCTTGCCCATGGCCCGGTCGAACTCCAGCTCCTTGATCGACCGGAGCACCAGCGTCTTCTCGCGCTCGAGGGACGCCCGCGCGCGGCCGCCGACGACTTCGGGAGACTGCGCCTCTTCGCTGCCCACGAGCGGCGCCACCATCCGCCAGGCGGCGTACCCGGTGAGCGCGGCGGCGCCCGCGGTCAGGCTGACCAGGACGGCGGAGGCGCGGTCGGACTGCCAGACGAACACCTCGAGATACACGAGGACCGTGGCCGCCGCGAGGCCGGCGAGCACGAAGAACTGCCAGGGCTGAAAGGACTGATCAGTCGAGGTCTCGGAGCTCATCGTCCAGCCGCTCGCTCAGTGCGGGGTCGATGGCCGCGTCCGCTCCGGCGGGAGCCAGCTCGCCGCGATGCGACCACCGGCGGGCCAGCACCGTGATCGTCAGCAGCCCCCCGACACCGATGACATAGGGAAACGCCCAGGCGAGGCGGTTGAAGCCTTCGTCGATCGGCGCCGTCAGGAAGTGCTGGCCGCCATAGGCATCCCGGAAGTGCGCGATGATCTCGTCGCGGGTCTTCCCCTGCTCGACCTGCGCCAGCAGCCGCGCGCGCATCTCCTCGGCGTAGCTGCACGTGCACTCGGTCAGCGGCTCGTGCCCGCAGCTGCCGCAGATGCACCCCATCTCGGCGCGCAGCTGCTGCTCCAGCTCCGTCGTCGCTTTCGGGATGTTCCCCGGCACGTCCTCGTGCCCCTGTCCCTGAGCCATGCCCTGCGCCGACACCGTGGTGCCCCACAACGCGGCGGCCAGCAGGACCGCTCCCGCGGTTGCCACTCCCTTCGACACCGGCACGCGCGAGGCCGCGAACGCCAACGCCTGCTCCGGCAGCAGCGCGATGCCCGTCCCGAGCGCCAGGACACCGAAGCCGAACCAGATCCAGTTGACCAGCGGGTTCACCACGATCCGCATGCTGGTCGTCTGCGACCCGGCGTCGGCCCCCGCCTGCACGAGGTAGAGGTCCTCGGCCAGGCTCCGGTAGATGGCGACCTCCGTCGTCGGGTCCGATTCGTGTTTCCGGAACGACCAGCGCGCCGGATACATCTTCGTGACCTCCTCGCCGTTGCGGAAGACCGTGACGTGCGTCGTCACCATCTGCTTCTGGCCGTCGTCGGTGACGTCCAGCCTGTCCATCCGCACCGTGTAGTCGCCGACCGTGGCCTCCTGCCCCGGCTTCATGAGGGTCGTCTCCTCGAGCTGGAAGCCGGCCCCGGCGAACCCGAGGAACATCAGCACGATGCCGACGTGCACGATGTAGCCGCCGTAGCGCCGCTTGTTGCGTCCCACGAGGCCCACCAGCGCCGTGAAGAGGTCCGTGCCGGTGTTCCCCTGGCGGACGCGGGCGCCGCGCCAGAACTCCTGCGTGATCGTCCCCAGCACGAAGCCCGAGAAGGCGAAGCAGAGGCCCGACGCCCAGACCCGCACGCCCAGCGCCACGACCACCGCGCCGGTGATCAGGCCGAGCCCGACGGGCCACAGAAACTGGGTGCGCAGCGCCGAGACCGTGGACTTGCGCCACGCGAGCAGCGGCCCGATGCCGGTGAGCACCAGCAGGATCAGCCCGACCGGGATCAGCCACTTGTTGAAGAACGGCGGTCCGACCGTCAGCCGCTCGCCCGTGACCGCTTCGGCGATCGTCGGGAACATCGTGGCGAACAGGATGAAGAACGCCGCGAAGACCAGGACCCAGTTGTTGGCCAGGAACGCCGCCTCGCGCGACATCCACGAGTCCAGCTCGTGCCGCGCCCGCAGCAGCGGCAGGCGGTAGATGAGCCAGCCGAAGCTCACGGTGAGGATCGTCACCATGAAGATGGTGAACAGCCGCGTCAGCTCCGGGTCCTCGCCGAAGGCGTGGACGGACTGGACGATTCCCGAGCGCGTCATGAAGGTCCCGAAAATCGTCAGGAAGAACGTGAGGATGACCAGCGTCACGTTCCAGACGCGCAGCATGCCGCGCCGCTCCTGCACCATCACCGAGTGCAGGAAGGCCGTGGCCGTGAACCAGGGCAGCGCGCCGGCGTTCTCCACCGGGTCCCAGCCCCAGAAGCCGCCCCAGCCCAGCTCCTCATACGCCCAGATCATCCCGAGCGTGAGCCCCAGCGAGAGGCACAGCCACGACACCATCATCCAGCGGCGCACGGCGCGCAGCCACGAGTCGTCGAGGTGCCCGGTGATCAGCGCTGCCATCCCGAAGGCGAACGGTATCGTCAGCCCCACGAACCCCAGGTACATGGTCGGCGGGTGGATCGCCATGTAGAAGTTCTGGAGCAGCGGGTTGAGCCCGTTGCCGTCGGTCGGCGTTTCGGTGAGGTAGGTCGAAAACGGGTTGTTGTGGATGACCGTCAGGAACAGGAAGAACATCTGCACCGACGCAATCACCGCCACCACGTAGGGGATCAGCTCCCGGTACCGCTCACGGTTGGTCCGGATCGCCACGGATCCGAACACCGAGAGCAGGAAGACCCAGAACATGATCGACCCGTCCAGGCCGCCCCAGTAGGACGTGATCTTGTAGAAGAGCGGCTGGACCGAGTCGGAGTACCGATCGACGTACTTGATGGAGTACTCGCCGGTGACGAAGGCGTGAATCATCACGCCCGAGGCGACGGCCATCACCGCCGTCATCAGGTAGAAGGCGCCGATGCCGCTTTCGATCAGCCGGTTGGACCGGCGGCGGGCCCCTGCGACCGAGACTGCCGCGGCGTACGCACAGGTGACGAACGCGACCAGCAGCAGGAACGAGCCCAGGGATGCCATGTCACTTGGGTTCGTACTTCGACGGACACTTCGCCATCACTCCGTCCGGCTTGACGTGAAAGCCGTCGGGCGCCAGGGTGCCCTTCAACACCACTTCGGAGCCGTTCTTGAAGGTGTCGGGAACGATGCCCGAGTAGTGCGCCTTGACCACGCTCCCGCTGCTCGCCACGTCGAACTGGTAGTCGAGCGAATCGGGCCGCCGCATGATGTTGGCGGCAAAGCCGTGGAGCTGCAGCGGCTTGCCGTGCCAGGCGGAGGGGTCCTCCATCACCTCGTCCACGTGCTTGTAGTACTCGGTCCCTTCGCTGAGGGTCGAGTAGAGGAGGCCCCCGAAGGCCAGGGCCAGCACCACGCTGGTCAATCCCAAACGGACGGTTTTTTGACTCATGGCAAAGGACTTTCGGTTATCGGCCTGGTGTCAGGATAGCCCGCCCGGTAGCGGGGGTCAATGTCGCCCAGAACGGAGTACAGGAGCCCGACCGGCAGCCCGACCACGTTGCCGTACGAGCCGTCGATGCGGCTGACGAACCGCGACGCCAGCCCCTGAATGGCGTAGGCACCCGCCTTGTCCCTGGGCTCCCCCGACGCGACGTACCAGGCGATCTCGGCCTCTTCCAGCCTGGCGAACTCGACCCGGGTGGCCTCCACCCGGGCCTCCACACCGGGCGACAGATCCTTAGACGGCGCCGCCACCGCGATGGCCGTCAGCACGGTGTGCCAGCGGCCCGAGAGCCGGCGCAGCATCCGCGCAGCCTCGGCGTCGTCGGCCGGCTTGCCCAGGATCTCCTCGTCCACCACGACGGCCGTATCAGCGGCCACGACGACACGACCCCGGGCCGCCCCGAGGGCGGCTCGCGCCTTCGCTTCGGCCACCCGACGGACGTACGCCTCCGGGGGCTCCCCCGGGGCGAGGCGCTCATCGACGTCTGTCACGAGCACGTCGAACGTGAAGCCCGCGGCGCGCAGCAGATCCGCCCGGCGCGGCGACGCCGACGCGAGCAGGAGTGGCGGAGGTCGCACGACGTGACGGGAACAGTCTACCGCCCCCGGTCGAACGGCCACCGGGCAGCGGGGACGAATGCCGGACCTGGCTGCGAGCCAGCGGCCAAGGTCCGGCCGCTGGGTCAGTTCCAGCTGTACTGGGCGCCGAGCTTGATGAGTCGTCCCGCCATCACCGCCGTCGGGCGTCCCCAGCCGGCACCCACGGTACCGAAGGTGTTGTTGCGACCCAGGATCGGCGACGCGTTGAAGGCGTTGTACAGGTCGAAGGTCACGCGCACGCGACCGAACGGGCCGTTCAGCAGTTTCGCGAGGCGGACGTCGACCTGCTGAATCCGACCCTCGAATGCCGCGTTCGGCACCAGCATGTTCAGGTTGACGGTCGCGTTGCACGCGCCCGTCGCCGCCGGGCACGCTGAAAGGTTGCGCCCCAGGGACGGCGCGATCTGGGCGCTCGAAAACGTCGCGGTCGCCTGGATCGCCGGCCCCGGGAGATTCTGGTACACGGCGCTCAGCTCGATGCCGTACGGCGCGGGATAGGAGCCGCTGAGCTTCACCTGGCTGTTGCCCGCCAGTGGGACGACCACGCGGCACTGGTAGAGATCCTGCGGCGAGTCGACCACGAAGCAGCTGTCGTTCACGGTACGGCCCAGGCTGAACCCGCCTCGGAGCAGCCCCCCGTTGCCGTACCGGAGGTTCACGTCGACGTCGACGCCGTTGTACACCTCGGTCCTGTCGCCGAAGTTCTTGTCGATTTTCGTCGTGTTTCGGGGCACCCGCGCCCGGCCGGCGGCCGAGAGGTCGGCGAACCCGCACACCCGCTGTCCGCCGGCCCCCGGAATGCCGGATGGCGCGACGACGCAGAAGGCGTCGTAGTCGGCGGCGATGACCGACTCGTTGTCCAGGACCGTCTGGTTGAAGTGCATCGTGCGGAAGTACCCGATCGACAGCCGCATGTTGTCCGCGAGTTCCCGGTCCACGGACGCCGACATCTGCCACGTGTAGGGGCGGTTGTCGGTCAGCATGTCCGCGTCGAAGAAGCTCGTGATCCGTGGCGTGCCGAACGCGGCGTTCGCGCTGGGACCGAGCTCGCCGTTGGCCGCCGGATTCCGCGGATCGCCCTCCGGGAAGAAGTTGCGGTTCGCATCGTTCCACGTCCTGGTCGTCGACTTGGAGATGGCGTTGGCCGGGTTGTTCGCCAGCGGCAGGCCCGTCCCCATGCCCTGAACGTAGCGCCCTGCGGTCACCTTGATCGCCGTCCTGCCGTCTCCAGCCAGGTCGTACGCCGCCCCGAGACGCGGCGAGACGTCTCGCCACCGAGGTGTTCCGTCCACGCGGCTGACGCGAATCGCCGGCACGTAGGAGTTCGCCGGCGATTCCTGATCCGGGCTCCAGCCGTCGAAGACGTCGAACCGGATGCCGAGGTTGACCGTCAGCCGCTGGATCGACCACTGATCCTGCGCGTAGAACCCGATGTTGCGGAAGTCGCTCCGGTTGTACTGCGGATGGCTCACCAGCGTGATGGCGATCGGCACCCCGCCGAGCGTCGTGACGTTCGCCGGCCCGAATCCCGGGATCGCGTTGTTGGATCCGTTCGACTCGATCCAGCCGTGCATCCACTGCGCGCCGGCCTTGAAGCTGTGCGAACCAGTCACGTAGGACACCGACGCGCGGCCGTTGAGCTGATCGGTGGCGCTCTTGTCGCCGACGTTGTAGGGAATGGCGTCGGCCGCCCACGCGTTGTAGATGAAGAGCGGAGACAATTCCACGATCTGTATGTCGGTCTCCGACACCCCTGGCGCGCGCTGGAACTCGAAGGGATTCCTGAGCCGCGACTGCCCAGCCTCGAAGAGCAGCCGGCTGGACTGCGTGCGCGTCCATGTACCCTGGAAGAAGTGGTTCGACGGCGCGCTGGCGCGCAGCCCGGACTCCGGCGCCAGGATCGCGCTGATCGCCCGCCCGCAGAGGCACTGATCGCCGCGGTTGCCGAAGAAGCCGATCTTGTCCTTCGACGTGACCTGCCAGGTCAGGCGGACGGAGTTCTCCTGGCTGGGATCCGCGTTGAACCCGCGCCGGTTGAGATCGGCGACGTACAGCGGGACACCCGTCGCGCTCTTCTGGCCCTGGGCCCCGTTCCAGAAGCTGCCCGGGACGTAGCTCTCCGCACCCCACCAGCGGTGGGCCGTGAAAAACCACAGGACGTCGCGCCTGATCGGTCCGCCCATGCCGCCGCCCCAGTCCCAGATCCGCTTGACCTCGGGCGGATTGGTCGCCCCTTTGGCCCTGAGTTCCGGCGTGATGTTGTCGGCCGAAAACCTGTCGTTCGCGTACGTGGCCCGGCCCGAGGCGGAAAACCGGTTGCCGCCATCCTTGGGCACGTAGTTGATCTGGAGACCGGCCGTCTCGGTCTCCGCCATCATGCCGTTTGACGACATCGCGACCTCGGAGACCGCCTCCATGTTGTAGTGCTGGCCCATGTGGAGGATCCCGCCGTTGGTCCCCATCGAGTTGTTGCTGCTCATGCCGTCCTGGGCGATCTTCATGTCGCCCTCCCGGTTGTTGTGGATCGACGCCGTGCCCATCTCGCCGCCACTCCCGCCGACGTCCACGCCGCCCGTGCCGGCGTTCCCCATCAGCGTCGCACCGAGCGTAAGCGTCGCGAACGCGCTTACGTTCTGGGCGCTCGGCAGCACGTTGAGCGTCGTGTCGACGTCAAGCACCGACTGCGTCCGGACGTTCCGGACGTCCACCGTCGGGCTCGCCCCGGTGACGGTGATCGTCTCCGCCAGCGAGCCGATCCTGAGCTGCGCGTTCACGGGGGCGGTGAACCCGGCGCTCAGCTGCACGCCCTCGCGGCGGACCACGCTGAAGCCGGACAGCGTGAACGTCACGGCATAGACCCCCGGCCGGAGGCTCACCACGCTGTAGCGCCCGCTGCCGTCGGTGATCGCCGTCCGCGTGCCTTCAATCAGCGCCGGGCTGGTCACCTCGACCGTCACGCCCGGCAGCACGGCCCCGGTCGCGTCCGTCACTTCGCCCGCGACCGCACCCAGATCCTGTGCCTCCACCGCCCCGCGCGCCAGCACGACCCCGGCGACCAGCAGCATGCCGAACAACCCCGGACTCCCCCATCGCTTCCCGGTCATAAGAACCTCCTCGCGCACCGACATGGATGCGGTCCGTCGGGCGGGCCCGCGGCCGTACGGGTCCGGGGCGTGTCCGGAGCCGAGGCAGTATGCCCCCGCGCGCCGGACCGCGTGACACTCTCACCTACCCGGTAGCCGGACGCTACGCGCCCACCGGCGGTGTGTCAATCGGAAACTTTTCGCCGTGTCAAGACTCGTGAGACGTGCCCCATCCGTAACTCGAGGAAGTGTCCCCCCGGGCCTTGGCCTCGGCAACGCGGCGGACGCGCGTCTCGGGCGTCTCGGCGTCGACGCGGCGCTCGTCCACGTGGGTAAGGGCCCTGGCCGGCACGTCGAACGTGTAGCCGGCCGCATGCAGCAGGTCCGCACGACGCGGCGAGGCCGAGGCGGACAGGAGTGGTGGCGGCGCCATTGGACGTAGACTGTGAAAGCTGAGGGGCGTGGTTCAAGGCTCCTCGAAAGGGCCGGCTTCACCCGGCCCGAACATCCTGCGAACGATGATCCCTGTCTCCTCGTTCTTGCCTGGCGCCGTGGCAGACGTGGTGCGGCGAGCTCCGCTCACGCCGGAGAAGGTCGCGTTCGCCTGGCGAACGGTCGTCGGCGCCGCGCTGGACCAGGCCTGTACGGTCTCGCTCGAGGGGACGTTGTTGCACGTGCACGCCTCGAGCGCGGCCTGGCAGCGGGAGGTCGAGCGCTCGGCCGGCATGATCCGGGGGCGCCTGGAGCCGCTGCTCGGGCCGGGGGTCGTCAGAGGCCTGCGGGTCACCTCGCCCGAGCCCGAGCGGCCCTCCTCCCGGCCCCGCCGGGCGAAGCGGTAGCGGTGCAACGTCGGACCCTGTTCGCCGGTCCAAGCGGGTAGCCATGCAGGACGCCGTCATCGTCTCCGCCGTGCGTACGCCCACCGGGAAGTTTCTCGGCGGGCTGCGCGAGCTGACCGCGCCCGCCCTCGGCGCCCTTGTCGTCCGCGAGGCGGTGGCCCGCGCGGGCATCGACCCGGCCCTGGTGGACGAGTGCATCATGGGCAACGTGGTGTCGGCCGGCCTCGGCCAGGCACCCGCACGCCAGGCCGCGCTCGGCGGCGGACTGCCCCCCCACGTCGCTGCCCTGACCGTCAACAAGGTCTGCGGATCGGGTCTCAAGGCCGTGATGCTGGCCGCACAGGGGATCGCGGCGGGGGACATCGGGATCGCCGTCGCCGGCGGCATGGAGTCGATGAGCAACTGCCCTTACCTGCTGACGCGCGTCCGCGAGGGACTGCGCCTCGGGCACGGCGAGGCCATCGATTCGATGATCAACGACGGCCTGTGGTGCACGTTCGAGCGTTGCCACATGGGGCACGCCGGCGAGGTCGTCGCCGGCGACTACCGCATCACCCGAACCGAACAGGACGCCTACGCCGCCGAGAGCCATCGGAAGGCCCACGACGCCACCGAAGCTGGCCGGTTTCGCGCGGAGATGCTGAGGGTCGCGGTGCCGCGGAAAAAGGAGCCCGACCGGCTCGTGGACCGGGACGAGCCGATCCGTCCCGAGACCACCGTCGAGTCGCTGAGCGCACTCGAGCCGGCGTTCCGGGCCGGCGGCACGGTCACGGCCGGAAATGCGCCTCCGGTGAACGACGGGGCGTCGGCGGTGGTCGTGATGTCGGCCGGGCGCGCCCGCGCGCTCGGGGTCAACCCGCTGGCCCGGATTGCCGGCCAGGCGACCAGCGGCCTCGCGCCGCGGGATGTCTTGATGACCCCGGTCGAGGCCGTGAAGAAGGTGGTCGCGAAGGTCGGCTGGCGCCTCGAGGACGTGGACCTCTTCGAGCTGAACGAAGCCTTCGCCGTGCAGGCGGTAGCCGTACTCCGGCAACTCGGGTTGGATCCCGCCCGGGTGAACATCAACGGGGGAGCCGTCGCCCTGGGCCACGCCATCGGGTCGAGCGGGTCTCGTGTGCTGACCACGTTGCTCTACGCGCTGGAGGCCCGGAAGGTCCGTCGCGGGATCGCCACGCTCTGCCTGGGCGGCGGCAACGGCGTCGCCCTGGCCATCGAGCGCCTCACCTGACCACCCCGAGGGTCAGACCCGGGTCAGACCCGGGTCAGACCGGGGTCAGACCCGGGTCTGACCCCAAGGTTGCGGAAAGTGCGTACCAGGGCGGCCTCCGGGGTGGCAGTTTCTGCCACCGCCCGGATTGTGGCTAGAACGATACACTGGCTAAGTTGTTGATCCAGAAGCTAGAACATTCGACGACCGCCAGGTTTTCGCTTGACTTTCGTGTGGCATGAACCTACCATCAACCCCGGTCGTGACCTTCCCTGTCATCGCCCCCCGCAATCATCGTCCGCAGTGCCATCCACGGTTCGTGTAAAGGAGACCCGCATGCCCGCCGACGACCTCAAGGAACGCGCCCGAGCCCTGGACATCGCCGTCACGCAGATCGAGAAGCAGTTCGGCAAGGGGTCCATCATGCGCCTCGGCCAGCGCGACGCGATTGCACCAGCGGCGACGATCTCGACGGGTGCGATCAGCATCGACTACGCGCTGGGGATCGGCGGCGTGCCGCGCGGGAGGGTCGTGGAGATCTTCGGCCCGGAGTCGTCGGGCAAGACCACGCTGGCCCTGCAGGTCATTGCCGAGGCGCAGAAGACCGGCGGCATGGCCGCCTTCGTCGACGCCGAGCACGCCCTCGACGCGCAGTACGCCGAGAAGCTCGGCGTGGACCTGGAGAACCTGCTCGTGTCGCAGCCGGACAACGGCGAGCAGGCGCTCGAGATCGTCGAAGTGCTGGTCCGGTCCGGCGGTGTCGACGTGGTGGTCGTCGACTCGGTGGCCGCGCTCGTCCCGAAGGCGGAAATCGAGGGCGACATGGGCGAAGCGCAGATGGGCCTGCAGGCGCGATTGATGTCGCAGGCGCTCCGGAAGCTGACCGGCGTGGTGGCGAAGTCGAAGACCTGCCTGATCTTCATCAACCAGCTCCGCGAGAAGATCGGCGTGATGTTCGGCAACCCGGAAACGACCACGGGCGGCCGCGCGCTGAAGTTCTACTCGTCGGTGCGGATCGACATCCGCCGCATCGCGTCGATCAAGGACGGCGATCAGGTGGTCGGCGGCCGCACGCGCGTCAAGGTGGTGAAGAACAAGCTGGCCCCGCCCTTCCGGGATGCGGAGTTCGACATCATGTACGGCCAGGGCATCTCCCGCGAAGGCGACCTGCTCGACCTGGCGGTCGACAAGCGCGTCATCGAGAAGACCGGCGCCTGGTTCTCGTTCTCGGGCGAGCGGCTCGGCCAGGGACGCGAGAACGCCAAGCAGTTCCTCCGCGACAACCCGGACATGCTGAAGACCATCGAAGATCGGGTGCGCCGGGAACTGGGGCTGATCCGCGAGCCGGAAGCGGCCGCGGTGTCGTAGGGGCGAGTGGGACGGCGCCTCTACCAGTCCAGGATCAGTCGCACCCAGCCGGTGTGCGCCGTGTAGTCCCGGTAGCCGTACCCCAGGAACAGGCCGCTGCCGGCGTAGGCGAACGGCGCGCTGAGCCCGTCGTAGGCGAAGTCCTCGACGCTATACCGGTCGTACCAGTACGTGACCCCCAGCGAGACGCGGGGCGTCAGGCGGTAGCGCGCCTCCACCTGCCCGTGGTGCAGGTCGTTCAGCACGGGCCGCAGCTGATCGACGGCTCCAAGCGTACTGTTCGACGCCAGCAGGTAGAGGTACTCCGCCCGCGACCGGCTGTAGTCGTAGCCGAACGACAGCGCCGTGCGTTCGGCGACGTGCGGCAGGTCCACGTACGCCGTCATCGTGTCCACGTGTTCGTCCGCGTCCGTGGACCAGTCGCGTGTCGGATCGTCGAACTGCGGACCGGGGTTCGCCTGCCGCGAGCGCTGGAGCGACGCGTACACCTCGCGGCCGTAGCTCAACCCCGCCATCACCTCGTCCCCGGGCGTCACGTCCACGCCCACCGTGAAGAAGCGGAAGTCGTTCTCCTGCAGGCCCAGCAGCGCATCGGGCCGCTGCTCGTCGCCGAGGCCCACCTGCGCCGTCAGCCCGACGCTGTCGGCCGGCAGCACCTGCACGATGGCGGACACGCGATGCCGGAGGCGATCCGAGATGTCGAACTGGCGCAGCGACACCTGCTCGCCGATGTCGCTGAAGGCTTCTTCATCGAACCCGGTGCCCGTGCGCCGGGCGTATTCGTAGAGCCCGCGGACGCTCCACCGCGACAATCCGGTGCTGTCGATCGATCCGCGCAGCGTGTGTTCGGTGGTCTGCTCCACGAAGCGGAACGAGCGATCGTCGTGCTCCAGGCTCCAGCCGGCACGAAACGCCACGTGCGGCAGCGGCGTGTACGACGCGTCCAGATCGACGAAGTTGCGCGTGTAGCCGAACGGCTCGCTGCCGCCGAGCGCGGACGTGACGAGCAACTGGTCCATCCGCGCGTACGTGTCCACCGCGAAGTGCGGGGTGCGGTTGTCGAAGTCGTACAGCCGGTAGCGCGCGCTGAGCCACAGGTCGTTCGCCGGCCGCGAGGTCACACCGAGGTTCGTCGCCAGAATCCGCGCCTCCGCGTCGGCCGTCGGCCGGTCCAGCACCGCCGCCGGCAGCGCCGTGTTGACGGTGAACGGCAGCAGCGGCTCGTTCTGGCTCCAGGAGCCGACCGACACGTACGCATGGGCACGGCTCCTCCCGGGCAGGCCGAACGAGGCGAGGCCACTGACCGCGTTCGCGGAACTGCCCGGCCAGATGGCCATCTGCCCCTGTGAGGTTCCGTTCCCCGCCACGTGCGCACTTCCCGACGTGGTGTCCGTGGCCCGCAGCGCGTTGTCGAACACGAGCGTCTGCACGTCGTTGCCGAAGAACGACCCGTCGTACGCCACCCGCAGCAGCGCGCGCTCGTTCGACCACTCCAGTCCCGCGGACACGTCGTTGGTGCGTGAATCGAGGGGCAGCGCCACCTCGTTGGCGGCGCTGAACCCGAACGGCGCGCCCCACGGCTGCTCGCCGGTCTTGGACGTCGTGGTCACCCGCACGTGGACGAAAGCGTCGGACGAGAGGTTGTGGCTGAAGCGGCCACCGCCCGTGTCCCGGCGCTGGCGGAGGTCGAACACCGCCCCGCCCCTGGCCGCGTCCACGATCGTCGAGCGTCCGCCCTGGATGGCAAGCTGCAGGTCGTCGGGCAGCCGCAGGATGCCGGCGCCGGCCTCCGCGTAGGGCGTCCGCGTGCCGGCGCCGTAGAAGAGCGGCACCGAGTCCCAGTCCACCTCGAGGGTGAAGCGGTCGAACCGCTGCAGTTCCGCCAGGTACCGCTGATCGCGATAGCCCACGTGGTCCAGGGCCACGGTGAACAGCCCGGTTTCGGTTGTCCGTCCCCAGCGCACCCGATCGAGGACAGGGCCGCTGCGGAGTTCCCGATACCGCTGGTACCGCGCCTCGTCCCCGGTGGACGTGGTACCGCGGACGCCGAAGTCCAGGGAGCCGGTCGGGACACGCAGGGCCGTCGACGACGGCTGGCCGGCGGCCGACGCGCCGGGCTGACCCTGCGCCTGCGCGGAGGTGCTGGCCACCGAGGCCAGCGAGACGGCGAAGACGAGCGTGATCGTGCGCATGGGACCCTACCGCAGGAACGTGGCGCCGGACGGATGGTTCGAGCCGTGGATGTTCTGGTGACAGTTCACGCACCCGCGCCCGACGACGCGGTTGCTGTTGGACCGCACGGCCGCGCTGTCGTAGATGGTCGACGGGTGCCGCGTCCCGATGTGGCAGCGCTGACACAACATCGGCAGCTTCGCGACCAGCATCCGGTCGTTCGACGAACCGTGCGGATCGTGACAGGTGACGCAGCTCTCGCGGCCGGCCGCGTGTTCGAAGAGGAACGGCCCCCGCTTCTCCGCATGGCAACTGACGCAGCTCTCGTTCACCCAGTTGCCGGCCTTGAGCAGCTTCACGTTGGTCGAGCCGTGCGGGTTGTGGCACGACGAGCAGGTCATCTTCCCTTCGGCCACCGGCATGTGCCCGACCCGCAGTACCTTCTGCGACTGCAGGCGATGGCACGACCTGCAGGTGTCGGCTTCGCTCTTCGCCGTGAGCTGCCCCGCCGACGACGCGGGGGCGTGCACGCTGTGGCAGGAGCCGCACGAGAGGTTGCGCGCATCGTGCGCGCTGCCCCGCCAGAGCGCGTGGTCGCCACGCGTGTGACAGCTCAGGCAGATCTCGCTGGCCTCGCGCGGGGCCATGCGGGTCGCCAGCGCGATGGAGCCGGGAACCGGCTCCTCGACGTGGTTCGAGCCGGGGCCGTGACAGCTCTCGCACCCCCGGGTCGCCGCCGGCGATCGCGACAACGCGGCGCGGCCGTGCAGCGTGTCCGCATAGCCGCGCGTCATGTCCTCGTGGCACACCAGGCACGTGGACTCCCCCACGTACGTGGCGCCCGCTGTCGCGGCCGTCGCCACCGCGGGTTCGGCCGGGGCCTGCTCGCTGACCCGCTCCGCCCTGGCGCCCTCGGCGTACAGCAGGCCTCCTGTCCAGAGCGCCAGCAGGAGCACGCCCCCGGCCAGCACCGATCGTCCCGTGACTTCGCGCATCCTTCTCCCCCGCACTACATGCCCAGGTCGTGACACAACCCGCAGTCCCCGCTGATCACGCCGCCGTCAGCGGCGGTGTGGCTGTCGTCGTGACATCGGAAGCACCCGGGAGACGCCAGGTGCCCGATGTGGTTCGGGTACGTGCCCCAGGTCACGCGCATCGCCGGAAAGACGTTCCCCGCCCACACGGCCTGCGTCCCCGCTATCGCACGCTCGACGAGGTCCGGCCGGCTCCCCTGCCCGCGGTAGAAATCCCCCAGGCTCCGCGCGATCGCCGCGAGCGCCTCGTCCCGGCTCGCGTACTCGCCCGAGACCGCAGCCACGGCCTCCCGCCTGGCGAACGGCAGGTTCGCCGGGATGCGTCCTTCCGCCAGCGCCCGATCCACCGCCCGCTCCGGCGTGGAGCTGAAGGTGTGTGCCGGGCGGTTGTGGCAGTCGATGCAGTCCATCCGCCGCAGCGGTACCTCCGCGTACGCGTCCCGCTCGACATCGGGTGCGAGGTACTCGCGCACCTGCCCCTCCGGGCCGGTGACCCGGACGTAGGGAATCTCCTGCCGCGTGTCGTCGGAGGCGGCGTACTCCACGCGGATGTCCTCGCTGGCGTGCCAGTGGATACCGGCCCCCTCCCGCAGCGGCGTCGTGGGCCCTCCGACCTTCATCACCATCGTGGTGGCCGTCTCCGTATTCGCTTCGTCGTCGCCGAACTCCCGCGAGACGCGCACCAGGTCACCGTGAGCCTTCTGCGGCCAGTGGCATTGCCCGCAGGTCTCCATGGCGGGCCGCATGTTCCTGACCATCGAGGGCACCGGTGCCGGCACGGCGCCGGTGACGACGTGCCAGAGCTGTCGCGTGCCCGCCAGCTTGGCCTCGATGGCGGCCTCGACGCCCGACCCCACGTGGCACTCGACGCACGCCACGCGCGAGTGCGGCGCGTTCTGGTGCGCGACGTACTGGGGCTCCATCGTCGTGTGACACACCTGGCCGCAGAACTCGGTCGTTTCCATGTAGTGCGCACCACCGAACGCCGCCACCGACACCAGCACGAGATTGGCCGCCGTGAGCGCCAGCACCCCTGCGGCGACCGTCCGCTGACGAGGGACGCTGAAGTCGACGACCAGCCATTCCGCCCGGAGGTCACCGCGCCGCCTGCGCCGCGCGTCCACCCACAGCCCGAGCGGCACGAAGAGCAGCCCGATCAGGAACGCTGCCGGCACGGCGACGAAGAGCAGGAGCCCGAGGTACGGGTTGGTGAGCAGCCCCGCCTGCTCCAAGAGCAGGAGCACGACGAAGAGCACCGCCATCGCCGTGGCGATCGCCGTGCCGAGCAGCGAGATGCCGTTGCGGACGAAGGTGCGGAACAGCCACAGCACGAGCGGTGCCTACTTCCTGAGCGACAGCATGTAGGCCACCAGCGCGTCGAGTTCCTCCTTCGACAGCTTGGGGTACGAGCGCATCGGCGGCTTGCGCGTCGATTTCGACTTGGCCGTCATCCCGGGGGCGTCCACCATCCAGTCGCGAATCTCGTCCGCGCCGAGGCGCGAGCCCACGTCGTCCAGCGGGCCCTTGGCGTTGCCCTTGCCGGCAATCGCGTGGCAGATGCCGCACTTCTGCTCGGCGTAGACGGCCATGCCCTTCTGAACCTGCGCCTGATCCTGGGCGGCAGCGGGCAGCCACATCAGGAGGGCAACCGCGAACGTCATTGCGCTGACTCGTTTCCGCATCTGTGCCCCTGCTGACCTGTCGTATCTGTCACAGAAGAGGCAACACCCATGCCGGGGCACTCGCACGCGGACCGTGAGGCACGACCTGCGCAAACCACCCCTCCGGCGCTCTCTCGCGACACGAGAGTCTCGGTCTTGAACACCTTAGTCACGGGGAAATATTCGCGGGCGCGAGGAATTCCCGCGGACCGCCTCGATGGCTGCCTTGTCGAGCAGCGGGATCGAATAGAGCACGGTGACCTCCTCCACGTGCCCGTCCCGATCGACGAGGGCTTCCAGGCACGCCACCGATGACGCCACCGGGCACACCGGCGAACGGCTCGGGAACGGGTGCGGACGAATCAGCGGCTGCAGGTGCGTCCATCCGTGCCGGCACCGACGACACCGCCGGAGCCGGTCATGCCTGCGTGACCTGCTGCTCCTGCCGGGTCGCAGTGTCCGCAGCGGGCGGCGGCGGTCCGGCCCGCCCGTGGGGCACCGCGCGCCCCTTTCCGGCTGGCGACCCTGGAGGGTTCGTGGCCCGCCGGAAGATCCCCGGCACACAACACCGCCCGTGTCGTGGCACGATCAGCGCCATGGTGACGTCCGATCCGGCCCCTGACGCGGCCGCTGGCCCGCCCCCTGCCTGCGGTGCATCCATGGAGAGACACCGGCCGTGACAGCGGGTCGAGGTTCGCTGCACGTCCCACCCGTGGGGTTCGCCGGCACGGTGCGGCACTACATGCGCGACCTGGTCTACGGCGCCAACGACGGCATCATCACGACGTTCGCCGTCGTGGCCGGCGTCGCGGGCGGGAACCTCCCGGCCACGGCCGTGCTCATCGTCGGCGCGGCGAACCTCGCCGCAGACGGGCTGTCGATGGGGGTGGGCAACTTCGTCGCGATCAGGGCGCACGAAGGCGCACGTGCCGCCGAGAACCTGCCGGAACAGGAAGCCGAGCCCGTACGCCACGGCGGTGCGACGTTCGCCGCGTTCACCGTCGCGGGCGCGTTGCCGCTGCTGCCCTACGTCGCGCTGCCGGACTCGCCCGAGCAGTTCCTCTGGTCGATCTTCGTCACCGGTGCATCGATGTTCGGCGTCGGCGCGGCGCGCGGCACGTTCACGAACGAGCGGTGGTGGCGCACGGGGCTCCAGATGCTGGGCCTGGGCGCGCTGGTCGCGGCGGCGGCGTACGGCGCGGGCGCCCTGGTCGCCGGGCTCGTCGGAGGCGCGTGACACCCGCCCAGCGAAGGTGGTTCGCCGGCAGCGTGCTTGCGGTCACGCCGTTCCTCGTCGCGCTCGCCTGTGCGCTCTGGGTCGTGCCGTACGCCATCAGCGAGACCGTGGGCGTGCTCGAGGACCTGGAGCAGCGCAGTGGACCGGCGCGCGCCCTGTTCGAACCGCAGGCGCCGCTCTTCCGCCCGGCGTTCTGGGGCGCACTGCGTGTCATCTGGGACGGCGCCGCCTCCATCCCCGATGCGCTGGCGACCTACAGGGTGCTGCACATCGCCACGGTCCTGTCCGTGCCGCTGGCGTTCCTGCTGATCGTGCGGCCCGCCTCCGCCGCCGAGGCCGCAGCGGCGGCGCTGGCGCTGGCGACGCTCGTGGGATCGCCCGCGTTCCGGGACAACCTCGAGAACCTGCCGCTCAACCAGATGATGGTCATCACGCTCATCGGTCTGCTCGTCTGGCAGCTCGCGGCAGCGCCGGGATGGTGGCGCGGGCCCGTGATCCTGCTCCTCACGTTCGTCGCGATCGGGTTCAAGGAGGAAGGACTCGCGGTGAGCGCCGCCGTCGCCCTGATTGCGTGGTTCGGCGCGCCGGGCATCAGCCGCCGCACAGGCTTCGTCGTGGCCGGCCTCTCGGCCGTCTACGTGGGATGGCGCCTGCTCGGGAGTGGAGACTGGCCGGTCTTCATGCAGGATGTCGGGCTCGGGTTCGCGTCCGTTCCCGCCTCGGACGCGGTCGAACGCTTCGGCAGCTTTCCGTACCCGATCTACGCGTACAACGCGCTCGCGTCGGCTGGCAACGTGCTCTTCTCGGAGCCGACGTCGGGTGTGTTCCGCATCACGCGAGCTGTCATCGACGGCACCGCCGCGCCCTGGCAGATCGTCCACCTCGCCTCGTCCATCGGTGCCACGGCGCTGGCCGCCTGGTGGGCGGCGGGCGCGGCGCGCGCGGGAGGAGACCGGGACCGGCGACTGCTGCTCGCGTTCCTGGCCGTGCTCGTGATGTCGGCAGCGCTCGGGTTCAAGTACACGCGCGATCGTTTCGGCGGTGTGGCGGTGGCGTTCTACGCGCTCGTCGTGTTCGAGGCCGCGAAGGCCGCTCTGGCACGCGCAGACGCGATGCCTCCGCGGCGCTGGATGGCCGCGGCGCTCCTGCTGGTGCTGCTCCAGGCCGGGTGGCAGCTCCGCACGATCGGCACGCTGCAGTTCGTGCGGGACACCGCGGAGCTCAATCACAAGGAATGGCTGGTGGACGTGATCGAACGGCGCCGGACCTACGCCGACAAGCCGGTGTTCCTCGAGATCATGGACGCGCTGCAGGCCCAGGGCACGGACCCACGGACAATTGCGCCCGGGCCCGATCCCCGCTGGTTTGCCCGCGTGCTGGGGGAACGGTGACGCGGCTGCTCCCGGACTCACACGCCGCACGCGCGCGGCTGCTCGTCGCGCTGCTGGCCCTGCCGGCGCTCGGGTCGGCGATCTTCTTCACGCGGTTCGTGGTGAACCGCGTCCTGCCTGAACCACCGCGGCCGGAGCCGACCGCCGCGGCGCTGCTCGACGTCGTGTCGGGCAGCGACGTGCTGCGCGCCTGGGTGCTCGTGAACGCCGGCGTCGACACGAACGCGCCGCATCCTTTCTCGAACCGCTCACTGACGAACGACGAAGAGGTGCTCCTGACGCCACTGATGCTCGCCGCGGCCAGAGGCGACGAAAACATGGTGCGGATGCTCCTGACCTATGCCCCGGGCGCGGACGCAGCACACCGCCGGATGGCGTCGTGCCTCGCCCTGTCGCGCGGCGATGGGGACCTCGCGGCGCTGATCCTCTCCGGCGCACCACCCGACACGCCCTGCCCCGCGGGACTCGACACGCTGGGCCAGCTGCGCCAGATCACCGCCCGCCTTCGCAGCGGCCAGCCCTAGAGTCTAGTGCCTCGACCGCCGCGCGGTCATCGGTCTGAGCTCGCTCCTGGTCCTGACGCACGTGGGGCCGGCTTCACCCACGCGCGTTCCTGACCACGGGCAAGGCTACGGCGGTCAGTTGGCCGATTGCCCTCCCGAACCCGACACGCAGGGCGAGCCAGCGATCCAGAAGCGCCACGGCCGGTCGATGCCGACGCGGATGCCGATGCGCGGCCCGGTGAGAACGGATCGGCGCGGAAGGCCGCGATCCTCGATGCGGAGCCCGCCGCGGCGAAGGCTGACCTGGTTCTGCGCCGCACCGATGCCCAGCGCGCGCGTCAGGTTCCCCGGCCCTCGGCACAACCGCACCTCATCGAGCACGACGCCGTCCCGGGCTCGTCGCGAGCGCATCAGGTCGAGCCCCTCGATCGGCTCGAGCGCCCGGATCAGCACGGCCGCCGGACGCTCCTCCGGCTCGGTCACCGCGTTCACCAGCCAGTGCATGCCGTAGTTCAGGTAGACGTAGGCGCGGCCGGGCGGACCGTACAGCGGCGCGTTGCGCGGCGTCCTCCCGCGTGACGCGTGACACGCGGGGTCACCCTCGCCGATGTACGCCTCGGTCTCGACGATGATGCCCGCGGCGCCGCCGTCCGGAGCGTCGTGCACGAGGACCTTGCCGAGGAGCTGCCGGGCGACGGTGAGCGTGGCGCGCGCGTAGAACTCGACCGGCAGCGCGCGCGCCGCAGGACCCGTCTCATGAACGCCGGCGGCGTCCATGAGACGGGTTCTAGTGCGCGGCATAGGCCGACGAGCGCCCCGACTCGAGCACGCGGCGCAGCGCGGCGCCGGTGTGGGACGAGGCGTTCGCCGCAACCTGTTCGGGCGTACCCGTGGCCACGACGCGCCCGCCGCCGGCGCCCCCCTCGGGCCCCAGGTCGATCACGTAGTCGGCCGTCTTGATGACGTCGAGGTTGTGCTCGATCACGACCAGCGTGTGCCCGGCGTCCACGAGCTTCCGCATCGCCGTCAGCAGCTTCGCGATGTCGTCGAAGTGCAGGCCGGTCGTCGGCTCGTCCAGCACGTAGAGCAGCCGCTCGCTGCTGTGCGACGACAGGTGCAGCGCGATCTTGATCCGCTGTGCCTCTCCACCCGAGAGCGTCGTCGCCGGCTGCCCCAGCCGCAGGTATCCGAGCCCGATCTCGTCGAGCACGTGCAGCCGGCGCAGCACCTTCGCCGACTGCGCGAAGAAGATCAGCGCCTCGTGGACGGTCATGTCGAGCAACTGGTGCACGTTGCGGCCCCGGTAGCGCACTTCGAGCACCGTCGGCCGGAACCGCATCCCGTCGCACTCCTCGCAGGGCACGAACACGTCGGCCAGGAACTGCATCTCGACGCGAACCTGCCCTTCGCCCTGGCACGCCTCGCACCGGCCGCCCGGCACGTTGAACGAGAAGTGGCTCGGGGTGAGCCTGCGGGCGCGCGCGTCCTTCGTGTTGGCCAGCAGCTCGCGGATGCCGTCGAACGCCTTGAGGTACGTCACCGGGTTGGACCGGGGTGTCCGGCCGATCGGCGCCTGGTCCACCAGGACGGCGCTGGTGATGTACTCCGTCCCCTCCAGGGCCCTGAACGAGCCGACGCGCCGGTCCCAGTCGCCCTTCGCTCGCTTGATCGCGGCGTAGAGCACGTCGTGGACGAGCGTGGACTTGCCCGAGCCGCTGACGCCCGTGACGCAGGTGAGCGCGTTCAGCGGGATGTCCACGTCCACGTCCTGCAGGTTGTGCTCGGACGCGCCGCGAAGCCGGATGCGCGTGCCAGAGCCACGGCGACGGACCGCCGGCACCGGGATCGTCAGCTCGCCGCGCAGGTACTTCGCCGTGAGCGAACGGTTGTCGTGCAGCAGCTCCGCCAGCGATCCCGAGTGGATCACGCGTCCGCCCTGCTCACCCGCGCCGAGCCCCATGTCCACCACGTGGTCCGCGACACGGACCATGTCTTCGTCGTGTTCGACCACCAGGACCGTGTTGCCCTGATCGCGGAGCTGCCGGAGGATGTCGATCAGCCGCTGGTTGTCGCGAGGGTGGAGGCCGATCGACGGCTCGTCGAGCACGTAGAGCGTGCCGACCAGCGCCGAGCCGAGGGAAGTCGCCAGGTTGATGCGCTGCGACTCGCCGCCCGAGAGCGTGGACGACAGCCGATCCAGCGTCAGGTAGTCCAGCCCGACGTCGCCCAGGAACGCCAGGCGGCGGCGGATCTCGCGGAGGATCTTCTCGGCGATCGCCGCCTCCTTCGGGGTCAGGACCAGCGTGTCGAAGAAGACCTGCGCGTCCTTCACGGTCAGCGCCGACACCGCGTCGATCGTGCGTCCGCCGACGCGCACGTCGCGTGCCTCCTGGCGGAGGCGGGCGCCTCCGCACTCGGGGCAGGCCTGATAGCCCCGGTAGCGGCTCAGGAACACGCGGACGTGGACCTTGTACTTCTTCCGCTCCAGGCTCCGGAAGAACCCGCGCACGCCCCGCCACTCGTCGTCGCCATCTATGACGAACGCGCGCTGCTCCGGCGTCAGGCTCGACCAGGCGACGTCAAGGGGCAGCCCGACGCGGCGCGCCGTCCGCTTCAGGTCGGCGAGCTGCGACCGGTACTGCGGCTTCGTCCACGGCTCGATCGCGCCCTGGTTGATCGTCTTTGACGGGTCGGGCACGACCAGATCCGCGTCCAGCTCGATGACGTTGCCGAAGCCGTGGCACGTGGGACAGGCGCCGAACGGGTTGTTGAACGAGAACAGGCGCGGCTGCGGCGTCTCGTAGGTCATGGCGCAGCGGCGGCACTCGAAGCGCTCCGAGAACACGAGCCGCTCGGGGGCGTCGTCTTCGCCGTCCGGAAGGACGATCACGAACGCCGCCCCGCCGCCATCCCGGTAGGAGGTCTCGATGGAGTCGGTCAGCCGGCTGCGGAGGTCGCCTTCGATGCGAAGCCGATCCACCACGACATCCAGCGACGTGCGGTCGGCGAGCGCCACCGCGTCCGCTTCGTCGAGGGTGACCGCGCGCTGGTCGATCAGCAGCCGGCCGTAGCCGCGGCGCCGGAGGAGGTTCAGCGTTTCGGCGACCTGCTCGGCGCCTGATGGTCGCGCGGCCGGGGCGCCGTCCCCATCGTCCAGCGGCAGGTCGCCGGACAGTTCGTCGGCGTCCGGCGTGGACGGCTCGTCGTCAGCGACGTCGCCGGACCCGGCGACCAGCGGCATGTTGAAGCCGATCAGCACGCGGGTGCCCGGCGGGAGCGCGCCGACGCGCCCGGCGACCACGTCGGGCGTGTCGCGGACGACTTCTTCGCCGCACTGGCGGCAGAAGGTGCGTCCGGCACGGGCGAACAGCAGCCGCATGTAGTCCAGGATCTCGGTGGTCGTGCCGACCGTGGACCGCGGGTTGCGGATGCTGTTCTTCTGGCGGATGGCGATCGCCGGCGAGATCCCCTCGATCCGGTCCACGTCCGGCTTCTCCATCCGCTCCAGGAACTGGCGGGCGTAGGCCGACAGCGACTCGACGTAGCGCCTCTGCCCCTCCGCGTAGATGGTGTCGAAGGCGAGGGAGGACTTGCCCGATCCGCTGACGCCGGTAACGACGATCAGGCGGTCGGCGGGCAGGGAGAGGTCGACGTGCTTGAGGTTGTGGGTCCGCGCGCCGCGGATGACGAGCGGGCCGCGGGGCAGCTTCGCGTCCGGCATACAGCAGAAAATCCGGCAGGGCGGTAAGCTCGTCAGCGTACTACCCTGAGCGGTTCGGCTCAACTCCATGCTGCGGGGCCGGTTTCCCATGCCTGTTGCGGGCCGGCCGGCCCGGAACGACGGACTCCACCCGATCCCCGAACCCTGGCCGCATCCCTGGACGCGTTCAGCCAGCTTGCCTATACTCGGCTGTCGGCCACTGAGGAGGATTCTGGATGCGCGCATTGATGACACTCGGGCTCGTGGCGGTGCTGACCGGCGCCGCGGGGGCACAGACCGCCGAGCTGAAGGTCGGCGAGATGGCGCCCGACTTCACGCTGCAGGCGTCGGACGGCAAGACCTACAAGCTGTCGGACTTCCGGGGCAAGCAGGTTGTGGTGCTGGCCTGGTTCCCGAAGGCCTTCACGCAGGGTTGCACGATCGAGTGCAAGTCGCTGGCGGAGAACGGTCACCTGATCAGGAAGTACGACGTGACGTACTTCATGGCCAGCACGGACAACATCGAGGACCAGACGAAGTTCGCCCAGGCGTCCAGCGTCACGCTGGGCCAGGGCGACAAGCAGCAGGTCGTCGAGAAGAAGGCGGCGGACTTCCCGATGCTGGCCGACCCGACCAAGGCGACGGCCCGGGCGTACGGCGTGCTGCGGAACTTCGGCGGCAACTTCGGCGAGATGGCGCAGCGCTGGACGTTCTACGTCGGGAAGGACGGGAAGATCACGGCCATCGACAAGGAAGTGCGGCCGGCGACGTCGGCCGAGGACATGGCGGCGAAGCTGGGCGACCTGAAGGTCGCAGTGCGGTAGCACGGGCGGCTCGCGGGGGCCTCACGCAGGCCGTGGTCCCCGCGAGCCCCTCGCCGGAGCGCGGAACGCGGGGAGGCCTGCCTCCCGCCCAGCGTGCTAGACTGCTCATTCCCTCCCCGCCAGCCGGCGTAGCTCAGTTGGTAGAGCAGCTGATTCGTAATCAGCAGGTCGTCAGTTCGAGTCTGACCGCCGGCTCCACGTAACCCCAACACAATCAGAGATTTACAGCGCCTCTCCGACGCCGACGGCCTAAGGGGCGTTCCGTTGACCAGGCGCGAA
>VFZH01000038.1 GCA_016871255.1 Acidimicrobiia bacterium | reverse complement strand
GCGAGTGGGGCGAGTGGGGCGGATGGGGCGGGTGGGGCGAGTGGGGCGAGTGGGACGGCCCTTCCTCACTGCTCGCGCAGTTCGATGCGGATCAACTGCGACAGGTTCTTGTTCGGCAGCCATACGGTCGTCGTGGGCGCTGAGCGATCGACCCGTACCGTCCGCGCGTCGTAGTACACAGGCATCAGATACTCGAGCATCTCGCCCGTCTGCGGGTTGATGCGGACGACGCGGTCCGAGCCGGTGCTCGAGGCCCAGACGTCACCGTCCGGTGCCGGGGCCGCCGCGTACGCGGACATGTACTTCGTCGAGAAGGGGAACTCGGTGATCCCGCCGCGCGCGGGATCGAGGACGGCCACGCTGTCGGCCAAGAACTCCGCGAACCAGAAGCGCCCCTGATCGTCGCCATGGCCGCGGCGCGGTCCGGCGTTGGGCGTCGGCGTCGGATACGCGCGCGTGGCACCGGTGCCGGCGTTCACCGTGATGACGTTCGACCCGTGGAAGTCGGCGCACACGAAGTTGTCCGACGGGTCGCGATCGAGCTGGTAGCAGAAGGGCAGTTGCGGTTCGACCAGCCCGTACACCCCCATCTCCCGCGGGCCGGAGAGATCCCGGCCGGAGGCGTCCACCATGATCGGGAAGATGCGATCGACCTCGCCCTTCCGGAAGTTCAGGCGCAACGCCTGGAGCGGGCCGGGGCCCTCCGGTCCGGCGATGCGGCCTGTCGTCCACACCGTCTCGGTCTGACCCTTGTAGAACGGCGGCAGAAACGCCCAGGCGGACGTCGGCATGTCGAACTCGTGCCATCGCTCCGTCTTCGGGTCGAAGTACGCCATGGCAGCGCCGCCGATGACCGCCCAGACGTTGCCCGCGGTATCGACCTGGACATCCTGTACGCCGACGACCCGCGCCAGGCCGGGACGGGATCCGCGCCGCGTGGGCGCCGGGTACTCGTGGAACGAGCCCGTCTTCGGGTCGAACATGCTGAGGTACCCCCAGCCGCTGTCGCCGTACCAGACGCGCCCCTGTGCGTCGATGTCCAGGTCGTGGATGACGCTTGGCTGCCTTGGCACCGGGAAGACCGTCACGACGGCGTCCGACGTGCGGCCGCTCGGCCGCGGCATTGCCGTCAGGGGGTAGTCCCAGGTCGTCCGGCCGCCGTTCAAGTTGATCGAGGCCAGGTAGTCCGCCAGCTCGCGGGCGCTGGCGCCCCAGTAGCCCACCTCGTCCAGCGGCGCCGGGGGTGACGAGATCTGGAAGCGGCCCGGCGGGTTGAGGCTGCAGGTCAGCTGGCTGGCCGTCCCGCACGCGGAGGAGTTGTCCACGGCGTAAGTGTTCATGCGCTGAATCACCCGCAGGAACTGGTCGGACGTGTAGCGGGACCGTGTGATCGGATCGAGCGTGTGGCAGAAGCCGCAGTTGACGACCTTGCGGACCAGCAGATCCTTCTGCGCGCTGGTGCCCGGCATGCTCGTGATCCAGTCCACGTTCGTGAGCTGGCGGGAGAGCTGTTCGGGGCTGGCCGCTTCCAGCGTCAATGACACCGAGGTGGAGGCGTCTGCGGCGACCTCGGTGTGCACCTCGCCGCTTCCCGGCAGCACGTAGCCAGCGGCGCGCACGCGGAGCGAGTGGCGTCCGGCGCCGACGCGTTTGCGGGGGAACTGGAACCGCCCGGTCGCGTCGCTCGTGACGCTCGTGAGGATGGGCGAGCCTTCGCGCTGGGCGATGACGACGACGCCCTCGAGCGCGCCGTCTGCCTTCGAGGTGACCTGGCCCGTCAGGGAGTCCGGCGATGGCGCCGCCGCCGGTCCGGCATGGTGAGGCGCGAGGAGCCAGATCAGCAGCCCGACAGCCACCGCCGCCGTACGTCCCATGCCACCCATTGCTGCCTCCCTCACCGCAGTGAAACCGGTCCTCTCTATCCCCCTGCCATCGCGCCGACGACGAGGAACGGCTCGGTACCCGAGACGACCGCCGCGGGTACGGGCGCATCCGCCGGCTCGTTGGAGTAGTCCTCCTCGCACGCGTAGAAACGGATGAACGCCCGCCGCTTCAGCGTGACGTGATCGCGAATCGTGCCCTGCAGCACGGGGTAGCGCGCCTCGATCGCGTCCAGCACGCTCCCGAGCGTCGGCTCGCCCGGCACCGACACGAGCACCTCGCCGTCGACGCGGGCCAGGTTGCGCAGGTGCCAGGGGAGGACGACGCGGATCATGGCAGGGCCTGGACCTCGACGGAGAGCACGGCGGGGAGGTCGCGGACGATGGCCGTCCAGGAGTCCCCGCTGTCGGCCGAGCCGTAGACCTGGCCGCCGGTCGTGCCGAAGTAGACGCCGCACGGGTCGAGCGTGTCCACCGTCATGGCGTCGCGCAGCACGTTCACGTAGCAGTCTTCCTGCGGAAGGCCCTTCGTCAGCGCTTCCCATTCGTGGCCGCCCGACCTGCTGCGGTAGACGCGCAGCTTGCCGTCCGGCGGGTAGTGGAGCGAGTCGCTCGTAATCGGCACGACGTAGATCGTGTCAGGGTCGTGGGCGTGGACGTCGATGACGAAGCCGAAGTCGGTGGGCAGGTTGCCGCTGACCTCGTGCCACGAGTCGCCGCTGTTGTCGCTCCGCATCACGTCCCAGTGCTTCTGCATGAACAGCACGTTCGGGCGTGTGGCGTGCATGGCGATCCGGTGGACGCAGTGGCCCACGTCGGCCGTGGGGTTCGGGATCTGCTCCGAGTTGAGGCCCTTGTTGATCGGCGTCCAGGAGACACCGCCGTCCTCGGAGCGGAACGCGCCCGCGGCGGAAATCGCGATGAACATCCGCTTCGGGTCCGCGCGGTCGATCAGGATCGTGTGCAGGCAGAGGCCGCCCGCGCCCGGCACCCACTGTTCGGCCGTGCCGTGGCGGCGCAGCCCGGTCATCTCCGACCAGGACTGGCAGCCGTCCGTCGTCTTGAACAGCGCGGCATCCTGCGCGCCGGCGTAGACCTCGTCCGGATTCGTGGGCGAGGGCTCGAGGTGCCAGATGCGCGTGAACTCCCAGGGTCGAGGGGTGCCGTCGTAGTAGGGGTGGTTGCCGACGGCGCCCTCGTAGGCGAACTTCTGTTCCATCGCCTCCCAGGTCTTCCCACCGTCGTTCGACCGCTGGATGATCTGGCCGAACCAGCCCGAGCTCTGCGAGGCGTAGAGCCGGTCCGGGTCGGCCGGCGAGCCCTTGACGTGATAGACCTCCCAGCCGCCGAAGTGCGGGCCGCTGACGTCCCACGTCCGCCGCCTGCCGTCGGAGGTCAGGACGAACGCCCCCTTCTTCGTGCCCACCAGCAGTCGCACGCCGCTCATACGCCGCTCCTGTGCTCCCGGCCTGCCGCCGATCCGGATGACCACGGCCCGGATCCGCTGATCAATCCACCGACCACTGTAGCCGAAGCGGACGACGCCGGTATGACCAGGTGACGCCATCCGTGAGTGTCTCGTGGTTCGCCGTGAACAGGGTCTGCCCCCGACGATCGAAGTGCTCGAACGCGAGCGGCTGATGAGCGTCCGGGTTCCCGGCAGCGACGTCGTACGGCTGAACGAGGCTGCCGGCGTTCAGCCCGTCCCGGTCAGCCGTGACACGCGGGAGGTCCTGCTGAAGCGGATCGCGTCCTGGACGTCCGCGGCCGCCTCGTCGAGGGGAGTCTGAGACACGCCGGAGGACAGCACTTCGGCATGCCTCACTGTCTCCCGGCCACGTAGAGCACCAGCGTGTCGCGCGTCAGATCGACCTGCACGTTGGTGAAACCAGCCCTGGTCAGGGTGTCCACCTGCTCGTCCGTCGTCATGTAGAGCGCAGCACTGCGCGCCGTGTCGTCGATCGGGGTGTGATCGCAGATCAGGACCAGGCCGGGAACGGCGAGCACCCCGCGGATCTGTTCGTACAGCGGCAGGGCGTGCTGCTTGTGACGCAGCTCGTGGACGGCCTGCATCGACACGACGCAGTCGAACGGCCCCCCGGCCCGGCTCGTCCAGGCGGCCGACTTGAAGCTCGTGAGCACGAACGAGGCCGCCGGATATGCCGCGAGACGTGCCCGGCTGCGCGCCATCATGGGCTTGGAGAAGTCCAGCAGCGTGTAGGTCTCCACGTTCGGGCACCGCGACAGCACGTGTTCAGCGAGCAGGCCGGGCCCTGCTCCGAGATCCAGCACCCGGGTGCCCTGCGGCAGCGCGGCAATCCGCTCGACGATGCGGTCCCTGAGCTGCAGGCGCCAGGGCCGCGTCCGGTCCGCCGCGTCGGTCCACCTGGCGACCGTCGCCTCGTCATCCCAGGCGTCGCCGTACGGGATGTCGTCCTTCTGAAGGGGATCCACAATTACTGCATCGAGTGCAGGCCGAACATGTTGCCGTCGGTGTCCACGGCCAGCACGACATGGCCGTATGGCCCGATCGACATCTTCGGGCGGTGCACCCGGCCTCCGGCAGCCTCGACACGGGCGGCTTCGACGGCGCAGTCCGCACAGCGGAAGTAGACCAGCGTGCTGTTGCCCCCCGATGGCACGCCGGGCGCCCGCACCAGCGATCCGGACGCGCCGTCGCCGCCCTGATCGGAGGGGAACCCCCACATCTCGATCTCCGGGCTCCCGAGGCGCGTGAACGTCACCCCGAGCACCTGCTCGTAGAAGCGCTTCGCCCGCGCCATGTCCTGCACGTAGATCTCGAACCAGTTCACCGGGTTGCCCATGTCCGCCTTTCGAAGCGCATGCCCTGCAGTCGCTGCACGTCCTCGACCCTGCCCAGGTCTCGGTCGAATGTGCTAAGGGCCCTGGCGGGAATAAGGTTGCCATCTCGGCCGACGATGCCTCCCGCCTCGCGGCGTTGCTCGTCGGTCACAGGCACCCGGCCTGCTCCCTCCTCGCGCCTGGCGATCCGGGCGCCTCGCCGCCCGAGAGTCGGCAGCCTTATTCCCGCCAGGGCCCTAAGAGGGAGGTGTCCTGCCTTCCGGGTAACTTCCAGCATGAGGCAGTCCGAGAATCCCACCTTCGGTGCCTTTCTGAACTGCGCGACGGCGGCAGCCACCACGTCTTCGTCCTGAACGGCCAGGCACTCGTGGTTGAGGAGCATGTCTACCGCGCCGGCGATCGCATCCGGGCCGCGCCCGTACACGGAAGCGAGCACCCAGGCGGCCTCCGCTACCGCCAGGTGTGGCACCCATGCACCGGGCGCCACGAAGGCTTCAGCCGCCGCGACCTGCGCCGCATCATCGCGAGCCATCAGCCGGACGAGCACGTTCGTGTCAACGGCGCGCATGACGCTTCCTGATGTGCGTCCGGATGCCCTCCTTGAGTTCCTCGACGGAGCGGCGCCGCGGCGCGGCCGGGAACAGGGCGCGGTGGATGTCTTCGGAGGAATAACGGCCGGCCTTGCTGGCCTTGGAGACAGGCCGCGTCTTCGAAGCCATGAACCGGGTCTAGGACGTGGGGACGACGCCGGCGGCCGCCTGGCGGGCGAGGACGTCGCTCTTCTTCCGGATCACGATCCAGTGGACGCACGTGTCCTTGTCGTCGTAGATCCGCTCGCAGTCGTCACAACGGACGCATTCGGCGCGGTTGATCTTCGGGCCGTCGATCGCGCCCCACTCGCACGCCTTCTCGCAGATCTTGCAGGTGTTGCACTCCTTCCACCGCTTGATCCGGAAGAGGGTCGTCCCCTGGGCGATCACGCCGAGGAACGCGCCCACGGGGCAGAGGAACCGGCAGTACAGGTTCCGCACGAACACGGTGGCGACGAGCAGCACGGCCAGCATGCTCCACATCACCGCGTTCCCGGTCATGGAGAACATCCAGAACGGCTCCACGTACCGGTAGACGAAGTTGTCGCGCGTCACCAGGTAGTAGACCATCACCGCGACGAGGAGCCCGTACTTGATCCAGTTCGCCTTCGCCTCGATCTTCGCCGGCACCACGTAGCGCCACTGCCGCGGCACGACCTTGTCCAGCAGCTGTGTCAGGGCGCCGTACGCGCAGATCCGCCCGCAGTACAGGCGGCCCCACACCACGGTCGACACGATCGTGAAGCCGGCGAACAGGTACCAGAACAGGCTGTACCGGAAGATCGGCAGGTTCCAGCTCGCCAGCGCGAACAGGTTCACCACGGAGATGAGCTGGCCCCGCCCGAAGCCGAGATACGCGATCGCCAGAATGAACACGACGATCTTGAGCCGCTCGCTCTTCCGGAAGAAGCTGACCATCGCGAGGACGACGAACGCGGTGAACAGCCCCAGGTCGAGCACCTGCGGCTCGATGATCTCCCCCCAGGTCGGGACCGCGGCTTCGCCTTCGTCGTCGAAGTTCCAGCCGTCGTCCTCGTCCTCGAAATCCCACTCGTCCTCGGCCGCAGGGGGCGCGGTGTCCGGCGCGCCGGGATCGGGCGGCTGGGCGGCAGACGGTTCTGGCGGTTGCGCGGTGTCCTGCGCGTGAGCGGGAACCGCAGCGAGGAGCAGCGCGGCCAGCAGCAGGCCGGGGAAGCGCGGCCGGAACACGCTACTTCACCGCGTCCGGCGTCAGGTAGGCGCGGGCCATGCGGCGCGAGCTGTTCTTGATCGCCCGTGCCGAACTGGTGATGGAGATCGTCGCCCGCGACACGTGGTCCACGTCCACGCCGACGCGGAAGGTGTCGCGGATGCTCTTGCCCTTGAACTGCGCCGGGAACCCGGGCAGATCGATCGAGAAGTTGCCGTAGGGCTCGTTGTGGCCGAGCAGCACCACGCCCTGGAGGACGCCCTTCAGGTCCATCCCGACCAGGTACCGGATCGGTCCTTCGTAGCCCCGCTCGAGCGGCTCCAGATCGATCGTCTGGTAGGCGTAGCCCGCCAGGCGCGGCTTGCCGCCTTCCTGGACGAACGCCTTGTAATGCGGCGGGTTGCCTTCCTTGGCCGAGAAGCTCGTCGCCGACGGGAAGGCGAGCTTGAGCTGGACGTCGAATCCGCCGTCCTCGGCGGCGAGGACGGCCACCGACACGGCAGCGGCGGCGAGGGTCAGCGGCAGCGGTCTCATCGGCGCGAACGAGAGCTGTGAATTATCCCGTGCGCGTGAAGAAGGGGTCAAGGGAAGCCGCGCTGCCCGGGGGTGTCCGACGGGCATAGTAGAGTGTGCAGCAAGGGGAGTGGCCATGTTCAGACCGCTGTCGGGTATCGGACGTGTCGTCCTCGCCACGGTTCTCGCGCTCGCGGCCGCCCCGGCCGAGGCACAGGTGGTGAGCAAGGCGCTGGCGGGCGTGACGGCCCTCAAGTGTGCCTTCACTGTTCTGACGACGGGGACCTGGGAGAAGACGGGCGACGCCACCAGCTCCACCACGCCGTCCACGCTCACGCTGGAATACGAGGCGATCGACACCGTGGACGGCAGCGCCGAGGTGAAGGGGCTGTCGGGCAACCTCTTCATCACCGTCCGCCTGGTCGCCAGCAACATGCACCTGCTGGCGATCGACAACTCGGGCCCGGTGTACCTCACGACGGTATTCGACAGCCCGGGCCGGCCGGGGCGCTACAAGGCCGCGCACTCCCGCCACGAGTTCACGCCGGTCTCACTCCCGGGGTTCACCTCCCGCCCGGAACAGTACGTGGGCGACTGCGAGCTGGTGAAGTGAACGAGTAGCGGGCCGTTCCGACTCGTATCACATATGTGAAAAAGAGGATCAATACTTCCAGAAACTATCGACAAATCGAGGATCTTGCCGTTTCAGGAGCGACCGGGGCTAAGATGGCCCCCACGTTCCTCCCCACGATGAGCGACCGCAAGTACCGCCAGCGCGGCTATCAGGACGACCCGCGCGACCGGCCCCGACCCTCGACCCCGCGCAAGCCACCAGAACCAGGTGCGCCTGCCGGTGCCCGCCGGCTGTCCCAGGATGGGCCACGCAACATCCAGATGCCCGGGTTCCGCGAAGTGGTGCGCTGCACCCAGTGCGGATCGGCCGTCACAGACGAAATAGGGACGCTGAGCCGCTGCGGGCGCTGCGGCGCCGACCTGCACGCCTGCGCCCAGTGCGTCTCGTTCGACCCCGGCAGCCGGTTCGAGTGCATGGAAACCTCGCTGACTGCGCGCGTGTCGCCCAAAAACGAGCGGAACGGCTGCACGCTGTACGCCCCGCGCACGACGGTCGAGCGCGAGACCACCGCCCCCCGCCCGAACGACGCCCGCAAGGCGTTCGACGACCTCTTCAAGCTGTAACGCTCCCCCAGCCGGGCGCTGGAGCGCCCTTGACGCCCCGGGACCGCCAGACTAGGCTGCGCGTGAATCGTCCTCCAGGGTCACGAGGGTCAGAGAAGGGGGCATGGAGTTCTTCTATTGGCTCGAGGCGACCAGCCTTGCCACGTGGATCAACGCGTCCCCGTCCGTGTTCGCCTTCCCGGCCATCCTGCTCACGCACACGGTCGGGCTGACCCTGCTCGTGGGGACGACCGTCGTGATCGACCTGCGCCTGCTCGGCTTTGCCGCCGGGGCGCCGATCGCCTCCATGCGGGAGTTCTTCGGCCTGTTCTGGGCCGGGCTCGTCCTCAACGTCTCGTCGGGCCTGTTGCTGGTCATCGCCAGGGCCGGGTCCGTGGTGGTGAATCCGGCGTTCTGGGTCAAGCTCGCCGCCATCGCACTCGCCCTGGGGACCTTTTTCGGCATCCGGCGGATCGTGTTCCGCGATCCGCCGCCTGCGGGGGCGCCGGCGCCCGCAAGCGCCCGTGGCCTGGCCATCGCCTCCATGGCCCTGTGGCTGGTCGCGATCACGGCGGGCCGGATGATGGCGTACGTCGAGGAAGCCCTGATGTACGGGGGCTTCTGACGCGCGGCCCGGGATGGACGCGCACCCATGATCAGCAGCGTGGAAGCCTGGCTCCAGGGCACGAGCGTCGCCGCGTTCATGATCCAGAACCCCTGGGCCTGGGCCATCTGCGAGTCCCTGCACTTCGTCGGGCTGTGCTGCCTGCTGGGCCCTGTCGTGCTGATGGACGTGCGGATGCTCGGCGCGGCGCGAAGCGTACCGCTGTCAGCCCTGCACGGCCTCGTGCCGTTCGCCGTAGCCGGGTTCGTCCTCAACCTGGTCACCGGCGCCATGTTCATCGCGGCGACACCGGAACAGTACCTGCACAACCCGGTCTTCTACCTGAAAATGCTGTTCATCGGCCTGGCCGGCGCCAACGTCCTCGTCTTCCACGGTGCCGGCATCTTCAGCCAGGTGGTGGCGCTCGGGCCCGGAGACGCTCCCGTCGCCCGGGCGAAGGTGCTGGCCGCCGTCTCGCTGCTTCTGTGGCTGGGTGTGATCGCGTGGGGCCGGCTGATGCCGTTTCTCAGTGCCGGCGTCGAAGGGGCGAGTTGACCCGGTCCGGTGAGGGCACGGCATTCGCGAAGGAGAAGGGAACATGAGGAGGACGATCGGGGCGCTTCTGGCCCTGGCGGTGTGTCTGGCGCTCGGCCAGGGGACCACGTATTCGCAGTCCGCCGGTCCGCCGCTCGGCACGTGGAAGTTCAATGCCGCGAAGTCGAAGATGAACCTGAGCCTGCCGCCCAGGAACCTGACGCGCACCTACGAGGATCGCGGCGGCGGCGTCTACATCTACACGCAGCAGGGCAACGGCCCCGATGGCAAGAGCGTGTTTTCGATGTACGTCGCGCGGGACGACGGCAAGGAGTACCCGATGTTCGTCCGCGGCCGGAACGAGATGGGCACCATCTCGATCAAGCCAACGGACGCATACACGGCGGAGCAGATCGAAAAGGTCGGCACCGCGACCACGACGGCGAAGCGCGAGCTCTCGCGCGACGGGAAGACGTTGACGATCACGGTGTACCCCGCGGCGTCCGCGGCCAGGATGGCCGGCACGGTGGTCAAGGAAACCAACCTGATGGTGTTCGACAGGCAGTAGCGGCTGCGCTCGCGAGCAGCAGCCCGGTACGGAAACAGGAGGGTAGGGAAGTGCGATATCGAATTGCAGCGTCGCTGATCGGGGCCTTCGTCCTGGCAGCGATGTCCGTGTCAGCCCACCATTCGTTCGCGGCCTACTGGCACATGGACAGGACCGTGACGATCGAGGGCGTGGTGACGCGGGTCAGGCTCGTCAACCCGCACCCGGAGATGCGGCTCAACGTCACGGAAGCCAACGGCGAGGTCCACGAGTGGCTCGTCACCGGCCGGGCCCCGGGCTTCGCGATCGTCAACGCGGGCTGGACCGCCGACACGGTCCCGATCGGCATGAAGGTCTCGATCGAGGGCAACCCGTCCCGGCGCGAGGGCGCCAGGGCGCTGGCGGCCGGGAAGATCACCAGGGCGGACGGGTCGGTGGTGTGGTTCGGTGGCGGCGGCGGGATTCCCCAGGGGTAGCCGGCGGCGCCCGGGGATGGTGTCGGAAGCAGACAGGAGGCGACCATGACGCGCAGGATGTTGGGGGGGGCCGCAGGCGCCGTGGCGCTCGCGGCGCTGGTGCTGGCGGGTACCACGGAGCCGGCGGCTCAGATTCGCAACGAGCGGATGCCGACGGTGTCTCCCCTGCCGCAGGACTTCGTCGGCAACTGGATCTGGACCACGCCGCGGCAGGATTGCGGGTCGGTGAGGAACACGTACGGAGAGCCGCTCACCCTGTTCGATGGCCCGCTGTGCCAGTGGCCCTACCTCGAGATCGAGAAACACCTGAACGGCCGGGGCCGGATGTGGCTGAAGACGTTCGCCGGCGACGAGGTGATGTCGCCGAAGTGGACGTGTGTGACGCCCAGCCTGGGTGCCGACCTGACCGAACACTACGTCCGGTCGATCCAGAAGCGGGCGAACTCGGTCCTGATGATCTTCGAGAAGGACACGAGGGTCCGGCCCATCTACACCGACGGCCGGCCGCATCCCCCGGCCTCGGACGTCTTCTACTACGGGCACTCGCTCGGCTGGATGGAGGGGGAGACGTTCGTGGTCGAGACGACGAACTTCACGTTCAACACCGACGGGTTCGACGACCTCGGGCACATGGCGACGTCCCACATGGCGACGTTCACCGAGCGCTACACGCTCAAGGACTACGACACGATGGAGCTGTCGATCACGGTGGACGACCCGGTCTTCCTGAAGAGCCCGGTCACCTTCGTGGGCACCCTCGAGCGCACCCTGGAGGATCCCGCGTCCGCCGGCACCTGGGACTGCGATCCCGAAGTGGCGGCAGCCGAGCTCTACATGACGATCAAGAACCCGTACGAGGACGACAACACGGCCGAGAAGTACTTCGGCATCAAGTGAGTCAGGGCCCCCTCCGTCGCCGCGGCGGTCTCGCTGCGGGGATCGTCCTCGTCGCGACGGCGGCGTGCGCCCCGGGTCCCGCAGAATCGATCCAGCCGCCGGCCTTTCGGCCGGCGGCCTCCATCCAGGACGTGATGCAGTCCTTCATCGATCCCGCCGCCGACGCGATCTGGGCGTCGGTGGCGACGGTCATCACCGAGGAGGGCACCACGCACGTACGCCCGGACTCCGACGACGAGTGGAAGGCGTTGCGCCGCGAGGCCCTCCTGCTCGTCGAGGCGACCAACCTGCTGCTCATGGACGGCCGCGAGGTCGGCCGTGCCGGCCCGGGGCCGGCGGATCTCGGGATCGAGCTCGAATCGGCGGAGATCCGCACGCTGATCGACCAGGATCCCGGGGGCTGGACGCGATCCGTCAGCGGCCTCTACGAGGTGGCGGTGTCGATTCTGGAGGCCGTGAACGCTCGCGATGCAGACAGGTTGTTCGAGCGGGGCGCGAGCCTCGACCGCGCGTGCGAGCAGTGCCACTCGCAGTTCTGGTACCCCGAGTGAGGTGACCGCGGGCGATCGTCAGCGCGTGGCGCCGCCGGTCTTCTTGCGGCGGCGTGCGAGCAGCCGATCGACGCTCAGCGGGCCGGGGCCAGTCAGCAGGACGCTCAGCGCCAGCGTGAAGAGCCCGAGCTGCGTGGCAACGGCATTGAAGTCGTCGACCTGGCGGGAAAACGTGAAGGGGCTTTCCTGGAGCACGCCCAGCGTTCTGACCGAATACAGGTAGAACGCCGCGCCCATGTCGATCGCCAGGCCGAGGCCCCAGACGCGGCTCAGGAACCCGGCGAGCAGGAGGATGCCGCCGAAGAACTCTGTCAGGGACGCGACGTCGGCGAGGCTGGCAGGGAACGGCCACCCGGCGGCATGGGAGCGCAACGTGACCGTGTGTCTCGCCGACGCTGCGTAGACCCCATCCGCCAGCGGCGCGATCTCCCCCTGTCCGGCGCCTGGGGTGGACTGGCGCGCGCCGCTCGTCTGTGCCGCCCGGGCCGAGGCGGACGCCACCATCTCGACCGGTGCGCCGTAGTGCCGGAGGATGGCGGCCTGCTCCGCCGTGTACTCAGCGGAGGTGAACAGCTTGATGTAGCCCGTGGGGATGAACGTCGCGGCCAGCACGAGCCGCCCGAGGGTCTGGACGATCGCCGTACCCGACACGCCGTCCACCCGCATCCACGCCTCCTCGCAGGGCCCTCAATCGACGCCGTTCGTGAGCCCCGGCGGCGGTTATCCTACCCCGTGTCGGGGTGGGCACGAACCCGGCGAGCGCGGTGCCTGCCGGGAAAGATTGAAGTACACTCCACGCCGATTCGGCCGGAGCCAACAGGGAGGAACAGCATGGCCACTACGAGCGCAGCGAGCGCCCAGTCGCAGACGACGGGGTCGTCGCCTTTCCGCGGAGTGCACCACCTCGCGCTGGTCACCGACGACATCAAGGCCACGACCGACTTCTTCGTCAACATCGTCGGCATGCCGCTGGTGCACGCGATGAAAGTGCCGCCCGGCCTCGGGACCGGGCCGGGGAATCGCGGCAACCCGCCCTGGGAGGACGTGCGCCACTACTTCTTCGACATGGGCAACGACAGCCTCCTGGCGTACTTCGAGATTCCGAAGGGGGCGATGCCGCAGGCGGACAGAAACGCCGTGGGTGGCATGCAGCACTGCGCGTTCGTGATGGCGCCGGACAAGTGGCAGGCGCTGCGGTCGCGGCTCCAGGCGGCCAGCATCCCCTACGACGAGGTCACGCCGCTGCCCGGGCTCTCGTCCCTCTACTTCAAGGATCCCGGGGGCGCCAGGCTCGAGGCGTGCTGCCAGCCGAACGACAAGGACTCGCCGGACGTGATCGGGCTGGTCCTGCAGACCAAGGCGCAGGCGCGGAAGGAACTGGAGACGCTCGGCTCCTCCAGCGAGTGGATCGACCAGGTCACGGCCAACCTGCCCGACTGAGCCGGGGACGCGCGTGATCTGAGACGCGCTTCCGAGGGGCCGCGAGCGGGCCCGGCCCGCGCCAAGACTCGTGTGTGACGGTCATGTGCTCGTTGAGGAAGCTCCAGCCGGAGCAGGCGCCTCCGGGCGCCTCTAGGATGCGCGGGCGGTCGTGAGGCGGTCGAGCGATGCCGGGGCCACGGTCACGTCGGCGCGCGCGACGGCGCCGCCGGGCGCCAGCGTCAGGTCGAGTGTGAACCGGTCTTCGAAGGCGCTGTGGACGTCGCGGAGCAGCCCCGAGACGGTCAGTCCGGCGCGGGCCGTCACGCCGGAGATGGTGAGATCGTCCAGGGTCACCTGGAGCCCTTCGAGCGCGCGGATCAGCGGCTGCACCGCGAAGCGGTAGCCGGCCGGGCCCCGCGCGATCAGCCGGACCAGCGGGTCGTCGGTGCTGCGCCCGAGCAGCGTCTCGTAGGGTGTGCCGTTCAGTGCATACGAGGTGTTCTTCCCGATCAGTCCGTCGGGGACGTCGAGCACGCCGCGGTTCAGGTAGCCGAGCAGCCGGTCGAGGCGGGCCTCCAGGGTCACGACGCGAGGGTCCAGGACCGGATGACGTGCCGGCAGGTGCAGAAGCGGCCGAGCTGGCAGAGCGCGATCGCGTCGGCCGGGAACGACGCTGGCCTGACGTCCCGCGGCGGTGCGCCCCGGCCGATCGTGATGTGCGGCCGGAAGAGCGCATGGGCGGCCGTCGTGCGGTAGCCGCCGACCCACTCCACGTCGCGGTCCCGCGCGCGTCCCTCGAAGAACGCCGCAGCGCCTCCCCTCACCTCGAGCGGGTGCAGCGCGTGCATCAGCCGCGCGTGCAGCGACTGCAGCCGCTCGCTCGGACCCAGCGTCAGCCACACGGAGTCTCCCTGCAGGGCGGCGCCCGCAATCTGCAGCGTCAGCGGCCCCTCCCCGCGCACGACGTCATCCACCGCGCCGATGACCGGCTGAAGCCCGTCCGCCGCCACGAACTGCTGCGTCAGCGTGATGTGCGGGAGGTGGCGATCGTCGAGCCGCAGGCTGTCCGGGGAGGCCGCGGCCAGGGGCAGGTTCAGGGCAACGGCCAGCGCCGCGATCTCGGGCGGCGGCAGAATGGCGACGTCGATGGCGATGGCAGCGGCCACTCGCCTATTTGGTCTTCCTGAGTGTCACCAGCTTCAGTGCCGCCGGCTGCGCTTCGAGCGCCGTCTTCCCGGCCGGGGCGTCGTTCTTCTGCAGGATGTAGGTCACGATCTCGGTGCTCTGGGCCCGGGACAGCGTGCCGGGGCTGTCCTGCGGCATGGTGTTGCGGATCCGATCAACGAGCTCGACGGCCGCCTTGCCGTCCCAGTTGGCCCAGAAGTCGGGACCGGCGAGGGCGGACCCGAAGCCGCCGCCCAGCAGGTCCTCTCCGTGACAGTACCCGCAGTGCTTGCCGTAGAGCGCCGCGCCGGCCTCGGCCTGTGCGGCGGTGTAGACGGCGTCCCACTGGGTCCTGGGATTCTGCGCCGCAGGGGTGGCCAGCGCGCCGAGGGTCACGAGTCCGAAGGCGAAGACGGCGAGTCGCAGGTGCATGCGTGAATCCTATCAATCGCGGCCGTGGCGTGGCCACTCGCGCACCGGCCGGCCTGATTCTGTCCCGGTCACGGCAATGAGCCGGTCACCGGAACGCCATCGTTGCACGCCCGGGCGGCACTGGGTAGTATGCCCCCGGATCAGGCAGGGAGAGGCGCGCTCTCCATCGAGGTGGGCTCAATGGTGGCATCGATGCGTGAAGGGAAATCCAGACGTGCGGCCGCCGTACTTGCGGCCGTGTTCGCGGCGGGTTGCGCCGGAACGACGACCGAACCCGAGCCGGCTGTGCCGGATGTCGAGTGGCGGACGTCTTCGGGCACGAACGCGAACCTCAAGTACTCGCCGCTCGATCAGATCAACCGGGAGAACGTCGGCAGCCTGCAGATCGCCTGGCGCCAGTCGGCCACGCCCGTCGAGGCGCGCCACGGGCTCACGCAGGTGAACATCTCGACGAATCACCAGACCGCACCGCTGATGATCGACGGGGTGCTGTACGCGATGACCCCGGAGCTCCAGGCGATGGCGCTCGATCCCGCGACAGGAGAGGTGCTGTGGGTGGACATCCCGCCGCGCCAGGCCGCGCTGCCCGCGCTGCCTGAGGGCACCCAGGCCGAGATCGTCGACCGCCGGGCCATCTCCCGCGGCGTGGCCTACTGGGCTGACGGGGACGACAAGCGGATCCTGTTCATTTCCGGCAACGACATGATTGCGGTCAACGCGGAGACCGGCGACCGGATCTCGACGTTCGGGACCGACGGCGTCGTCGACATGCGCCAGAGCTACGAGCCGCCCTCGGACAGCTTCTTCTGGGGAGGCCCGCCCGTCATCGTGCGCGACGTCGCCGTCGTGGCCGGCACGGCGACCCGCGCGGGCCGTCCCATCCCGGCGGACATCCGCGGGTTCGACGTGCGGACGGGTGAGCGCAAGTGGACCTTCCACTCGATTCCGCGGCCCGGCGAGTTCGGAAGCGACACCTACCTGGGCGACTCGCTGGAGAAGAACGGCATCGGCGGAGGCGGCACCTGGTCGCTCCTCAGCGGCGACGACGAGCTCGGCTACGTCTACATCCCTGGCGACACCTCGGTCAGCCCCAACGACTTCTACGGTGCGCTCAGGCCGGGGGCGAACCTCTTCGAGCACAGCGTGATCTGCGTCAACGCGGCGACCGGTGAGCGCGTCTGGCACTTCCAGACGATCCGCCACGGCCTGTGGGACTACGACCTGCCGACGGCGCCCAGCCTGATCGACATCACCGTGGACGGGCGCCAGATCAAGGCGCTCGCCCAGCCGTCGAAGGTCGCCTACCTCTACGTGCTCGATCGCACGACCGGCGAGCCGGTGTGGCCGGTGGAAGACCGCCCGGTCCCGGCGGGCGACGTGCCGGGCGAGTGGTACTCGCCGACGCAGCCGCATCCGACCAGGCCGCCACCCTACGACCGGCAGCACCTCCTCGAGGAGGACCTCGTCGACTTCACGCCCGAGATTCGCGCGGAAGCGAAGAAGATCGTGGACCAGTACGTGATGGGCGACGTGTTCACGCCGCCGACCATGTACGACCCGAGGCCTGGCGGCAAGAAGGGCACCCTCATGATCGGCACCAGCCAGACGACGTGGCCGGGCGCCGGCGTCGATCCGGACACGAACATCCTCTACGTCACGTCGGTGCACTCACCGCGGGTGATGGGGATGATCAAGGCGCCGGATGACGATGCCCCGTCGGCGTACGTCCTGAGGAAGACGACGGAAGAGGTCGGCCCGGGGGACTTCGTCCAGGGTCCCCTCAACCTGCCGGACCCGTTCAAGCCGCCGTACGGCCGGTTCGTGGCCATCGACCTCAACAAGGGCGAGATCCTCTGGTCGGTGGCGAACGGCGACTGCTGCAGCCAGGATCCGGCCCTGAAGGATCTGAAGCTCCCGAAGCTCGGCCAGGGCGGCCGCGTGGCGCCGCTCGTCACGAAGACGATGGTGTTCCTCGGCGAAGGCGGAGAGGAGATTCCCGGGGCGCCGCACCGCTCGGGCGGGAAAATGTTCCGGGCGTACGACAAGGCGACCGGCGACATCATCGCGGAGATCGAGCTGCCTGGCGGCACGACGGGACCCCCGGTCACCTACATGCTGAACGGCAAGCAGTACATCGTCGTCGCGGTGGCGGCGAAGGACCTGCCCGCCGAGTTCATCGCCCTCACGCTTCCGTAAGGGCCCTGGCCGGAACAAGGTTGCCGACTCCCGGGCGGCGAGGCGCCCGGATCGCCAGGCGCGAGGAGGGAGCAGGCCGGGTCCTCGCGCTGCCGGGCGGGTCGCACCTCAGCACATGACACGCGGCTGGTATTGACGCAACGCCACCTCCTGTATGGCCCCCCGCCGTCACGCGGGCCCGGCTCCTGGCTGGTGGAACGCCCGGCGCCCGCTGCGATATCGTAGCGATCAGCGTTCGTCCCGAGTGAGCCGGGGAGGTTCCTTCCATGCGCCGCGCTGACCGCACGATCGTCATCACCGGACTCGTCGTCCTGATCTCCTCGCTCGCGGTGGCGCAGACGGCGCCGAAGCGGCAGACCCGCCCGCATGGCACGCGGATCGCGGTTCCCCCGGCCCTGCTGCAGATCGACGACGGCGACACGGTCGAGATCCACTGGAGCAGGACGGACCACGAGATCGTCCGGATTCTCGGCATCGACACCCCCGAGACGCGTCACCCCGCGCACAACCTGCCGTACGGGCAGGCCTTCGGCGAGGAGGCCCGGGCCTTTGCGCGCGGTGCGTTTGCGGTCGCGGGGCGGGTCGAGCTGATGCGCGCCTCCACCATCGATCCCTTCGATCGCACGCTCGGGTATCTCTTCATTGACGGACGGAACTACTCGACGATGATCCTCAAGGCGCGCCTGGCGGCCGAAAGCATCACGCCGTTCGGCGACAACGGGTTCCCGAGGGAGGCCGCCGAGGTGATGGACGCCGCGAAGGCGCAGGGTCCGCTCCCGTTCGAGCCGCCGCACGTCTTCCGCGCGCGGATGCGCGACCTGTCCGATTGGCTGAGGGCCCGAGGCGAGTACCCGGACCGCTGACCTGATGCCTCGCGGTCGCCCGCGGCTCGCGCTTCCTGCCTGCCTCTCCGCCCTCCTCCTGGCGCTGGCCGTATCGCCCTCAGGGCAGCAGGACCCTGCGCCGGCCGAATACCGCCTGTTGTTCCCTGCCCCGGAGCATCGCTGGATGCAGGTGGAGCTGATCCTGAGGGACCTGCCACCGGGCCCGCTGGAACTGCGGTTCTCCCGGTCTTCGCCGGGCCGGTACGCGCTGCACGAGTTCGCGAAGAACGTGTTCGACGTGCAGGTCGCCGATGACCAGGGACGGGCCGTGCCGTTCACGCGGCCGGGCCCGAGCGGCTGGGACGTGGCTGATCCTCCGTCAGAAGTCCGCGTGTCCTACAAGGTGTTCGGCGACCGGGTGGACGGGACCTACCTCGCCATCGACTCGACGCACGCCCACCTCAACATGCCGGCCGCGCTGATGTGGGCGCGCGGCTGGGATCGACGCGGCGCCCTCGTGCGAATCCAGCCCCCGCACGCCTCCGGCTGGCGCGTGGCCACGCAGCTCTTTCCCACCGCGGATCCCCTCGTCTTCACTGCCCCGAACCTCCAGTACCTGATGGACAGCCCCACGGAGGTCTCGGCGTTCGATCTCCGCAGCTTCACCGCGCCAGCCCCGCCCGGCGCGAGACCGGGACCTGCACAGACGATCCGCATCGCCGTGCACCAGGACGCCGGCGTGGACATGGACGGCCTCGCGCGCAACGTCGAGGCGATCGTTCGTGAAGCGGGTCGTGTCTTCGGTGAATACCCGCCGTTCGACACCGGGACGTACACGTTCATCGTGGACGACCTGCCCTGGGCCCACGGCGATGCCATGGAGCATCGCAACAGCTCCGTCCTCACGTCGTCAGGGACGCTGGCGCACGGATCCGCCCGGCTCGATCTCTTCGCACACGAGTTCGTCCACGCGTGGAACGTCGAGCGGATCCGCCCCCAATCGCTCGAGCCGTTCGACTTCGAGCGGGCGAACCCGTCCGGCGAGTTGTGGCTGGCCGAGGGGTTCACCAACTACTACGGTCCGCTGCTGGTGCGGCGCGCCGGGCTGATGGGCGTCGAGCCGTTCGCGGCCTCGATCGGCTACGCGATCGAGGCGGTGCGGGGGAGCCCCGGCCGCCTGCTGCGGTCGGCCGAGGAGATGAGCCTGCTGGCAACGGTCGTGGACGGCGGCGTGCCGCCGGACCGGACGCCGCTCGAGAACACCTACCTGTCCTACTACACGTGGGGAGAGGCGATCGCCCTGGCCCTCGACCTGACCCTCCGGGAGCGCACCGAGGGGCGTGTGTCGCTCGACAGCTACATGCGCGCCATGTGGGAAGCGTTCGGCCGGCCGGGCGGAGGCGACCCCGGGCACGTCGGCCGGCCTTACACGATGGACGACGCCCGCCGGGTGCTGGCTGCCGTGTCCGGCGACGAGCGGTTCGCGGCGGACTTCTTCGATCGGTACATCCAGGGGCACGGCCTGCCGGACTACGAACGGTTGCTGCGTCAGGCCGGCTTCGTGCTCCGCCCGCAGCGCCCTGGTGCCGCGTGGATCGGCGACCTCGCGCTCAGGCTGGCTGGTGGCCGCGTGATCGTCGCGGGGACAGTGCCCTTCAGAACGCCGGCCTACGAGGCGGGCCTAGAGCGGGACGACCGCCTCGTCTCGGTGGACGGCACGACAATCGGCCAGCCATCGGATCTCGCGACGGTCTTGCGGCGGCGGCGAGCCGGCGACGAGATCCGGCTCGAGTTCGAGCGGCGGGGAACAAGAGTGGAGTCGACGCTCGCGCTGATCGCGGATCCCGCGATCGAAGTGGCGACCGCCGAATCAGCCGGCGAGCCGCTCAGCGATGCCCAGCGCCGGTTCCGCCGCGAGTGGCTCGGCCCATAGGGCTGAGCCACGCGAAATCCCGAATCCAAAGACCCAAGTCCCACGCCAGCGCCCAGGGCCCAGTAATGGGTCAGTTTGGAAAGCACCGACACCCGTAGCGGCCAGCCGCAGCTGGTCGAGGGCAGCCGAGGGTCGCCCCGACGATGGACACGGAGCCCGCTTCCGGATTTCTTCGCGGCCGCCCAGAAGATCCCACGCCCGCGGTTCTCCCGACCCGGCGGATCTCCTGGTGAGCGAATGAGTCTGGTGGCACGAAATGTGCCGAAGCGCCAGGCATGAAGTCGGCCGGGGCCGAAAAGCTGATTCCGAAGTGAGACACGCAGGCTGTCGAAAGCACAGGGAGATGGTGGGAGATGGCAGAGGACGGAGTTCGCGAACGGATCGAGGCGCAGGTGGCGACACTCGCCCGGCGCGTGGGACGGATTGAGGGAGACCTCCGGAGAACCCTCGACCGCGACTGGACGGAGCGGGCGACCGAGGTCGAGAACGACCAGGTTCTTGAGGGACTCGACGAGATGATCCTCGCCGAGCTTCGCGAGCTGCGCGGTGCCCTGCGCCGGATCGAGGACGGGACCTATGGCATCTGCGCGGTGTGCGGTGGCCCCATCGCGGGGGCGCGGCTGGCGGCGCTGCCAGCCACGGCGAACTGTGTGCGGTGTGCGGCCGGTGACGCGGGAGGGGCGCCGTGATCCACTACGTGTCCGGCGACCTCCTCCTGAGCCGCGCCCAGGCGGTCGCCCACGGCGTGGCGCCGAAGGACCCCATGAAGCAGGGGCTGGCGCGTCTGCTGCACGAGAAGTTCCCGTCGATGCACAAGGACTACCATCATTGGTGCGACCAGGTGCACCCGAAGCCGGGCGAGGCGTGGCTCTGGGGCGGGCCGGACGGGGTCCGCGTGATCAATCTGATCACCCAGGAGGGGGGGTACGGTCACGGGGGGCGGCCCGGGCGGGCGACGGTCAAGCATGTTCGGGATGCCCTGCGCGCCCTGGCCCTGATCGTGGAGGGCGAGGGCATCCGGTCGCTGGCGCTGCCGCGCCTGGCCACCGGCGTTGGTGGCCTGGACTGGCGCGACGTGCAGCCCATCGTCGAGGAACGACTGAGCGGGTTGTCGATTCCCGTCTACGTGTACGAGGAGTTCCACGCCGGACACGCGGCCCGCGAGCCGGGCGTCTGACACGCCCCCCGGCGGGGGGGGCCCGCTGCGACATCCGTCGGACTGTCTACGGTGCCATCAGCTCGCGCTGTTCCTGCACCCAGGCGTTGAAGTCGGCCTGCGACTGCACGGTGTAGAAGCCGCGCATCCGGTAGTGCCCCAGGCCGCAGAGCTGCGAGCAGGCGATCTCCCAGTCCCCGGTCATCGTCGGCGTGAACCAGACGCTGTGCACGAGGCCGGGAACGGCGTCCTGCTTCACCCGCATCTGCGGCAGGCCGAAGCTGTGGATGACATCCTTGCTGGTGAGGTGGACGATCACCGGCTTGTCCACGGGCATGTTGAACTCGTTGATCGTGAACAGGTCGTCTTTCGCGGCGGCCTCGCTGCGGTCCAGCCCCAGCGGGTTGTCGGTGTTCACGAGGCGGATGTCCGTCCGGCCGAACACGCCGTCCGGACCCGGGTAGTGCACGTTCCAGGCGAACTGCTCGGCGACGACGCGTACGACGGTCGACTGCGGCTCGGCGGGGAAGGCGGCGACGCGGGCGTTGTAGGCCGGGATGGAGAACACGACCAGGAGCACGACCTCGGCGAGCACGATCAGTCCTTCGAGGTACTTGGACCAGACCGCCTTGATGCCGTGGTGGTTGGCCACCGGGTTGGCACCCTGCCGGAAGCGGATCAGCGTGTAGACGAAGAACAGGCCCCAGCCGACGCACAGCACCAGCATGAGCCAGTGGGTGAGGTCGACGACGTAGTCGATTTCCGCGCTGTGCGCCGATCCCTGTGGAAGTCCGAACCACTCCAGCATCTAGACGCTCCCTTTCCGGGGGTGCAGGCCGGGGGCGTGCCGGGCACGCAGCGCCAGCCGGACGAAGAAATACGCGAAACAGGACAGCATGAACCCAGTCAGGCCCAGCAGCACGAGGATGCCCATGTTCATCCCGTCCTGCAGGGGCGAATCGGTGATGCCCACGCACGCCGGGCAGGCCAGCGCCTCGGCGGGCAGGCCCAGCGAGGCCGCGAACGCGAAGGCGGCCAGGCCGATCTGCCGGGCCTTCCGGATGAACCGGCTGCCGTAGACGACCAGGCCGGCGCTGCCCGCGAACCCCGCTGCGGCGAGTGCCAGCCAGGCCACCTCTTCGGTGGCGTTCCAGGCGTTCGCGGCCCACAGCGCCACGCCGAGCGCCATGAGCGTCGAGACGGCGATGAACAGGACGTGAAAGGCCTTCAGCGACATCAGTGCGTGTCCTCCGGCATCGTCGGCGCTTCCACGCCCGCATCCCACATCTGGTGGTGGGTGCCGATGATGTGGTCGCCTTCGGTCCACATCGGCAGGGCGAAGATGGTCACGAAGAACACCGCCGTGAAGGCCAGCGAGATGTAGACCATCGGGCGCTCGCCCTTCAGGTGCATGAAGAAGAGCCCCACGAGGGAGGCCTTCGCCGATGCCACGATCAGCGCCACCAGCACCCGGCCGGCCATCGAGTCGATGTGGATGTAGGACACTGCCACGGTCACCACCGTCAGGACCAGCAGGGCGGCGAACACCGTGATGTAGGTCCTGACCTCTTCGCGTACGTCTTCCGCGGAATGCGACATGTCATCCTCTCGCTTCGTCCGGTGTCCCTACAGGAGGTAGAGGACGGGGAACAGGAAGATCCACACCAGGTCCACGAAGTGCCAGTAGAGCCCGGCCACTTCGACGCGGTTCGTGAACTTCTCAGGCTCCGTCTTCCACATCTTCGCGCCAGGGCCCCAGAGGAACCCGTTGACCACCATGCCGCCGATGACGTGCAGGGCGTGCAGGCCGGTCATCAGGAAGTAGATCGCGATGAAGTTGTTCGTGGATGGGTACAGGCCGTGCGAGAACTTCTCGTTGTACTCGATGGTCTTGATGACCAGGAACGCCACGCCCGCCAGGAACGTGAGCCCCATGTACAGCTTGTACTTCGAGAAGTCGTGCAGCTTGAGCGACGCCCACGACATGACCATCGTCACCGACGAGGAGATCAGGACGGCCGTGTTGAGCGTCGCCAGCGGGATGTTGACGATCTCCGCCTGGTTCGGCCAGTAGTCCCCGCCCCACCGCAGCAGCACGTAGGAGGAGAACAGCGCGCCGAACAGCATCACTTCCGACGCCAGGAACAGCCAGATGCCGAGCTTCGGGTTCGTCAGCCCGGTGTCCGGCCGGGTGTCGATGGTGTAGGGAATCTGCATGTCCATGCCGTGGCCTTACGCTTTCTCCGCGTGCTGCGGAATGAAGTCGGCCGAGGCACCGGGCACGCTGTAGCCGTACGCGTCGCGATACACCGTCGGGACCGTTTCGAAGTTGCCGTGCGCCAGGGGCGGTGACGTGGTGGCCGCCCAGTCGAGCGTGGTGGCGCGCCACGGGTTCGCGTCCACCTTCTTCCCGGTCTTCAGGCTCATGAAGAAGTTCACGATGAAGATCAGCTGGAAGAGCCCCAGGCCCCACGAGGCGTGCGACATCGTCAGGTTCCAGCCCAGCACGTCCTGCACGTGTGCGTACTGCTGGCCGCCGTCGTAGAGCCGGCGGTTCATGCCGGCCAGGCCCTGGATGAACATCGGCATGAAGATCAGGTTGATGGTGATGAACGAGCCGATGAAGTGGATCTTGCCCAGCATCTCGTTCATCATCCGGCCGGTCACTTTCGGGTACCAGTAGTAGACGCCCGCCAGCAGCGCGAACACGGTCCCCGGCGCCACCACGTAGTGGAAGTGGCCGATCACGTAGTAGGTGTCGTGCAACGGGATGTCCGCCGAGGCCAGGCCGAGCGGCAGCCCGGTCAGTCCGCCGATCCCGAACATCGGCAGGAAGGCCAGGGCGAAGAGCATCGGCGTGTTGTAGCGGATGGAGCCGCCGTAGAGCGACAGGAACAGCGCGCTCAGGATGATCACCGACGGCACGGAGATGATCATCGTCGTCGTCTGGAAGAAGGCGCTGATCGTCGTGCCCATGCCCGTGAGGAACATGTGGTGCGCCCAGACCACGAAGGACATGAAGCCGAGGAAGATCACCGAGCCGACCATGAGCTTGTAGCCCCAGATCGGCTTGCGCGTGTTGTTGGCCAGGATCTCGGCCACGATGCCCATGGCCGGGAGGATCAGGACGTAGACCTCCGGGTGCGCCAGGAACCAGAAGAGGTGCTGCCAGAGCAGCGGGTTGCCCCCGCCGGCCCCCTCGAGCACCTGTCCGCTGACGACCAGGCCGCTCGGGTTGAAGAAGCTGGAGCCGAACAGCCGGTCCGACGCCTGCAGGAACGCCGCGGCCTGCAGCGCCGGGAACGCCAGCAGCAGCAGGAACGAGGTGACCAGCTGCGCCCAGACGAAGAAGGGCAGGCGGCCCCAGGTCAATCCCGGCGCGCGAAGCTGCACGATGGTCGTGATGAAGTTCACCGCGCCCAGCAGCGACGAGAGGATCAGGAAGAGCATGCCGCCCAGCCACCAGGTCTGGCCGACCGTGGCGATGTTCGAGAGCGGCGTGTACGCCGTCCAGCCGGAGTTGGCCGCGCCGCCCGGCGCCAGGAAGCTCAGCAGCATGATCACGCCGCCCACGAAGTACAGCCAGTAGCTGGCCATGTTCAGGCGGGGGAAGGTCATGTCCGGGGCGCCGATCATCAGCGGCATCACGTAGTTGCCGAAGCCGCCCACGGCCAGCGGCACGACGCCCAGGAACACCATGATGGTGCCGTGCATGGCGCCGAGCTGGTTGTAGAACTCCGGGAGCATGATGCCGCCCGGCGCGTTGGCCACGCCGAGCAGCCCGCCGATGAGGGGGATGGGCTGGCCCGGATACGCGAGCTGCCAGCGCATCAGCATCATCAGGGCGAAGCCGAAGAACAGGAACAGCAGCGCTGTGACGGTGTACTGGATGCCGATGACCTTGTGGTCGACGGAGAAGACGTACTTCCGGAGGAAACCCGGCTCGGCGTGAGCATGGGTGTGCGCGTGCGCGCCGCCGGCCGGGTGCCCGATTGTGGACGCGTGATCCAACGCCGTGACTCCTTTTCTACCCCCCAGGGGCGCAACGTGCGCCGAGATCTTATCCGCGGGCGTCCGTGGGGCGCAAGCGCGGGAAAACCCGCGTGGGAATGCGGCCCCGCGGAGGGCGCCGGAGGGGCGGGCGCGGAGGTGCGCATTCCCCGGACGGGGGTAGCTCCGGATGCGCTCCGGCGTTACGCTCTGTGATCACATGGCGTATCCATCGCTGGCGCGACTCGCCGTGCTCGTTGGTGTCGCCATCGCTGGCGCGGCGCCCTCCGTCCGGCTGGCCGCGCTCGACGCGACGACGCCCGTTCCCGCGCTGACCGTCACCACGTGGAGCGAGCGCGACGGCCTGGCGCCAAGCATCATCAATGCCCTGGCACAGGATCGCACCGGCTACCTGTGGCTTGGCACGGACGGCGGGCTGATCCGGTTCGACGGCGTGCGCTTCGTGCGGTTCGAGACCGGCAGCGGCGAGCCGCTGCCACACATGTCGGTCGGAGCCCTCGCCGCGACCGGTGAGGGCAGCCTCTGGATCGGTTTTCGCGGAGCGGGGGGCATCAGCCGTCTGAGCGGCGATCGGCTCACTACCTATCGCACTGAAGACGGCGTGCTGTCGAGCTCCGTCCTGGCCCTGCTGGAGGACAGGAACGGAACCCTCTGGGCCGGCTCGCTCAGAGGGCTGGCGAAATTCCGCGACGGGGCGTGGCTGCCGGTCGGGGAGACCGGCGGATTTCCCGATCAGCGGGTGTTCGCACTCTACGAGGATCGGAGCGGGGCGCTCTGGGTCGCCGGTGCGGAGGGGCTCTTTCGCCTCGCGCCCGAGGGCGAGCGGTTTCACCGGGTGCCGTCTCGTCCGAGGATCCTGGCCCTGGCCGAGGACGCGAGAGGGACCCTGTGGGCGGCCACGGAGGATCGCCGGCTGATTCCGATCACCGGTCCGAGCAGCGCGGAATCGGCGGGCGGCCGGCTGTCGGCTGGTGTGAGGCTCGACGCCACCGGCGTCGCCATCATCCGCGACCGCGACGGGAACTTCTGGATCGCGACGAGAACCGGTGGCGTGCTGAGAGCCTCGCCCCGGGCGGGCGGTCTCGGCATCGACTCGCTGACCGAGCGCCACGGCCTGTCAAACAACGGTGCGCAGTCGCTGCTTGAGGACCGCGAAGGCAATTTGTGGGTCGGCACGCAGCGCGGGCTCAATCGCCTGTCGAGCGGGACCGTGACGACGTTCCCCGGCAGGGGCGATCCTTTCACGAAGGAAGGGGTGCGGGCCGTGCTGGCGACCAAGGACGGGCTGTGGGTGGGCACCCTCGACGGGCTGTTCTTCTTCGAGGGCACCACGAGGCGGCGCTACGGTACCCGGGATGGTCTGCCCGGTGACGCCATCTACTCCCTGCACGAGGATGTCACCGGCGTGCTCTGGGTCGGCACGAGCGATGGCATCGCCCGATTCACCGGCGGAGGCTTCACGAAGAAACCGGTGTCGGGCCTCGGGGCCGGCGCCCTCAGCGCCATGACGACCGATCATCGCGGAGATGCCTGGCTGACCGACGTGTCGCGCGGCGTGTTCAGGCTCTCGGCTGGCGCGCAGGCGGTCGCGCACGTTGCCGATGGCGCGGCCATGTCGGCGTTTACCGACAGCCGCGGCCAGGTGTGGATCGGCTTGAGCAACGGCGACGTTCTGGCAGGCCGCTCGGACGACTGGCGCACCTACACGAAGGCGGACGGCCTGTATGGGGACAGGGCCGCAGCCATCTTCGAGGACCGGAGCCGCCGAGTCTGGGTCGGGACCAACGGGGGGTTAAGCCGATACGAGGGCGGTCGATTCGTGACGCTGACCACGGCACAGGGTCTGCCCCTGGACAACGTCACCGCCATTGTGGAGGACAACGTCGGCTATCTGTGGCTGGCGGTGGAGGCCGGGCTGATCCGTCTGAGTCATGCCGACTACGACGAGGCCGTGGCGGCGAGGTCTGCGCGCCCCAGGTACCTGCACTTCGGCATGAACGACGGTCTTCCGGGGACTCCCTGGTCTCGCGGCTATCCCACGGCGGCGCGCGGCCAGGACGGCTCCCTGTGGTTCGTGACCAACAGTGGCTTGGCCGTGGTGGATCCCCGGCGGCTGCGCCAGGAGCCGGTCGTGCCGCCGGTGGTGATCGAACGCGTTCTGGTGAACAACGAGCGTGACGTGGATGCCGTCCAGGGCGTCCGGCTGCCCCCACGCGCCTCGACGCTCCAGATCGACTACACCGGGTTGAGCTTCACGGCGCCCGCGCAGGTGCAGTTCAGATACCGCCTGGAAGGGTTCGACGACGGCTGGGTGGAGGCGGGCACGCGGCGCCAGGCCTTCTATACGAACCTCCCACCCAGGGCATATCGTTTCAGAGTTGCGGCGGGTCATAACGACCGATGGAACGAGGTCAACGCCATCTGGGACTTCTCGATTGCGCCCACCTTCTATCAGACGAACTGGTTTCTTGCCGCGTGCCTCCTGGCGGGAGGCTTGGTCGTCGGCGGTGCCTGGCGGTTTCGCGTGATGAGGATTCGACGCAAGGCATCGGCGGTCCTCGCCGAGCGCATGCGAATCAGCCGGGAGCTTCACGATACCCTGCTCCAGAGCCTCGTGGGCATCAGGATGCAGTTTGAGGATCTGTCGCGGAAGGCGGCCTTGTCACCGAACGCTGTCAGGGATCACGTGGAGCGCCTTCGGAAGCAGGTCCGAGCGCACGTCCACGAGGCGAGACAGTCGGTTCTGGAACTCCGATCGCCGGTACTGGAGACCACGGCGCTGGACGAGCTGCTCCGCGACGTCGGCGGCCGCATGACCGGCAACCAGCCGGTGCGCTTCGAGGTGACCGTTCACGGCAGGCCGTCCACGCCGATGCCGAGAAACGTCAAGGCGCAGCTCTTCCGCATCGGGCAGGAGGCCCTCAACAACGCGGTACGCCATGCCGGCGCGTCGTGGATCCGCACCGAGATTCACTACCATCAGGATGCCGTCACCCTCCGCGTCGTCGATGACGGATGCGGCTTCGACCGCCGAACCGTCGACACGTACTCCCTGAATCACTGGGGACTCGCGTCGATGCGGGAGCGGACCCAGCAGGTCGGCGGGGAGTTCCGCGTCGAGACCGAACCGGGAGGGGGCACAGCCGTGGAGGTGCGCGCACCGTTGGACGCAGGCTGGGCAACCAACGCATGACGGCCCTGCCGATCCGGGTTGTCAGCATCGACGATCATCCGCTCGTGCGCGAGGGCATCGAGTCGATGATTA
>VFZH01000037.1 GCA_016871255.1 Acidimicrobiia bacterium | reverse complement strand
GCGGGCCGACACCACGACGCCCTCCATGTTGCCTTCCTGCTCGGAGCTCACGAGGCCGCTCAGGGCGACAGCGTCCTGCGCGGTCACACCGCCCGGATCCACACGCACCAGGGCAAGCGCCACTCCCGCCGTGACCAATGCCAGCAGACCTTTCGTTCGCATCACGACCTCCTGACCGCATCCCCCGGTCCGCGCCCGGGCCACTTCACCTCAGTTGGTTGACGTCCGCACGCCGACGAACCTGAACCGCTGCACCCGGTTGTTGTCGCGCGTCTCCCCGACGTACACGTTCGACGAATATGCCATGTTCGTACAGCGGCCACTCCACGTCCGGGTACGGACCCCAGGCCTGCTTGCCCAGCAGCTCCCCCTTCTCGCCGTGGATCGGTCCCCACGCCTGTACCAGCTCCCCGGCCTGATCGAACTCCATCACCGGCGGCGCCGGAAAACAGCACTCCCCATCGCCCTCGAGACCGTAGCGCTCAGCGCCCTCAGTCGAGATGTCCCCAGATGTCTCATGGTGAAATCCTGACGCGATGGTTGCTTCAGCACCGCAAAGTATGAGACACCTAGCCGCGTCCGAACACAAGCCGAAACGATCGGGCCGTCCCGATCACACCGTGTCGGCCATGCGAAGGGAGAACCCCGGCCATGCGTGCGAACCGAACAGTTGGAGCCGTCCTTCTGATATCGTCGGCGACGCTGATCGCCGCAGCGCTGATCGGCAAGACCGGGACGCGGGCGGCGGCGCAATCGGGTGGCCCGGGCGCGGGCTACCGGCTCCTTCAGGGCGCGATCGACCTGCACTTCCACATCGATCCGGACACCAACACCGGCTCCGTCGACGCCGCAACGATCGAATACATGCGGTTCGCGCGCGCGCAGGGGCTTCGCGGCATGGTGATCAAGAACCACTGGGAAACGACGGCGTCCGTGGCGTATCTGATCCGCAAGGAGATTCCGGGGCTCGACGCGTTCGGCGGAATCGTGCTGAACCGGAACCAGGGCGGCATCAACCTCGCCATGGTCGAGTACATGGCAACACAGATGAAAGGCAAGCCGGGCATCGTCGTCTGGATGCCCACGCGCGACGCCGAGAACATCGTCCGGAAGTCCGACCAGCCCAACCGACCCTTCGTCAAGGTCTCGGAGAACGGGCAGCTCCTTCCGGAGGTCAAGCAGATGATCGCGCTGATCGCCAAACACGACCTCGTCCTCGCGACCGGTCACCTGTCGCCGGCAGAGGGCCTCGAAGTCCTGCGCGAAGCCAGACGGCAGGGCGCGAAGCGGACGATCGTGACCCACCCGATGGACGCTGGCGTCTTCATGAACGCGGCCCAGATGCGCGAAGCGATCGCCCTTGGTGCGTTCCTGGAGTTCGACTTCCGGAACGTGCTCACCGGCAAGAGCACCCGTCCGTTCCAGACGACGCCGATCACCCGCGAGAAGCTCGACATCATCCGCGAAGTCGGACCGGAGAACGTGATCATCGACGAGTTCTGGAGCAAGGGACAGCGGGAGCCGCGCGAGTACGGCGGGCCGGACGAGATGGCCGCGTGGGTCAAGGCGATGAACGAGCAGGGCTTCTCGAATCGAGAACTCGACCTGATGTGCAAGGAGAACCCGGCCAAGCTGCTGGGACTGCCGGTCGAGTGAGGCACGAAGGCCGCGGCGCCTCCGCCGCAGGCCGCGCTCGTGGCACGCGCCCCTGCCCGGGGCGGGTCGCCTGACCCGCCCGGGTCCCTGTCACGGGACCACTACTGCGGCCGCTTCTCCGAGTCCAGGCTCTTCAGATACGACTCGAGCGTCACCCGCCCGATCGACTGCGCGCCGAGCTTGCGGAGAAACGCCGCGGTTTCGGGCCGCTCGTTGTAGGAGCCGCCGTTGAAGGTTCCCTCGACGATGCCGAGCGGCGACTGGCCCGCGATCGAGACGAAGCCCGTCCCTTCCTTCCGGACCCGGCTCTGGGTGACGGGATTCAGATCGGCGCCCTTCTCGAGGAGAAACAGGATGACGTTGTGGAACTCGGCGCCGGCCGCGACGTGCATCGCCCGATACCCGTCGTCATCCTGCGCCTCGATGTCGACGCCGAGGGCGAGGGCCAGGTCGATCGCAGCGATGCGGTCCCGCTCCGGGATGCGCTTGGCGGTGAACGCGCTGCCGCCGCCGATGACGCCCATCACGACGGTCGAGCCGTCCGGGGCACGGACCAGGGGATCGGCGCCCAGCGCCAGCAGCAGCCGCATCACCGGCACATCGGCACACGAAGCCGCCACGAAGAACGGTGTCACGCCGGACTTCAGCGAATTGGTGCCGGTGCCGCCGAAGCGCGGCGACGGGAGCCCCTTCGTGATGCGCGCCTCGACGTCGGCCCCGTGCTCCACCAGCGTCCTGATGAGCGACAGCTTGGCCTCGCGATCGGGAATCCCGGCCATCGCGCGCCACTCGCCCGGGGGTTCGAGCTCGCCCGCGTCATGCGGATGCTCGAACCTGGCGACCACCCAGTGGAGCGGCGTGTAGCCGGCGACGGACAGGTTCCCGTCCGGGCTCGCGCCCGCCTCCAGCAGCGCCACGGCCAGCGCCGCGTGACCCCGAACCGTGGCCACCAGCAGCGCCGTGTCGCCGGTGGAGGCCGCCGCGTTGACGTCCGCGCCGGAGGCCAGCAGGAGACGGCTCAGTTCGAGGTCCCCTTCCCGCGCCGCGAACATGAGCGCCGTGAAGCCGCCCTCCGACTGCGCGTTGACGGCGGCACCCGCCTCGATGAGGGCCCGGGCCCCATCGGCCTCCCCCGCGGTCGCGGCCCACATGAGGGCGTTCTGCCCCTTCGAGGTCTGCACGGCGTGCACGTCGGCACCGGCCGCCAGCAGCCGCCGCACCGCCTGGACGCGTCCGCTCCGTACGGACCTCATCAGCACCGTCTCGCCCGTGGGCAATGACGCGTTCACGTCGGCGCCACCGTCGATCAGCGCACCCACGACGTCCACGTCGCCGTTGGTGGCGGCGAGGAACAGCGGCGTGACGCCGTAGTCGTTCGCGACATTCACGTCCGCGCCGGCAGCCACGAGCGCCCGGGTCATAGCCAGGTCGCTCCAGTGAGCCGCCCAGTGCAGCGCGGTCGCGCCGTCCGGCTGGCGCGCGCTCGCGTCGAGTCCCCGCTCGAGCAGCGCCGTCACGACCGGCAGATCACGCTGCTCGGCCGCGTCGGCGACGAGGGCCGGATCGTTTCCGCCCGCGCCAACGCACAGGCACGCGACTCCGATGACGAGCCATCGAGATGTGCAGTCACAAGCCATGAGACGACTCCTGGTCATCCTCCGGTCGGCGCGATCGGCGCGAACGGTGTCCGTGCAGGCACGGAACGATCCGCCGCACGCCGATCGAGCCCGAGGCTAACACAGCCACCCGGCACCTCTGCACACGTCCACTCGACAGCTCCCGTCGGTTCGGGCCTGCCGGAGGGCAGACCACCCTATCGCGCCGGCTCGATACGCAGCAGGTGGCCGTCCATCGCGTCCGTTACGACGTACAGCAGGCCGTCCGGGCCTTGGCGTACGTCGCGGATCCGCTGCTTGAGGTCCAGCAGCAGCCACTCGCGAGCGCGCGAATCGCGCGCGGAGGGCTCGCCCTTCGCGTTGAACGTCAGCCGCTCGAGGTGCGCGTACGCCAGCGAGCCGACGAAGAGGTTGCCCTTCCAGCGCGGAAACGGCGCGTCCGCCGTGTAGAACGTCATCCCTGAAATCGCGATCGCCGGGATCCAGATCATGAGCGGCGGCTCCATCCCGGGCACCGAGACGTGGGTGGGATAGCCGCGTCCGCCGTAGTCCCGCCCCTCGGAGACGACGGGCCAGCCGTAGTTCCCCCCGGGCTTCAGCACGTTGATTTCGTCGCCGCCCTGGGGTCCGTTCTCGTTCTCGAACATCTCGCCGGTGTCCGGGTGCATCGCCAGGCCCAGCGGACTCCGGTGACCCATCGTGTAGATCTCCGGGCGGTGCCCCTGGCGCCCGACGAACGGGTTGTCCGGAGGCACGCTGCCATCGTCGCGTAACCGGAGCACCTTGCCGGCGTGATCGTTCGGGTCCTGCGCCCGTTGCCAGGCGCCGGCTGGAGACGCCGCCGCCATGTAGAGGAGACCGTCGCGGTCGAAGGCCAGCCGTGAGCCGAGCGATGGGCCGGATTTCGGCCCCAGCCAGGGCTGCGCCACGAAGATGTCCTCGACGTTCGTCAGCGCGGTCCCGTCGAACCGGCCCCGGGAGATGGCGAGCGCCTTGGTGCCATCGGGCCCGGGCTTCGTGTAGCTCAGGTAGAGCCAGCGGTTCTCGGGAAAACGCGGGTGGAGGACGACGTCGTGCAGCCCCTCGTACGGCGCCACGCGGACGTCGGGGACGCCCGCGATCGGCCGCGGGTCCAGACCGGTCGGACGGACGATGCGGAGCTTCCCCGTGATCTCCGTCACGAGGATGTTGCCGTCCGGCAGGAACGCGATGCTCCACGGCCGCTCCAGGCCGCTGGCGAGCGGAACCACGCGAATCGTGTAGTCGATGGTCTCGAGCAGGATCGGTTCGCTCGGGAGCGGCGGAATCCGGTTGCTCGGCACCGTGGGAAGGGAGAACTTCGTGCCGCTTCCCGGCGGGCCAGACGATGTCTGCGGCGCCTGCGCTTCCGTCTGCGGCGGTGGTGCCTGTCCGCTCTGGGCCGCCAGCTCCAGGACCCGTCCTCCTCCGGCGGCGCAGACGAGCGCCACGCCGACGACCACCGCCACACCCGATGCGATACGAGATCGTCCAAACATTCTCACCCCCCTGGCCTTCCACCGTCCCGCGCCGCGATCAGTTCTGCTCCATCCCATATTCGTCGTACGTCCGCTGCGCCGGCCCCAGCCCCTTGAACGTGAACTTCTGCACGCGGTTTCCGGTGAGGCTCTCTCCGGCGTACACGTTGTTCTGGCTGTCCACGCCGATGGCGTGCACGATCGTGAACTGTCCGCCGAACTGGCCGCCCGAACCGAACTCCCCTATCACGCGAAGGTCGTCCCGGCGGAGGATCCAGATCTTGTCGTTCCGCCCATCGGCCACGAACAGCCACCGCTGCTCTGGATCCCGGGAGAAATTCAGATCGAGCAGGGTTCCACGCATCGTCGTTGGCCTGACGAACGCTTCTTTGACGAAGGTGCCGTCCTTCTGGAAGACCTGGATGCGCGAGTTGTTGCGGTCCCCGACGTAGACGAGCCCGTCCTTGGAAATCCGGACGGTGTGCGCGACGGAGAACTGCGTGGGCGCCGGATCCGTCGGCTTCCACTCGAACGGCAGCCGCCGCGGAAGCACCGAGTCGTCCGGGGGCTTCCCGTAGGCGCCCCAGTACCGCTTGAAAGCGCCCGTCGTCGCATCGAACACGATGACCCGGCGATTCGAATACCCGTCGGCGACGAACACCTCGTTGGTCTCACCGTCCACGGCGACCCCGGCCACGGAGCCGCCTCCGCCCAGGACCTCCGTGTTATGGCTGTCGCGCCGGACCTTGCCGGTCGGGTCGTAGCCGATTTCCATGAGGAACTTCCCGTCCCGTGTGAACTTGAGCACGTGCGTGCCCCCGATCCAGACGTTGCCCTGGTGATCGACGGCGAGGCTGTGCTCGGACGGCGGCCAGTGATACGTGCGAGGCGTCAGGTTGATGGTGGGCGGCTGTGGAGACTGCGCGTTGTAGGACGGATCCCAGCCACGGGGCACCGCCTGCGGGGACCCCTGGTTCGTCGACTCGGTCGACCCCTGCGCGTTCTGGCTGCCGGCCCACTCGTATTCGGGCCCCGGTCCGCCCCAGCCCTGCAGCACATTGCCGGCCTGGTCGAATTCGATCACCGAAGGCGGGGGCACACAGCACTGCGATTCCGGTATCGGGTACGAGGCATCGTCTTCATGGCCGTGCAGGAGCGTCCGCGGCCGATTCAGCACCCAGATGTGATCCTGCTCGTCGACTTCGAGGCCGCCGACGTTCCCCATCGCCCAGTTGTTGGGGAGCGGCAGCTTGGGCCAGGTCGAATCCCATTCGTAAATCGGCACCTCACCGCCCTCCGCCGAGGCTCCAGCCGATTCTCCGCCGACAGCCTGCGACCCGCCTCCGCAGCCGGCAACCGCGAGCGCAAGTCCGCCCAACACGAGAACCCCTAGCGTCGTGAGTCGTGGCATCTCCCCTCCTCGCCTGACTGCGGCCTGCAGTGTGGCCGGAATTTTACTCCCGCAGCCGGGGCGTTGAACCTGGCAGGGACAAATCGGCACAAGAGCCTGCGGCGCGCAGAGGGGCCGTTCGGATTCCGCGGGAAGACCGGCCGCCGATCGATCAGGGCCGGTCCCGCACGGCGGGATCGCCCGAGCGGACGAAGGGCTCCGGTCCGCCGCAGAAGGTCTGCCACCCCTGGGCACACGCCCGCTCGTGCAGCTCCGGCGGCGAGAGCCCGGTGATGGGCCCCTTGCTCCCCCGGAGGACGATCGGCAGGTCTGGCAGCAGGGGCGGCGCCCGGTGCACCGGCGGATCGCCGTTCGCGAGGCGGTCGTAGTTCCGGCAGGCGGGCTCGAACCCCCGTGCGCAGCCGGCGCGCAGCGACGCGGCCGGGCCGGGCCCGTCGAACCGCAAGCGGGACTGCAGCAGCGCGTACTCGTTGCACGCCCAGCCGGATCCGGCCTCGCACGCCCTGGACTCCAGTCCCGCCAGGTAGGCGCATGCCGTGGGGCGGTCACTCTCGCACGCCTGCTGCCAGAACGGCAGCCACTGGCCCCGATGGGTGTCGCCGACCCCTTCCGCCGCCCACATGCCCCCGAACACGACAGCCCACACCGCCATGTACGCGAGGTGGCGCCGCCGCGGAGCCAAGTGGCGACCGAGGGCGGCCGGATCCAGGCCGCGCAGCCATCTCGATCGGGCCGCGCGATCGAAGCCCTTGATCGACAGGTTCAGAATCGGCACCTGCAGCAGCTTGTCGTAGAAGGTCGGCTGGCCGGCGGCGGACAGCAGCTGATACAGCAGCACCGTGCTCAGGCCGTACGCCGCGCCGAACAGGAGCCGGCCGAGCTCGGTGCGCGGCGACGTCGACGGATCGGTGAACAGCAGGTGCATTCCGAGGAACACGGCGATCGGAATGTACGAATCGAGGAAGAAGTACGTCCCGGTCAACGCGAAGTACACGAGCCCGAACAGGTAGGTGGTCACCACGGCCGACATCGTCATGGAGGTCACGCCGAAGAGGTACTGGCCGGGAAGACCGACGAGGAACAGCACGACGTAGACGTGCGGCGGGAAGAACTGGGTGATGGCGATGTCTCTGCCCCAGGTCGCGTCGCTCATGCCGGTCAAGAGCAGCGCCATCGAGAAGACGGCCAGCGGGAACGACGAGGGATTGAACACGTGCGCGCGCCGCCCGTCCTTGTCCCAGCGGATCAGGTCCTTGGCGGCGAATCCGAGGGCCACCATCAGGAACTGGAGGTAGAACCAGTCGGGCTTGAACCACAGGAACAGGTTGATGCTGAAGATCACCGGCAGCGGCGCGAAACCGAGCGTGTAGGTGTCCCGCCGAGACCAGCTGAACAACATGTCGAATGCGTAGGCGAACGCCAGCTGACCGGCGATCAGGGGGGCTGCCCCGTAGACCTCGCGCCAGTGCCAGCCCCAGTAGAGGAGCACGGCGCTTTGCGCGCAGGCCTGCACGTAGTGCTGCTTGCGCGGCGCCACCTCCAGCACCAGCGTGCGGACGGTCCGCTGGGCCCGGCAGAACAGGATGGCGCTCCAGGTGACGAGCACGACGCCGGCTCCGAGGAACGACCACCAGAGGCGCGGATGCTGGCGGACGGCGTCGACCAGGCCGCACGCCAGCAGCGCGAGCGCGAAGACCAGCGGCAGGACGGAGGCCCGCGCCGGCGACAGGCGCACGGACCCGACCGTCGCCTGTCCTGGGAGGCGCCCGAGAGCGATCGTCGAACCGATGGAGCCGCCCGCTGTGGAGTCGACAGTCATGAACAGCCTGAAGGGCGCCTCCCTGCCCCCCGCGCAGGTCGGCGCCGGACTGGCGGGAGATCGAGATGTGACCCGGCTACTGCGATCCGCCGTAGTTTCCGGCGCCGCCCGTGAAGATCCGGAAGCCCTGCTCGATCCGCTTCTTCACGTCCGGCGAACCGAACGTGCCGCAGAGCATCCTGCGGGCCTCGCAGGCCTTGGCCACTTTCTCCGTCGCGGCTTCGACCTCGGGCGCGTTCGGATCCGGACCCACGCCCAGGTCCATGCTCAGGTCGCTCGGACCGATCAGGATCCCGCTGAGGCCCGGCACCGAGAGAATCTCATCGATGTTCTCCACGGCTTCGCGCGTTTCCACCATCGCGATGGCGAGGAGTTCGCCTTCGGGATTCAGCGGCCACACGTCCGCCGCCTTCAGCGTGTAGTCCTGGTTGTTGAGGCCCCAGTACCTCGTGGCGCCCGTCGGCCCCCAGCCACGATTGCCGCGCGGTTCGGGATGGGCGGCGCCCTTCTGCGGCGGATAGCGCATCGTCCGCACGAAGCGGAGCGCCTCCTCCGCGTTCTGCACGTGCGACAGGATGACCCCCATCACGCCGATGTCCAGGACCTGCTTCACCATCCACCGGTAGCTCTCGTCTCCCTCCGGCGGTATGCGAACGATCGGCGTCAGTCTCGGGCGGGGCGCGTCGGCCGGCTTGAGTTCGGCCAGGATCCTGGCCACCTCGTTGGGATCGTACGGCGCATGCTCCATCGCGATGTAGCGCCAGTCCTGGTTGTTGAAGGACGGCTTCCCCTGTTCGAAGTTCTCGATCACACGGTTCAGCCGGGCCGGCCGGGCGCCGGCCTGCGCGGCGAGATCCGGTGTACCGTTCCCAACGAGCACGACACAGGCCGCGACCATCGCGCCCCCCGCCCACGCGAGGGGCGTACGCGACCAGCTGCCAGCGTGTCTCGACGTCATGAGCATCTCCTTGGCGGAGGCCCGCTCTCGAACCCGGCGGCCCTCGCCGCGACACTCGAGGGCAGCCGGACCGGACAGGCGGGCGGCCGTTCAAGCCCTACACTCTACCCTGTACGGTCGTGCCGGCCGCCGCGCTTCTGCGATCCCGTTCCCGCCATCGTCACTCGCAGCCCGGGGGATGACCAGCGGCAGCGATCCGCCCGGTCGGGCAGCGCTGACGCTTCCCTGAGCCAGTTCGAGGCGGTCCAGCCAACATCCGTGCTGGCGGGCCGGGAACCGGCCGAACCGATCGAGATGTCTCTGGGCGAGACGCTGGAGCATCAAGCGGGGGTCGCGTCGCGCGGCTTCGGTCCCGCGCCGGCCCGACCGGTGGTGCGCGGACTCTATGGCGATCGCGTCCTGATCCTGCAGGGACGGCCGGCGCACGGGCGACCTGTCGAGGATTCGGGCGTTGGGATTTGGCGTGGGATTCGGGATTCGGGTCTCGGGATTTGCGTCTGCACTACACTCTGGTACCCCTATGCGTGCCGACAACCGTCTCCCCGGCCAGCTTCGTCCGACGCGGATTACGCCCAACTACGTGATGCACGCGGAAGGCTCGGTGCTCGTCGAAGCCGGGCGGACGAAGGTCATCTGCACGGCCAGCGTCGAGGACCGGCTGCCGCTGTTCCGGCGCAACAGCGGCAAGGGGTGGGTCACGGCCGAATACGGCATGCTCCCCCGCGCGACGACGACCAGGACGCAGCGCGAGGCGTCCTCGGGCCGCGTGGGCGGGCGCACGCAGGAGATCCAGCGACTGATCGGCCGCTCGCTGCGGGCGGTCACCAAGATGGAGGAGCTGGGCGAGCGCACGATCACGCTCGACTGCGACGTGATCCAGGCCGACGGCGGCACGCGCACGGCGTCGATCACCGGCGCGTTCGTCGCCCTGGTGCTCGCCGTCAACCGCCTGCGCGAACGCGACCAGCTCCGCACGATGCCGATCCAGGACTACGTGGCCGCCACCTCCGTCGGCATCGTCGACGGCACCCCGATGCTCGACCTCGCCTACGAGGAGGACTCGAACGCGGAAGTGGACATGAACCTGGTGAAGACGGGCGGCGGGCTGTACATCGAAGTGCAGGGCACCGCCGAAGCGCTGCCCTTCGGTCGCGAGTCGCTGAACCAGATGCTCGATCTGGCCGACAACGGCATCCGCCAGCTCTTCGCGATCCAGAAGAGCCTGGTCGGTCCCCTGCTCGGGAAGTGATCGGCCCGCGGCTCGTCCTCGCCACCACCAACGCCGGCAAGCTGCGGGAGATGCGCGCAGTGCTGGCCGGGAGCGCGATCGCCCTCCTGGACCTGGGCGACTTCCCTGCCGCACCCGAACCCGAGGAAACCGGCGTCACCTTCGAAGACAACGCGCGGCTCAAGGCCCTCCACTACGCGTCGCTCACGAACCTGCCAACGGTTGCCGAGGACTCGGGCCTGGAGATCGACGCACTCGGCGGCGACCCGGGCGTCCGGTCGGCGCGCTTCCTCGGTGCCGAGGCGACCTACGAGGCCAGATTCGCCGCGATTCTCGAGCGAATGGCGGCCCTGCCGGATCGGCCTCGCACGGCGCGGTTCGTCTGCGCCCTGGCCGTGGCCGTGGGCCCGGCGATCCTGTTCGAAGCCAGGGGGACGGTCGAGGGGGAGATCGCGCCGGCGCCAGCCGGCCGCGGCGGCTTCGGGTACGACCCGATCTTCCACTACCCGCCGTACGGCTCGACGCTGGCCGAAGTCGGTCTGGCCGACAAGCTCGCGGTCGCGCACCGCGGCCAGGCGTTCAGAGAACTGAGGCGGTGGATCGAAGCAACTCCCGGATCACACCACGCAACGTGATCGACGCGTGGCCACTCCCAGGACGCGGCACGTGGCCTCGGCTCCCCGTCCACTGAATTCCGGGAACTGCAGTCACTTTGGGCGTTGGAACGTGGGATTTGGCTTGGGATTTGGGATTCGGGATTTGGGATTTGGGCTTCGGGCTTCGGGCTTCGGGCTGGGCTTTCGTCGATGCTCAGATCTTCCTGAGCCTCACCCGCCGCACCGCATGATCCCTCCCCTTCTCCAGGATCACGTGTGCGCGCTCGCGCGTGGGCCGGACGTTCTCGCGCAGGTTCACCAGGTTGATCGACCGCCAGAGCGACCCCGCCGTCTCGATCGCCTCCTCCCGCGACAGCTTCGCGTACCGGTGGAAGTACGACGAGGGGTTGGTGAACACGGTGTCGCGGAGGGCAAGGAAACGCTCCGCGTACCAGTGCTCGATGTCCGACTCCTGCGCGTCCAGGTAGATCGAGAAATCGAAGAAATCGGAGACGAAGAGCGCCGGGCCTCGCGACGAGCCGTGCCGGGTCTGGAGGACGTTCAGGCCCTCGAGAATCACGATGTCGGGCTGGTGCACGTGACGGACCTCGCCGGGCACGATGTCGTAGGCCAGGTGCGAATACACGGGCGCGGTCACCTCGGGAACGCCCGATTTCACGTCGGCCAGGAAGGTGATCAGCCGCTTGACGTCGTAGCTTTCCGGGAACCCCTTGCGCTCCATGAGACCGCGGGCCTCGAGCACCGCGCGCGGGAACAGGAATCCGTCGGTCGTGACGAGGTCCACGGTGGGGTGGCTGGGCCAGCGCGCCAGCAGCGCCTGGAGAATCCGCGCGAACGTGCTCTTGCCCACTGCCACGCTGCCTGCCAGCCCGATCACGAACGGCACGGGCCGCACGGGCGCGCCGAGGAACGTCGCCCGCGCCTGCTGCAGGCTTCTCGTGGCCGCCACGTACAGGTTCAGCAGCCGCGACAGCGGCAGGTACACGTCGGCGACTTCGTCGAGCGACACGGGTTCGGCCAGGCCGACGAGCGGCCGCAACTGCGGCTCGGACAGGGGCAGGGGCGTCGTCAGCCGCAGCCGTGCCCACTCCGCCCGCGTGAACGTCAGATACCGTGACGCGGCGGCGGGAACGGCCGGGGACGCTGGCATGACGCTGGGCATTGTACAGATCCGAAACTCGACGGGTCCGCCCGCCCCGCCCGCAGGCGAAGAATCCCCCGAGGGGGTACCGGGGCGATGGTACACTTGGGGCATGAGCGGACCCCGACCCAGCCAGGCCAAGCGGGCACGCGAGAAGGCGCTGATCGACAAACGCCAGCGCAAGGCGGAGCGCCGCCAGCAGGCGAACAGCCAGAAGGAGCGCCCGAACCGCGCCGACGGGCTCGATCCCGACATCGCCCACATCGTGCCTGGCCCCCAGCCGAATCTGGTCCTCGAAGACGAGCTGTCCTCCGGCGACGAGTAGCCCTCCCCCGACCAGGGCGTTGGCAGCCGACGCCGATCTGAATACCATTCCCAGTTCGTGCACCCAGACCTTCAGGAAGCGATCGCCTTCCACCGCGCCGTGCTGACCGAAGGCGGCAAGGCGCTGGTCGGCTACGACACGGCCAAGGCGCTGGCCAACGTCGTGCTGCTGTCCGAGATCCCGACGACGTACGACAAGCGGGACGAACGGCAGGTGAACGCCGGCAACCTCCTGCTGCGCGGCGTTCCCGGCGTGGGCAAGACCTTCTTCGGCGTCATCCTCGCTGCGATCAGCGACGCGCGCTTCGCCCGCCTGCAGGGTCGTGCCGATCTGCAGCCCACCGAGGTCGTCGGCTTCCAGATGGTCAACCCGGCCACGGGCGAGCTGATGACCGAGTTCGGACCGCTCGCCTCCGCCGAAGTCATCCTGCTCGACGAGATCAACCGGATCCCGCTGAAGTCCCAGAGCGCCTTCCTCGAAGGCCTCCAGGACCGCACGGTCACCGTCGGCAAGACGACCTACGAGCTGCCGGCGTTCAGCTTCGCCATCGCCACGATGAACCCCGTGGAGCTGGGCCAGGGCACGTTCCCGCTGTCGGAAGCCGCCACCGACCGTTTCGCGATCATGGTCAACATCGGCTACCTTCCGGCAGCCGAGGAGGAGAAGCTCGTCCACTTCGATTTCAAGCGCGTGCGCCTGAACAGCCTGCTGTCGAAGGACCGCATCATCCAGTTGCGCGCCGTCATCAACGCCGAGGTGTTCCTGCACGAGCGGCTCGGCCGCTACATCCAGCGCCTGGTCGCCGCGACGCGCCCCTACAACCCCGATGCCGACTGGCACGAGCGGTCGCCCTCCGAGCTGGTCGAGCGGAGCGTCGATCTCGGCGCCTCGCCACGGGCCATCATCTGCTGGGGACGGCTCGCCAAGGTCTGGGCACTCCTCGAGCGGCAGCGCGACGAGGTGTACCCCGAAGACATCCAGGACCTGGCTCCGTACGTGCTGGGGCACCGCATCTGGCTGGGGCCGCATGCTGCCAGCCACGGCCTGACCACCGACGCCGTCATCCGCGACGTCATCGAGCGGGTGGCCGTGCCATGAGCCCCCATCCGCCGGAACTGTTCGGAGCCGCGGTGTCGCAGCGTGGCGGCGACCCGCACCACCACGAGACGCCGTCACTCGTGACGCTGTCCGACATCGCCGAGATCGAGCTGACGATCCTGCGGCGGATGCGGGAACTCACCATGGGCGACCACCGGAGCATGGCCCACGGCACCGGGTTCGACTTCGTCGGGCTGCGCGACTGGCAGGCCGGCGATCGGCCGTCCCAGATCGACTGGGCCCAGTCCACGCTCACCAACTTCACGCCGCTCGTCGTCCGCGACTTCGAGCAGCCGAGCACGGCCTCGGTCGTCGTCGTGGCCGACGCCTCCGCTTCGACCCGGTGCGGCGTGAACGGCGTGCCGATTGCCGCACCCATCGCGCGCGCGATCGCCACGGTCGGGATGTCCGCGGTGTTCTTCCAGGACACCTTCGGGCTCGTCACCTTCGAGGAGGACCTGGCGCGGCTGTCGACGGTCCGGCCGCGCACGGGACGCGGCCAGGTCGTCCACTGCCTCGACGCCTACGAGCGCCGGCACGGGCTCGAGGACCTGCGTCACGCCGGCAGCCTGAGCATGACCATCGCCTCGTTCATGCGCCGCACGGCGCTGGTCCCCTTCGTGTCCGACTTCCTGATCGAGCAGCCGGACGAGGTCCTGCGGGAGCTCTCGCTGCTGCGCTCGACGCACGACGTGTTCGTGGTGCTGGTGGACGCGGCGTTCGCCTTCGAGCTCCCCCGCATGTCCGCCGGCTGGATCGACGTGTTCGACGTCGAGACCGGCCGGACGCGGGTGGTGTCCCGGGCCGCGCTGGCGCGGATGGCCGCCCGCGTCCGCGACTGGCAGGACGAGGTGGCGCGCCTCGCTCGCGCAGCCGACCTCGACGTGGTGCGCGTCGGGCCCGACCGGGTGGCCAGCGACCTGGCGCTGGCCGGGTTCGTCATCGAGCGCCGGCTGAAGAAGGTCGCGTGACCACGACAACGCGAAGCGGCTTCATCGTGCTCCTGGGCCTCGTGGCCGCAGCCGCCTCTGGCCGGCCGGTCTTCGCGCAGCCCGACGTCGAGGACGTGTCCGTCCGCCCGATCGAGTGCTGGTGGCGGACGGCCGCGAGCGCCGTCCGCGTCGGCCAGCTCTTCGACGTCGTCCTGACCTGCGCCACCCTGGACACCGCATCGACGACCGTCGTGCCCGATCGCTCGCGTCTGGACCCGTCGGTGCTGCAGCTCTCCCCCTTCGAAGTCGTGAGCGGCGCCGAGGCCGACGATCTGCAGACGACGGCGCGGCGCTTCTTCCAGTACCAGTACACGCTCCGCTACATCGGCGAGGACTTCGGCCGTGACGTGCCCCTGCCTCCGCTCACGCTGAACTACCGGGTGCAGAGCCGTGTCGACGCCGACGACGCCGCCATCGAAAGCCGCGACCGGGAGTACATCCTGCCCTCTCAGCTGGTGCGCATCCTGTCGCTCGTCCCGGCGTCGGCCGGCGACATCCGCGATCGCGCGCCGGACACGTTTCTGGGCATCCAGGACCGCCGCTTCAACGCCCGGCTCCTGCAGATCGGCGGCTGGACCGCGTTCGGCCTGGCGATCGCCGTGCTCGTGCGCGCGACCGCCCGTACGGTCGGGCAGCGGCGGCGGCGCGACCGGCCGGCCATCCGGCCGCTTCCGGCGGCCCGGGTGCTCGCCCGGGCGGACACGGTACTGGCCGACGTCTCCCGGAGCCGGCGCGACGGCGGCTGGTCGCCGGATCTGGTGACGCGCGCGCTCGCCGCGCTCAGACTCGTGGCGGCCTACGACACGTCCGGCCGCATCGCCGAGACCCGCGTGGGTCGCGGCCATCGGCCTGCCGAGGGGCAGTTGCTCGTCGGGACCCCGCTGGTGCCTGGACGGACGACCGTCGTGTCCGGGTCCGCCACCGCCGCGGCCATCGAACGCGAGCGGCAGCAGAGCAGCGGCGTGAACGGGTCGCGACAGGGGCGGCTCGCCGATCTGCAGGCGGCCCTCTCCGCGCTGGAGTCCGCGGCGTACGGCCGGCGGCCCGTGCAGGACGGCGATCTCGACGAAGCGCTGGAGAGCGGGCGGCGCGCGGCCGCCAGCGCCCGTCGCGCGCACGGGTGGGCGGCCACACAGCTCGCGGCCCTCCGCCGGATCCTTTCAAAGCTACCGGGGCCATGGGCGCGCTGATCGACGCCCTCCGGACGATCCGCGGGCAGGTCGCCGACTGGCAGGACGTCGACCTGGCCGGCCTCCATTTCTGGAACAGCCACGCCGCCTGGATCGGCCAGGCGCTGTTCGTCGCGGCGGTCTCGCTCGTGCTGCTGGTGCGACTGGCCGCCGGTCGCCGCAACACGGCGAACCGGGTGGCCCTGCCCGCGTTCATCGGGGCGGCCGGCGGTTCTCCCGTCTCGTGCCTGCGCCATGCGCCGCTCGCGTTCGCGGCCGCCGGGATCCCGTTCTTCGTGCTCGCCCTGGCCGATCCCTACACCGCGCTGACCGAAAAGCGCACGACGTTCCCCGGCCGGCGCATCTGCATCATGATTGACGCGTCCACCAGCATGGTGCGCTGGTTCGAAGCGCCGTCGCTGCGCCAGACGAGAACGGGCGAGCGCGCATCGGAAGCCGCGTTCTTCACGACCGTCGCGGCTGCCGAACGTTTCGTCCACCTGCGCCGCGAGGGGCGGTACCGCGACCTCATGGCGCTCGTGGAGTTCGGCGACCAGGCCTACGTGGTCACGCCGTTCACCAGCGACTACGACAACATCCTGCTGAGCCTCTCGCTGATCGGCGACTTCGGCGAGTTTCTGCGCTTCCCCGACCAGGGCACCATCATCGCGCGGGCGGTCGAGCAGGGCACGCGGCTGTTCGAGACCTTCGACTTCCTCGACGCGTCCGGCAACATCCTGGTGCTCCTGAGTGACGGAGAGGACGCCGGCGTGATCACGAAGGGCCGCTCGGTGACTGACGTGGTGAACGGTGCGATCGCGGCGAAGATCCCCATCTACTTCATCCGCGTGAACCACAACAAGGCGCTCGGCGCGATCATTCCCGACGCCGTGTGGAAGACCGCCGTCGAGCGCACCGGCGGGAAGTTCTACGCCGCGGCGACCGAGCAGACGATCCTGCAGGCCATTCGCGACGTGGATCGCGCGTCCACCGGCCGGATCGACATCACCGAGTACGTGACACAGCAGCCGCGGTTCGGCCCCTTCGCCCTGCTGGCGCTGGCCTGCTGGAGCGCCGCGCTCGTGTCGAGGCTGGCCGTACCGTACTGCCGGACGTTCCCGTAGGGCCCTGGCCGGAATACGGTTGCCGACTCCCGGGCGGCGAGGCGCCCGGATCGCTAGGCGCGAGGAGGGAGCAGGCCGGGTGCCTGTGACCGACGAGCCACGCCGCGAGGCGGGATGCATCGTCGGCCGAGATGGCAACCTTATTCCGGCCAGGGTCCTAAACTTCCTGGCTGGACCTAATGCTTCCTGTCGTCCTGCCGTCGGCAGGGGCAGGTGGTGGAGCTGGGGATGCACGCGCGCATTGGGCGCTCCGGGTGCGGCTCGAAGAAATGGTAGCGACGCATCTCTCGACGATACGCGGAGCCCTCGAAGCGTTCACCTGCGGAACGCTGGTCGCTTCAGGGCCATGCCCGAGAGGCAGGGACGGCGCGTTGGCGATCGGCGTCACGGAGACGGTGTCGGTCAAGTCGAAACCCGGGATTGTCGTCCTTGCGGAAGACCGTCCCGCTGTCAGCGGTGTCACCGGGAGCTGTGCGCCTTGGCTGGCGAGTTGACGAACTCGCGTTGTTCCGATGACGTGGAGATCCCGGCATTCGGTGGAGACCGACGGTCAGCTGCGTCGAGGGTCTCAGCCCCTTGGCCGCGCAGGCCGGTTCAGCTGAGTGACAGCCGGCGGACGCCGTCGATGCGATCGAAACCCTCGTCGAACGTTGCGATGTCGGCGATCTCGTGATTCAACATGACACCGGCGTGAATGGCGTCACGGACGCTGATGCCCGGGACGGTGGCGAGCAGCGTGCGGGCCCGGTCGGTGTCGGCGAGGGTCACCGGCAGTACGGTCGGGCACAGCTGGACGAAGAGGTCGTAGACGCGGTCGGCGAGGTCGGGTCGCTTGAGCGCCGAATAGCGATAGAGGATCTCCTGGAGCACCTCGGTGCTCGTGCAGATCTCGACCTCGCCACTCCGAGCCCGAGCCAGGAAGCGCCGCGACGGATCGCACAGCGGGTGGTCCCGACCCGCCACATACATGGGGATGTTCGAGTCGACGAAGACCATCAGCCGCGGCCCGCCTCGATCTCGGCAAGCAGTTGGCCGATGTCACCTGTCGGCGCGCCCAGTCGCGAGAGCTGGTCGAGCGGGTCGGCCCCCTGGGGCTCCTGCAGCGCACGCTCGATGGCCTGTCGCACCCATGCGCCGGCGGACTGCCGGCTCCGTTGCGCGGCCTTGCGAATGCGCCGATCCAGGACGTCCGGGACAAGAATCTGAAGGCGGTGACTCATGAGGCGCATATTAGCATGCTCATATGAGTAATTGTGGGCTGGTGACGTAGGCTTCTGTGCCCGGCGAGCCGACGGGTGTAGCGGCGGTGTACGCCACACGGGAAACACTGCGTCTCGAAGCGCGGCACGCTCGCTGAAGGCCGACGCAAGGCCCGACGCCGCATGCAGGCGCGAGCTCATGCGCGCGGCCGAGCGCAGCGCCATGTGGGTGAGTGCGATGCGCCGCAGTCGCTCGTCTGCGACGTAGCGAAGCACGTGTCAGGCCATGACCCGCGTCACGCTCAGCACGTGCAGATCGAGCAGTGCGTAGACGTTGCGACCGTGCGATCGTCAGCGCCGATTCACGAAGGCACGGGATCCTGAAGACGAGGCCACATTGGCGGCGACTTCCGGCGAAAGAAATTCGCGGCTGCGAGCGGCCAGGGTGGCCTTGAGCGTCTCGACCTCTACGGCATGCGGTTCAGTTCGATCACGAACGGCAGCGGAGGGAGCGTGACGTACACCGCGCCCGGGTTCCTGCCGTCGCCCAGCGTGACGGTGCCGCCCCTCTTCACCAGACCATCGCGTACCGCCTCCACGTCCTTCGCCAGAAACGCAAGGTGATGCAGCGATCCTTCGCCGTGCGTGTCGAGGTGCTCGCGCCATGGGCTCGTGCCGCGCACGGGCTGCATGAGGTGCACTTCGACCCCGTTCATCACGATCTCCGAAATGCGCAGCACGCCTTTCGGATCGTATCTGGAAGGGAGGGGCAGGTTCGTGACGTCTCGCAGTGGCGTGTGGCCCATGCCGATCGCTGACGACCACGCCTTGATCGAGGCATCGATGTCGCGCGTCACGAACCCGATGTGGCTGAACTTCACGTCGGCCAGCGGCGAGGCCGACTGCGCCCGCACGTGCTCCAGCACCATCCCGGCGCCGACGAGCATGACTGCCAGTCCCGCATTGACGAACATCCTCATGGCTCTGTACCCCCGCTTCTTCATCCCGACACGCCTGCACCGCGGAACGCGCACGCCGCCCCAACCCTGGAGAGCCTGGCCGTCAGTGACGATGAGCGTCCGGCATGCCGAGCCGGCTCACCGTCTCGCCCTCGAAATCGAACTCGATGATCACCACGGGCGTCCTGCCGACGACCCGGCCGTCGTGGCCTGGCTCGATCGCGATGATCTGGGGCGCCTTGTGTTCGACCACACAGCCGTCGGCGTACTCGACGTGGATCTGGCCCTGTGCGAGGAAGCCCACGTGCGCATGCATGCAGAGATCGGTGCCGACAACCGGCTTCATGTCCTTCGACCAGCGGAATCCTGGCGGATAGATCAGGCGCTTCACCCGCGCGGCTCCCGCGCGGCCGACATCGAGCCGCACGTGGCCGACGTCGCGGTGCGTCGCCCCTTTCACCGTCCCCAGCAGGCTGCTCTTCGGAGCGGCCGCGCGTTTGGGTGCTGACGTCCGGCGCGCGCGCCGCGTCACCGCTTTCTTCCTCTTTTTCGCCATGGGCCCTCGCGTGGCGGGCATTCTCTCACATCGAACCAGGTCGTCGAGACCAGCCAGAACCCCAGATCCGGCGCACCCCGATGCGTCGGGCGGACGGGCCATGGCGCTGTTTGGCCCGGACGGCGTGCTGATGGTCGACTCGCAGAACAGACAGGTTGGCGACAAGACACTCAAGGCCGTACGGTCGTTCACGGATGCGCCGATCCGGATTCTGGTCAACACGCACATCCACAGCGATCACACGGGCGCCAACACGACGTTCTCCAAGCAGGGTGCATTGATCTACGTGCAGGAGAACCTGCGCAGCGAGATGCTGCGCCCGCCGCTCCGGGCCGACGGGACGACACCTCCGCCTCCGGACATGGCCGGCGTGCCCGTCGTGACCTACACCTACGACAAGGCTACCGAAGGGCAGCCGGCCGTGACCTTCCACATGAACGGCGAGATCGTGGACCTCATCCCGATGATGCCCTCGCACACCGCCGGCGACACCATCGTCCGCTTCCGCAGCGCCAAGGCGCTCTACATCGAGGACGTCTACCCCAATTCCGGCTGTGCAGGGGCGGGCCGGTGGCGGATCGCATAAGGGGCGTTCGGCAAACTTCCTGGCTAATGCTTCCTGTCGTCCCGGCGGCATGAATCCCGTCTGGCGGGGGGACAGCCCGGAACTGTATTTCATCGCGCCCGATGGCACGCTGATGGCCTCGCCCATCGCGGTGCGCGGCACCGACCTGGCACCGGGCGCGCTCGTGGCACTGTTCCACCCGCGCATCGTGGGCGGCGGTGTGGGCGCATCCCTGGGCTGGCAGTACGACGTGTCCCGCGACGGCCGCTTCCTGATCAACACCGTGCTCGGCGAAACCACGGCGGCGCCGATCACGCTGCTCCAGCACTGGAACCCCGAGGCGAGGAAGTGACGCTGGCACACGGCACACGCCTCGGAGGGTGCGAAATCCTCGCGCCGCTCGGGCCGGGCCCGACGATGGAGTTGACATTGCGCTCAATGTGGTCACAATGACCACATGGAACGGAACGTCGTCGGAGCCCGCGAACTGAAGACGCGACTCGGGACGTATCTGCGTCGTGTCAAACGCGGCCGCACGGTGGTGATCACCGATCGCGGCCTCCCGATCGCCGAGATTCGTCCCCTCGCGCTCGAGGCGGGCTCGGAGGCGGTTCTCGCGGCCTTGCGGGCCGCCGGCATGGTCAGCGGCGGACAGCACCGCCGCCTGACACGCTTCACACCTGTACGAAGCCGTGGCCGGTCGGCGGCCTCGGTCATCACGAAGAATCGATCCGATCGACTCTGATGCACTTCTTCGATGCCAGCGCGCTTGTCAAGCGATACGTGCGTGAGGCCGGCAGCACGACCGTCGAGCGGCTCCTCGACGCCGATATGGGAGCCGTCAGCCGGCTGTCGGAGGTGGAGATTGCGTCGGCGTTGGAGCGTCTGACGCGGGATGGCGCATGCTCGGTGGCCGAGCGCAATCGGGCATTGTCGGCACTGGAGAAGGATCTGAGAACCCTCGTCACTGTCGAGATGACGCCCACGGTCGTGACGCAGGCCAGAGCCCTGCTGCAACGCCACGCGCTACGCGCAAGTGACGCGATTCAGCTGGCGAGCTGCGCGTACTCGCAGGAGCAGCTACAGGAGGACGTCACATTGGTCGCCTTCGATCGCCGGCTCGTCGTGACGTGGCGTGCCGAAGGCTTTCATGCTGCCTGACATCGTGAGAGCGGCACCAGCGCCTGGATGGCTCTGACCTCCGCACACGAAATCGGCCCTCAGGCACGTCGGCACCTGGCGGCGATGCCGAGTTGGCGCTGCAAAGGAACAGGACACTGAAGCCATGGCGACCATCAGCGAACGCCGTCGCCGCTGGAGGAGGGACGCCGACTACAAGGATGCGTACGACGCACTCCCATGTTCCGCTCTGCGCTCCGACTGTGAGGGCGCGTGCTCTCACCCGTGATCTGACGACGTCGTGGCGGCAGGCAGGTTGGCAAAGGTGGAGCCACGGCGCATTCTCGCTCGCGCCGGTCTGATATCCCGCCCCTTGCCTGGCGTGGACTCCTCAACGCGTGAAGGGGCGGTCTACCTTGTCGTCGAGAGTCGCCGGTGAGACTGCAGCCTCGCTTGCTTAGTCACATTGCCTTAGCTAAGATTGACGGCATGAGGAAGGCGCACTCCATTCATGCCGCAAAGACGCATCTCTCCCGCCTGGTCGAGCGCGCAAGCGCGGGCGAGGAGGTGATCATCGCCCGCGGCAAGACACCAGTGGCCAAGCTCGTACGCGTTGGCACCAACAGCGCCAGGCGAAAGTTCGGCGCCATGCGCGGCCGCGCGCGTGTGACCGCGGCGTTCTTCGAGCCGCTGCCCGACGACGAGGTGTCCGTCTGGGAGCGGTAGCCTCGTGACATGCGCCTCTTGCTCGACACACACACGCTGCTATGGTGGCTCGACGGCGACCGTCGCCTGTCACGGCGCGCGCGGCTGGCCATCGGCGCCGCGGACAACCCGGTGTTCGTGAGCGCTGCATCGGCGTGGGAGATCGCAACCAAGGCCAGGCTCGGCAAGCTGCCAGGCGCGTTGGACGTCGCGTCCGATATCGCCGGATGCCTGGCGAGCCAGGGGTTCTCGAGCCTCGACATCACCGTCCTCCACGCGCAGCGCGCGGGACGCCTGCCTGGCGGGCACCGCGATCCGTTCGATCGGATGCTCATCGCCCAGGCACAGATCGAAGACCTCTCGGTCGTGTCCAACGACGGGATTTTCGATGATTACGCCGTGGACCGCGTCTGGTAGGCCAACGCCGCGCAGCGATTCGCTCGGCTATCGGGTGGACGGTCGATCACCGCTGGTGCATCGTCGACCTCCATGCCCCGTCGACGAGCACGTGCCGTGCCGCCAAAGGGTGTGGAATAGAGGCAAAGAGGTGGGGGACCTCGATCCTCGTCAGGTTTCGAAGAGCCTTCTCGGAAGACCCACTGCCTGATGATGCTATTGAGCGTTCCCGTCTTGAGTTCGGCGTGATCGGGGACGGGCACGGTGGTTGTCGTGTGTCCCGTCTTCTTCTGCATCACGATGTGGCTGCCGCGTTGTCGAACTGCTACGAATCCCTTGCCTTCAAGGATCTGACACGTCTCGCGGCCAGAGAGGACGCGAAGCCTACCCAACCGGTACCTCGACCCGCGTCACGAACACTTCGCTGTGGAGTCGTCGAGAGACCTCCGTAGGATCGGCGGACTCGAGGAACAGCTCGAGCGCCTCGATGAGGTTCCGCCGCGCGACCTCGACTGTATCGCCCTGGCTCGCGATATCCAGCTCCGGGCACAGTGCGACGTACGCGTTGTCTTCGCGTCCGATGACTGCGGTCAATTGGCGTGTGGTTCCCATGAGTCGATGATGATGACGAGTGCCGGCCCGGGCTGGCACGCCGGAAGCGCGTGCCACCCCATGCCGACCCGACGGCGGGGGCGATGCCAGTGTGGGCGCGTCTTCCGTTACGACGGACGGGAAACCCACGCCTGGGGTCTCGGATGATCGTCAGCGACATGCGCTTCGGCCGTTTCGTCGCCGCCACCGCCGTGAACCTCGCTTGAGGGCGGTCCCCCGAGGCCTGGGTCATCTTCGAGCCGCTTGCGATCGCCGTTGCCTCAGCGGTCGATCTTCGATCCTTCGCGGACCCGTTGCTGGGCGTTGACGCCAAGCGTCGTGTCCGCTCCGAGCGTTCGCAGCAGGGCTGCGGTTTCGGGGCGCTGATAGAACGCGGCGCCGGCGCTGGTGTGGCCTTCGGCGATGCGGTACGGTGTCTGACCGAGCTTGTCACGGGCATTCAGTGCCGCACCGTGCTCGACGAGAAAACGAACGATCGAGTTCGCGCCGATGTAGGCGGCCCCGTGCAAAGCGGTGTGGCCGACTCCCGCCGGGAAGTCGCTCGCGACCATCCTGGCTTCGGCATTGACCGCTGCCGAGCTGCCGGCATTGACATCGGCGCCCAGTTCCACAAGGAGCTTCACCGCTTCCAGACCCCGACGTTCGTTCCACCCGGAGTAGTACCAGGGTCGCGACGCGTCCGCCCGTCTGCCCTGTGGACCCTCAATCTGACTGAGCCCGGCTGCGAGCATCAGCGGCGTCGTGCCATCGGCACTCGGCAGGAAGGGGTTTGCGCCCGCCGCAAGCAGCGTACTCATGATGGGCAAGTCGACGAACCTGGCAGCAAGCCAGAAGGGCGTCGCTCCACTCTGCGTGGGGTTGACCGCGTTGGCCGCAGCACCGCCGGCGATGACGCCACGAGGCGGCTGACCAAGGCGGGCGTTGGGATTGGCCCCGAAGGCGAGGAGCGTCTTCACCAGGTCGTGACTGCCACGATTCACGGCTGCATGCAGCGCGCTGTACTGGGCACCGGCGACGTCGGCCAGGGCTCCCTGTTGAAGCAGGAACCGAGCCAGTTCGTCGCGACCGCTGGCCACGGCGATCATGAGAGCGCTGCTTCCGTCGGGTGCGGTCTCGTTCGGGTCTCCTCCAGCCTCGAGAATCGCCTCTGCCGATTCCACGTCACCCTGCTGGGCAGCGAACAGAAGCGCCGTGAAGCCGCCTTTCGAGCGCGCACGCACGCTCGCGCCCTGCTTGATCAAGGTGCGCGCGGCTGGGGCATGACGCTCGGCGACCGACCACATCAGCGCAGTCTGCTCGCCCGAGGTGTCACGACCGTCGATATCCGCGCCATGAGCGATCAACGTCTCGATCGCGTCGACCCGACCTGTGCGCGCGGCGGTCATCAGGGGCGTTGCCCCGGTGTGAAAGGGGTCGTTGGGGTTCGCGCCGGCGCTCAACAGGAGCCTGACCATTGACGCGCTTCCGTTCACGCAGGCCAGGTAGAGCGGTGTGACTCCGAGACTGGTCGATACGTTCACGTCGGCACCGGCCTGAAGGAGCAGCTCCGCGAGCGGCAGGTCATCCCAGTGCGCCGCCCAGATCAGGGCCGAAGCTCCGTCGGGCGGCGTGCCGTTGACGTCTACTCCCAGGCGCAGAAGGGTTCGCGCGGCATCTGAATCGCGGCGCTGAACGGCATCCGCGAGGGTCGGTTCGGTCTGTGCGGCGGACACGGAAGCCAGGCTGAGCGTCACGGCGCATGCCGCGCCTGCGACATACGATCTGGCCGCGTTCATCGTTTTCATGCCTGGTCTCAGGAGATCCCGCTCGGGAGACTGAAGGCCACCACCTCCGCCTCGGCCCCCCCACCTGCCGCGACAACGATGTACTGCTTCCCATTGTGCAGATAGGTCATCGGGCCAGCCACCGACGCATTCTCCAGCTCGATGACGCGCAGCAGTTCTCCAGAAGCCTTGTGGAATACGTAGATGACCTTGCGCTCGGCGTCCGGATCCCCCCATTCGGCCCAGAGAGGAGGAGCTGGACTGCCACCGATGCCCAGTCGACTGACGCCGACGAAGAGCAGTGTCTTCGTGATGAGGACGCTGCCACCCTGAATCGCGTCGCCGAGCGGGGCGAGTGACAGATTCCTGAGGAGCGGGTGCCGCAGAGGGCCGTTCCCGACCGGCGACATCCAGACATGGGTGCCGCGATGCATGTCTATCGCCGTGACCCTGGAGTAGGGCGGTTTGAAGATCGACAGACCTTCGATGGTCATGGCAGCCGTGAGTTCCGCGGTGCTCCCGGCTTGCGCATACAAGGCTGTGCCCCGGTCGGGCTCGACAGCGCGGAGGCGCATGACGGAGGGCGACATGCGGGAGGGAACGTAGAGGATTCCCGACTCCGGATCGAATCCCGCTCCTCCCCAGTTCCCGCCACCTTGTATCCCGGGCAGCGCAAGCGTTCCTTTGAGTGATGGAGGGGTGTACAAGGGACCGTGCTCGAACAGCCGCAGTTGATTGAGCGCCTGGGTCCGGAGGGCGGGGGTGAAGTCGATGAGGTTGTCCTCGATGGCACCCTGGAGGTCGAACGGTGGCGGTTTCGTCGGGATGGGCTGAGTCGGAGAAGTGCGTTCCCTCGGCACTGACGACTGTGGGACCGGTCGCTCCACGATGGGCCAGACCGGCGTGCCGGTCTCCCGGTCGAAGACGTACGTGAACGCCTGCTTGCTGACCTGCATCACGGCCTTGATCCGTCGTCCATCCACGGTCACATCGCCGAGGATCGGAGTCGCAGGCAGGTCGTAGTCCCAGAGCCCGTGATGGACGACCTGGTAGTGCCATACCCGTTCACCCGTCCTTGCTTTCACGCACACCAGGCTCTCGGCGAACAGATTGTCACCCGGCCGCTGCCCTCCGTAGTAGTCGTTGGTCGGCGTGGAAGTCGGGAAATACAGAAAGTCCAGCTCGGGGTCGTAAGCCATACCCGTCCAGACGTTCGTGTTGCCCGTGTAGGCGGCCGAACCCTCGAGCCACGTGTCGGAGCCGAACTCGCCCTCCTTGGGCACGGTGCGGAACTCCCAAAGGCGATGTCCCGTTCGCGCGTCGTACGCCCGGACGTGCCCTGGCGGGTTTTCTTTCGTCAGGACCAGATCGGCAACCGTATTGCCCACCACGATGACGTCACCGGCCACGAACGGGGGCCGACCGGCAAAGTTGCGGGCCCGAACGACTCCCGGCAGTCCTGCGGCGATGTCAACCCTGCCGTTGGTGCCGAAAGCGGAATCCAGGACTCCCGTTCGGGCATCGATCGACAGGAGATAGGCATCGCTCGTTGCGTGAAGGATCCGTTCCGTCGAGCCGTCGGACCAGTAGGCGACGCCGCGGACGACGAAGCCTGGGTTCGTCGGGCGGCCCGCGTCGTAACTCCGGGGGTCGTACGTCCACTTCGTCCTTCCCGACGCAGGATCGAGGGCTGCAACGATGCCGAGCGACGTGACGGTATACAGCGTGCCCTTGACCATCAGTGGGGTGTCTTCGAACCGCCCGGGTCTGAGACCGGGATCGCTCGCGTGGATCAGATTGTCCGGCGATGGCCAGCGCCACGCTACGGTCAGTGACTGGAGGTTGTCCTTCGAGATCTGGCTGAGGGGTGAATACTTCGTGCCCGCGGCGTCCCCCGCGTAGTGTCGCCACTCGCCAGCAGGCGGAGGAGAGGCCGGTGGCACCTGCGCGACTGCGCGCGCAAGGAAGCTGGCCGCGACCGCCACGCCCATGACCCACTGATTCAAGCGAGCACCTCTGGCGTTGGCACCGGCACATTGTGACATGGTGAAACAGGGCAGAGCGGCAGCATCGGGGAATGCGACAACTTGAGACAACCCCTGCTCGGTCCCGATGTTAACGTGCGGGCGAAGATGCCCGCGCTCGATGTGTGGCCGACTCTGCGGCCCGGATCCCGTCCGCTGGGACGGGTGTTGGGGCTGGCTCTCCTGGCGCTGCCGGTGTCTGCCAGTGCGCAGTCGGCGGGTGCGTCACCGATGCCGGGTCTGGCGGTGACTGAGCGAACGCTCGAGACGTACTGCGTCCCATGCCACAACGGACGGCTGCGCGCGGCGGGGCTGTCGCTCCAGGGCGTCGCGCCCGCGCAGGCCGGCGACCGACCCGACGTCTGGGAGCGCGTCGTCCGCAAGCTGCGGGGCCGGGCCATGCCGCCGGCGGGGCTTCCGCGCCCCGATGAGGAGACCTACAACGTCGTCGCGCGTTCGCTGGAAACCCTACTGGATCGCGCCGCAGCCGACCGGCCAGACCCGGGCCGTCCGACGGTCCACCGTTTGAATCGTGCGGAGTACGCGAACGCGATCCGGGACCTGTTCGGACTCGTCATCGATGCTCGCGCGTGGCTGCCAGCCGACGACGCCGGCTACGGGTTCGACAACATTGCCGATGTCTTGTCGGTATCGCCGGGGCTGCTCGAACGGTACATGCTGGCGGCGGCCAAGATCAGCCGGCTCGCCGTGGCCGATCCTTCCGTTCGCCCCGTCGGCACGACGTATCCCGTGTCCCCCGCGCTGGTCCAGGACGAACGGATGGACGAGGCGCTGCCCCTGGGATCCCGTGGCGGGACCCTTGTTCACCACCACTTTCCCGCGGATGGCGAATACGAGCTCAGCATCCGGTTGCAGCGTGTCAGCGGGGGAAGCGATACCATCCGGGGCATCGGGGAACCCCACGACATCGACGTCCGTGTCGACCGAGAGCGCGTCGCGCTGTTCACCATCGGCGGCCGGTATCCGGCGGTGGATCCCTACGGCTCCGCCGCGGGCCGGACGGACAGCGATCTTGCCGAGCGGATGGAGTACCAGCGAAACGCCGATGCGGCGCTGGCCGTTCGCTTTTTCGCAACAGCCGGCACCAAGGCCGTCGGCGTCGCGTTTCGTGCAGCACCGCTGACGATGCCTGAAGGGGTGTTTCAGCCTCGGCCTCCGGTCACGAGTTTCGAGTACGCGAGCCGCGCCGCGCAGCCGGCCGTGGACAGCATCCAGATTCTTGGCCCCTACCAGCCCCGCGCTACGGGGGAACGGCTGCCCGCGTTCGTGTGTCGGCCGGCGACCGAAGCGGAGGAGGAGCCGTGCGCCCGGCTTATCCTCGGGGCGATCGCCAGGCGGGCGTTCCGTCGCCCGGTCACGGCCCGGGATATCGGTGAACTCCTGCCGTTCTACGCGGAAGGTCGCGCCGGGGGTTCGTTCGAACGGGGCGTCGCGCTTGCACTCGAGCGGATTCTGATCGATCCCGAGTTCCTGTTTCGCGTCGAACGAGATCCTGACGGTGCGATGCCGGGCCGTCCGGCCCCCCTCAGCGATCTCGAGCTCGCGTCGCGGCTCTCATTCTTCCTGTGGAGCAGTCTTCCCGATGACGAGCTGCTGGATGTCGCCGCCAATGGTCGGCTCCGGCTTCCCGCCGTGCTCCGACAGCAGGTAGCGCGGATGCTCGCCGATTCCCGTGCGAAGGCCCTGGTGACGAACTTCGCGGGGCAGTGGCTGTTTCTCAGGAACCTTCGAGCGAT
>VFZH01000036.1 GCA_016871255.1 Acidimicrobiia bacterium | reverse complement strand
CCGCCCGCCGGACGGCGCCGCGCACCTGGCGGCAGTACCGCCCGGCTCGCTGACGCGGATCCGGCAGCGATGATCGGCTTCCTGCGCGGGGTGGTGCTCGAGAAGCATCCGGACCGGCTGCTCGTGGACGTGCACGGCGTGGGGTACGAGCTGCGCGTGCCGCTGTCGACCTACTACCACGTGGGCGACGAGGGCGCCGAGGTCGCCCTCCGGGTCCACACCCATCTGCGCGAGGATGCGCTCCAGCTCTACGGCTTCCTGACCGCGGTGGAGCTGGAGGCCTTCGAGCGGCTGATCGGCATCAGCGGCATCGGCCCGCGCCTGGCGCTGGCCGTGCTGTCCGGCATCGAGCCGCGGGAGCTGGCCGAGGCGGTGCAGCGTGGAGACGCGGCGCGGCTGACGCGCGTGCCCGGCGTCGGCCGGAAGACGGCCGAACGGATCGTGCTCGAGCTGAGGGATCGTCTGCCGGTGCCCGCTGCGGCGAGCGGAGCCGCGACGGCCACCTCCGAAGCGGAGCGGCTGCAGACCGACCTCGTGTCCGCCCTCGTGAACCTCGGCTATCATCGGCCGGCAGCCGAGAAGGCCGTGGGGCACGCGGTGCCAGCGGGCGGCGACATCGGGTTCGAGCAGGCGCTGAGAGCCGCGTTGCGCGAGCTGATGCGCTGAAGCCGTGAGCATGTAGGGGCCGGCTTGCGCCGGCCCGCACTGTGTGCCGTGAGCCCTGATGGATGATCGCGTCATCTCCGCCGGCGCTGTGGACGACGACGTCCAGTACGAAGCGGGACTGCGGCCCCGGTCGCTGGACGACTACATCGGCCAGGACCGTGTGCGCGACAACCTGCGGGTGTCGATCACCGCGGCACGCGGCCGGGGCGAAGCGCTCGACCACGTGCTGTTGTACGGACCGCCCGGCCTCGGCAAGACCACGCTGGCCTACGTCATCGCCCACGAGCTGGCCGTCCCGATTCGCGCGACCTCCGGCCCCGTCATCGAGAAGCCGGGAGACCTCGCGGGCATGCTGACCAACCTGCAGCAGCACGAGGTGCTGTTCATCGACGAGATCCACCGGATGGCGCCGGCGATCGAGGAGATCCTCTACCCGGGCATGGAGGACTACGAGCTCGACATCGTCATCGGCCAGGGGCCGGGGGCGCGGTCGGTGAAGGTGCCGCTGCAGAGGTTCACGCTGATCGGCGCCACGACGCGGGCGGGTCTGCTGAGCGCGCCGCTGCGTGCCCGGTTCGGCATCACCCATCGGCTGGACTTCTACACCGAGGTGGACATCGAGGAGATCGTGCGCCGCTCGGCGCGTATCCTGGCCGTGGCCGTGGACGACGAGGCGGCCTCCGAGCTGGCCCGCCGTTCCCGCGGCACGCCCCGCATCGTCAACCGTCTGCTGCGGCGGGTGCGCGACTTCGCGCAGGTGCGGGCGGACGGTCGCGTGACCGTGGAGGTGGCGCGTGACGCCCTGCACCTGCTGGAGGTGGACGACCACGGCTTCGACGAGCTCGACCGCCGGCTGCTCCGGACGATCATCGACAAGTTCGGCGGTGGACCCGTCGGCGTGAACACGATCGCCGCCGCCATCAACGAAGAGAAGGACGCCATCGAGGACATTCACGAGCCGTTCCTCATCCAGGCGGGCTTTCTCGATCGCACGTCCCGCGGCCGCGTGGCCACCGAGCGTGCCTATCGGTACTTCGGTCTCACTGCGCCTGGGAGGGACACTCGCCTGTGGTAACCGCTCCAGCCTCGCGGCCCGTGCGCCGCGCCCGCATCACCAGCCTGGCCACCTACGTGCCGCCGCGGCTGCTCACCAACGCCGACCTCGAGAAGCTGGTGGACACCACCGACGAGTGGATCCTCCAGCGCACCGGCATCTGCCAGCGGCACATCGTCGAGAAAGGTGTGGGGACGTCGGATCTGGCGAAGGAGGCCTCGCTCGTCGCGATCGAGCGCGCGGGGCTGACGCCCGATGACATCGACGTGATCATCGTCGGCACGACGACCCCGGACACGCTGTTTCCCAGCACCGCCTGCCGGCTGCAGACGAAGATCGGCGCCGCGAAGGCGTGGGGGTTCGACCTGGGCGCGGCCTGCTCCGGCTTCACCTACGGCGTCACGACCGCCGCCGGGCTGGTGTCGAGCGGCGCGGCCAGCCACGTGCTCGTGATCGGCGCGGACGTGATGTCGAGCATCATCGACTACACGGACCGCACCACGTGCGTGATCTTCGGGGATGGCGCCGGCGCCGCCGTCGTGGGCGTGAGCGACGACGAGGCGATCGGCATCCTCGACTTCGAGAACTACGTGGACGGCGCGTTCGGCGAGGCGCTGCAGATGCCCGCCGGCGGCAGCCTGATGCCCGCGTCGGCGGAGACGGTCGAACAGCGGCTCCACTACGTGAAGCAGGACGGCCAGGCCGTCTTCAAGTTCGCCATCCGGAACACGGAAGAGGCGTGCCGCCGGCTGCTGGAGCGGAACCGGCTGAGCGCCTCCGACGTCGACCTGTTCGTCTCGCACCAGGCCAACCGCCGCATCATCATGTCGGCGGCCGAGAAGCTGGGCGTGGCCCCGGAGAAGGTCGTCATCAACATCGAGCGCTACGGCAACACCACCGCCGGCACGATTCCGATTGCGCTGGACGAGGCCGTGAAGGACGGCCGCCTGAAGCGGGGCGACCTGGTCCTGCTGGCCTCGGTCGGCGCCGGCTTCACGGTCGGGTCGATCCTGCTCCGGTGGGGCACGAAACAATGATGATGGCGGATTGAGGATTGGTGATCGCACACCGCCTCCGCCCGCTGGCGCTCTGGGGATCCCTGGTGTGGTATGCGGCCGCGTGCCTGCTGCCGGTCTGAAGCCATTCGGCAAGCCGGTGGACGAGATCATGAGCACGTACGGCGCCACGTTTGCCGACCTGGCAGGCGAACGGGACAGACACCTGGGGATCGAGGGCACCGAGATCACCGTCAGGAATCTCCAGACAGGCGAGTCGATCGGGACGACGCGCTTCTTCGCGATTCCGGATGCCGGGCGGTTCTGCGGGGCGTCGACGAACGGAGAGTTCGACACGGACGACTTCCTGATCCGCGCGCTGGGGCTGAATCGGGTGGACGCGGGTGCGCCGGCCGGCGCCGAGTGATCCGTGCCCGCGCTGTCCGCCCTCCACCGCATCGCGGTGCTCCTCGATGAGGCGCTTCGTGTGCCGGGTACGCGCCGGCGCATTGGCCTCGACCCGTTGATTGGCCTGATTCCCGGCATCGGCGACTTGATCACCCCTGCGTTCGCCGTCGTGCTGCTGGTCCACGCGGGGCGGATGGGTGTGCCCCGCGTGGTGCAGCTCCGCATGGTCATCAACGTTGCCATCGACGCACTGCTCGGAACCGTGCCGGTCGTCGGCGACCTGTTCGACTTCGCCTGGAAGGCCAACCTGAGGAACGTCCGGCTGCTGGAGGCGCACGCCGGGTCGCGGACGAGCGTGGCCGGCGACTGGCTGTTCGTGCTGGCCGTCGTCGCGCTGCTCGTGCTGGTGGCGGCGCTGCCCGTCGTGCTCGTCTGGCTGGCGCTCGGTGCGCTCCTGGGGATCGGCGCGTGAGTGCGGCCGAGCGGCGGCGGGCTGTCGTGACGATTCCAACCGGCGTTGACAACGCCATCGTGCGCAGCGGCGATCGTGACGTGCGCCTGACCAACCTGCGCAAACCGTTCTGGCCGGCGCTGGGCATCACGAAGGGTGACCTCCTGCAGTACTACGCCGACGTGTCGGACCTGTTGCTGCCGCACATCCGCGACCGGGCGATGGTGATGAAGCGGTACCCGGACGGTGCCGCCGGGAAGTTCTTCTTCATGAAGCACGCTCCCACGCCGAGGCCCGGCTGGCTGCGCACCTGCGAGTTCCGCCACCGGACCGGAAAGGTGACCGAGTTCCCGGTGATTGACGATCTGCCGTCGCTCCTGTGGGTCATCAACCTCGGGTGCATCGACCTGAACCCGTGGTACGCGAGGTGCGACGACCTCGATCGCCCCGACTACGTGCACTTCGATCTCGATCCGAGCGAGGGGACGTCGTTCGACCGGGTGCGGGAGACCGCGCTGGTTGTGCGCGATGCGCTCGACGCGATCGGCATGAAGTCGCTGGTGAAGACCACTGGGTCGCGGGGTCTTCATGTCTACGTCCCGATCGTCAGGGGTCCGGACCAGGATCAGGTGCTGACGTTTGCGCGGGCCCTGGCGGCGGCGCTCGGGCCGCGGCATCCGACGCTGATCACGCTGCAGTACCGGCTGGCGACACGGCCGAAGGACTGTGTGCTCGTGGACTACAAGCAGAACGCGCGGGAGCAGACGCTGGCGAGCGTGTATTCGGTGCGCCCGCACCCGAAGGCGGCCGTGTCGACGCCGGTCACCTGGGCCGAGGTCGAGAAGGGGATTGCGATCGAGCAGTTCCGGCTCGACAACGTGCGCCAGCGTTTCCGGAAGGTCGGCGATCTCTGGAAGCCGCTGCTCCAGGCGCGTGGCCGTACGGATCTGGATCGGCTGCTGCGGACCGTCCGGCGGCGGTGAGCGGTATACTCGCCGCCAGGATCAGAGTGAGCGCGCTCTATCCGGCCGAGGACGGCAAGCGGTTCGACATCGAGTACTTCGTCCACACGCACATCGCCATGACGGAGAAGGCGTTCGGTTCCTGGCGGCGGCCCACATGCTGTTCGACTCGATGGAGTCGTTCCAGCAGGCGTTCGGCGCACACGGTGCCACCCTGCCGTGCAGATAGGCGGGGTCAGACCCGGGTCTGACCCCTTTTATGCATGAGCTTAGGTCTAGCCTGAGTCGGTAAGATTCGTGTATACAAAGACTTACTGGTTCTGGCCCCGGCCCAGGTCTGGTCCGACGCCCCCATCTGCTCCACCGGGGTCAGACCCGGGTCTGACCCGGGTCTGACCCCGGTGGACGTTGCGGACTTCGACTTCGAGCTGCCGGCGGCGCAGATCGCGCAGGAGCCGGCGGCCAGGCGGGGTGATTCGCGCCTGCTGGTTCTGCGTCGGCGTGGCGGGGCGCGCGAGCACACGACGTTCCAGGCGCTGCCCGACCTGCTGCAGCCTGGGGACCTCCTCGTCCTCAACGACACCCGGGTCTATCCCGCCCGGCTCATCGGGTACCGGGTGCCGAGCGGCGGCGCGGTGGAGTGCCTGCTGCTGGCGCGGGTGTCGGACGACACGTGGGAAGCCCTGGTCCATCCCGGTCAGAAGCTCAAACCGGGCGCCCGGGTCTCGTTCGGGGAGGGTGCGGGTCTACTCGAAGGCGAGATCCTCGGACGGCGCTTCTTCGGCCGCCGGACGATCCGCCTGACGGCGCCCGCGGGACGCGCGGTCGACGACGTGATCGACGCCATCGGCCACATCCCGCTTCCGCCCTACATCCACCGCGACGATCGGCCGTCCGACCGCGAACGCTACCAGACGGTGTACGCGCGCCACCGGGGCTCGGTGGCCGCGCCCACGGCCGGCCTGCACTTCACCAAGCCGATCCTGACCGCACTCGCTGAGCGGGGCGTGGAGCGGGTCGATGTGACCCTGCACGTCGGCTACGGCACGTTCAAGCCCGTCCGGTCCGAGCGTGTGGAGGACCACGAGGTGGACGCTGAGCACATCGAAGTGGGAGGAGCAGCCGCGAGCGCCTTGACGCGGGCCCTGCAGGAAGGGCGCCGCATCGTGGCTGTGGGGACGACGACCGTGCGCGCGCTCGAGTCGCTGGAGATCAGAGACGGCGTGGTGCAGCCCTTCAGCGGCCCTACGGGGTTGTTCATCCGTCCCGGTCACGGGTTCCGGCTCGTCGGGGGACTCGTGACCAACTTCCACCTGCCGCGGTCATCGCTGCTCATGCTCGTATCGGCGTTCGCGGGGCGGGAGGAGGTGCTCGCGACGTACCGCGAAGCCGTGGCCCTGGGCTACCGCTTCTACAGCTATGGCGACGCGATGCTCGTGCTCTGAGGCGGCCTACCGCTTCCGTGCCAGCAGGAGGCGTTCCGCGAGGTCGGTGAGGAACCAGTCCTCGGCGACCAGGCCGTTCTCGAAGCGGCTGACCACCATCTCGCGCCACACGATCGGCCGGCCGGTACCCGGGAAGCCCTTGAAGCTGCCGCTGTGCGTCGCGCGAAGCGTTCGCTGCCAGGCGACGCGCTCGCCGTCTTCTGCCAGGATCTCGAGCTCGACTGCGATGCCGGAAAACGCGCGCCGGTACAGGTCGAGCACGCGGCGAACCATCGTGTGGCCGCCGATCATGTCCTGGTCCGTCAGGTGGACGACGTAATCAGCGGAGAAGAAGGTGCCGATCGCATCCGTGTCGCCGTTGACGATCAGCGCGTCGTTCGCCTCACGGAGGATCGATGCGTGCGATGCGCGCCCCGGGGGTGTCCTGCGTGTCGGCATGCCGATGAGTGGCTCGTCAATCGCCGGCCCGTTCACGTGCGGGCGTCAGAGGAACGGCTCCAGCAGCGCCCGGCCGATCGCCATCCAGGCGTCCGACTCCCGATAGAAGGTCCGCAGGAAGGCCACGGCCAGCACCGCTACGCTCACCACGTTGACCTTGTGCACCCGGCGCATCGTCACCGCCTCGAACGCGATGGCCACCAGCAACGGCGAGAGCCACACCAGCAGGAAGACGAGCGGTGGTTCCAGGGACATCCGCGCGGCTCCGGCAAAGGCCAGCGCCACCGTGGCGGCCAGCATCAGGCGCCTGTGGATCTCCGGTTTCCGCCGGCAGGCGATCGCGGCCCCGAAAAAGCCGGCGAAGAGGACCATGTCCCCGAGGGGGAGGATCAGGAAACCGGCGGCGCGCTCAAGCGTCCAGGTACCGGCCTGCACGTGCAGGACGGGCGCCGCGAAGCTGACCACGATGCCGAGCACCAGCACGAGGACGCCGTAGGCGATGCCGAGGTTGCCGACGCGCTGATGCAGGCGGATGCGGCCCGTGGACGCCAGGACGACCTGGAGCAGCAGTAGCGCCATCCACCCCGTGAACACGGCGCCGTGCACGTGGACGATCCACGGTCGCGTCACACCCGTGCTGAGCAGGGGGCCGAAGTAGCCCGGCCAGAACCCCGCCGCGACCATGGCGATCAGGAGCAGCGTCAGCCCCAGGTAGAGCTGGTGCGTGCGGCGGGGGGACGCTCCGGCGTGGGTGCGGGCAGCCTCCCGGGCGGCAGCAGGCGTGGCTTCAGCGGCCGGTGTCATGGTCTTCCGTCCGGGTGCAAGATACGCCCGATGCTACCGAAACTGGCGGGGCCCGTCGACCATCGTTCGCGGCAGGGTCCGGCGACCCGCATGCCGGCCGCCCGGCGCCGACGACGCGCCGGGGGCGCTGGGGTATCCTTGGCCGCTGCAGTGGCCCGGGCTCGCTGCGCTTCTATCCATGAACGCCGCACATCCGCCGATCGTTGCTCTGCTGGTCACCTGCTGGTTCCTGCCGGCGCCGGCGCGCGCGCAGCCTGCGGCACAGGAGGCCCCGGGCACTCGCCCCCGGGTCACGCCGACGCGTGTCGAGGAAGCGCCGGTCATCGACGGGAGGCTGGACGACGCGGTCTGGAAGGGCGCCGCGCAGATCAGCGGTCTGGTGCAGTACCGCCCGGTCGAAGGTGCGCCGGCCTCCGAGAAGACCGAGGTCTACCTCGCCTACGACCGCGACCGTCTCTACTTCGGCATCTACGCGCACTACAGCGACCCGTCGCTCATGCGCACGAACCGCGTCGATCGCGACCAGACGACGAACGACGACACGGTGTCGGTGTTCTTCGATCCCTTCCTCGACCGCCAGCGCGGCTACGCCTTTTCGGTGAACGGCTACGGTGTGCAGGGCGACGCGATCCTGCAGGGCGCCAGCGTCACCGGTGGGCAGTCCTCGTCCGGGGATGTCACCTGGAACGCGCTTTTCGAATCGGCCGGGGTGCTGGTCGAGGACGGCTGGACGGCGGAAATGGCCATTCCCATCAAGAGCCTCCGGTATCCGTCGAGAGCGCCCGGGGACGTGCACCAGTGGGGCTTCCAGATCCTGCGCGAGATTCGCGGCCGCGACGAGACGGTCACCTGGTCGCCCGTGTCCACCTCCGTCCTCGGCTTCCTGCCGCAGATGGGCACGCTCGACGGGATGCGCGACCTCTCCACGCGGCGCAACTTCGAGGTGATGCCGACCGTCACGGCGATCCAGGTGGGCCGATTGAATTCGGCGAACGGCGCCTACGCCACCGAAGACGTGCGGGAGGGCGGCATCAACCTGAAGTACGGCCTCACGCCCAACCTGACTCTCGACTTCACCTACAACCCCGACTTCTCGCAGATCGAGTCCGACCAGCCGCAGATCGAGGTGAACCAGCGCTTTCCGCTCCTGTTCGCCGAACTGCGACCCTTCTTCCTCGAGGGGCAGGAGATCTACCAGGTGCCGGGCCCGTTCGGCACGCTGGTTCACACGCGCACGGTCCTCGACCCCCGATTCGGCCTGAAACTGTCTGGCAAGGTGGGGCGGGCGGCGCTCGGCGTCCTGGTGGCGAACGACGAAGCGCCGGGGCGCGTGGACGGGACGGATCGAAAGGCGACTGCGTTCGTGGCCCGCGCCAAGTACGACATCTACCCGCAATCACACCTCGGCGTCCTGTTCACGAACCGCGACTACGGTGACAGCTTCAGCCGGCTGTCGTTCATCGACGGCGGTCTGCAGCTCGGCGGCAGCGCGCGGTCCGGGTTCCAGGTCATCCACACCGATCGTCGTGACGTGGCCGGCGTCCGCCGCACGGGCACCGTGATCAACATGGATTTCCGCAAGGAGGGCCGCAACCTCACCTACTTCGCCGCGCACAACGACGTATCGCCCGATTTCGCCAGCGACCTGGCGTTCATCCGGCGCACCAACCAGCGGCAGACCGTGGCCAGCGTCAACTACCGGTGGTGGCCCTCGCGGGTGCTGGTCAACTGGGGGCCCGGCGTCAACTACAACTTCCTCTACGACTGGGATTTCACGAAGACCGACGACAACAAGCAGGCGAGCCTGGCGTTCAACTTCGTGAACAACATCACGCTGAACACGAACGTGAACCGGATCATGGAGCGGTACCGCGGGATCGACTTTCACAAGACCCGCGTGTCGCTCTCCGGCACGGTGTTCACGAACCGAAAGATCCTCGTGCGCGCCGACACGAACTTCGGCGACGAGATCCGCTTCATCCCCAATCCCTACCTGGGCCGGACCGTAGCGTTCAACGCCACGGTGACGCTCCGGCCCGGGACGCGCTTCCAGTCGCAGATCACGCTGAACACGACGCGCTTCACCGACGTCCGCACGGACCGCCTGGATTTCGACGTGAAGATCGTCCGGGCGCTCACGACCTACCAGTTCACCGAGCGCCTGCTTGTCCGCAACATCCTCGAGACGAACACGCTCAACGGCACGGTGGGCGTGAACCTGCTGGCCACCTACCGCGTCAACGCGGGCACCGTCTTCTTCGTCGGCTACGACGATCGCTACCGGCGGGGCGAGCGGCTGAACCCGCAGCTGTTCGACACCACCGACTACCAGCGCACGAACCGCGCGGTGTTCGCGAAGCTGCAGTACCTGTATCGCTACTGAGGCCGCCCGGCCCCGTCCGACCATTGCGGGCCGGCTGCCTTCGACGTTGCTCAGGCCGGGGAAGCTGGCTCCGAGCGCCGCTGCGGGCCTACCCGCCCGTAGGTTAGGATGGGACCTTGTCCGGTCCGCCGGAAGAGGACTCCGGCCGGGCTACCGGAACGCGCATCATCGCCTGTCCGCGGGTCGCGCCGGACGGGGCTGTCCGGCGACGGGACCCGCACGGAGGTGATGAAGCCGCTCGAATGCAGGTGCGCACGACGCCCGGGCGGCGCGTGCCCGCCGAACGTCAGGACCTTCAGTCACTCGTCGCACCCGGGCATCGTGCCACTGCTACGCTCGCGCAGCACATTGCGCCTCCTCGTGGGACTCGTCTGGACGCTCGGTTCGTCGAGCGGGCCGGCCCGTGCCCAGGAGGCGATCTCGGGCCTCCTCCGTCCGTCCGTGGCAGCCGTCCGGCTCTCCGAAGCCCCGGTCATCGACGGACGCCTGGACGATCCCGTGTGGGAGCGCGCCTCGCGTCTGACCCGCTTCGTCCAGCAGACGCCCGTCGAGGGCCAGCCCGCGACCGAGCCCACCGAGGTGTGGGTCGCCTACGACGCCAGCCACCTCTACTTCGGCTTTCACGCGCGCTACAGCGACCAGGGCCTGGTCCGCGCCCATCGCGTGGACCGCGACCAGACGGGCAACGACGACCGGCTGATCGTCTTTCTGGACCCGTTCCTCGACCAGCAGCGCGGGTACTCGTTCTCCGTCAACGGCTACGGCGTGCAGGGCGACTCGCTGCTGGCTGGCAACACCGCGGTCGGTGGGCAGTCGTACGGAGGAGACAGCACGTGGAACGTGCTCTTCGACACGGCCGGCACGCTGACCGACGACGGCTGGACCGCGGAGATGGCCGTCCCGTTCAAGAGCCTGCGGTACCCCAGCCGGGGAAGCGGTGAGGCGCACCACTGGGGCTTCCAGGTGATCCGCACGATCGAGAGCAAGGACGAAGCGGTCGCCTGGGCGCCGGTGTCCGCCGACATCCCCGGATTCCTCACCCAGCTCGGCACGCTGACGGGGATGCAGGACCTCGAGGGGCACCGCATGTTCGAGTTCATGCCCACACTGACGGCCATCGCCAGCCAGACCCGTCAGCCGTCGGGAGACCTGTCGAAAGCCGACGTCCAGGAGGGCGGGCTCAACCTGAAGTTCGGCGTGACGTCGAGCCTGACGCTGGACTTCACCTACAACCCGGATTTCTCGCAGATCGAATCGGACCGCCAGCAGATCGAAGTCAACCAGCGCTTCCCGCTCTCGTACCCCGAGCTGCGCCCCTTCTTCCTCGAAGGGAAGGACATCTTCACCGTCCCTGCGGTGATCAACTTCTTCCACACCCGCACGATCGTCGATCCCCGTATCGGCGCGAAGCTGACCGGCACGATGGGGCGCGCGACGATCGGGGCCATGCTGGTGGACGACGAGGCTCCGGGGAAGGTCGATCCGTCGAACGCAGCCTACGGACAGACGGCGAAGACGCTGGCGGGGCGCCTCAAGTACGCCCTCTACGGCGACTCCTACGTCGGGGCCCTTGTCACCAGCCGCGAGTTCATGGACGCCCACAGCCGGGCCCTGCTCTTCGACGGGCAGCTCAGCTTCGGTCCGACGAATCAGCTCGGGTACCGGCTGCTCGCCTCGGACCAGACGGACCAGGCCGGGCACGGCTCGAAGGCAGGCTCGGCGGACATCTACTTCAGGCACGACAGCCGGAAGTTCACCTGGCTGGCGGTGGTCAACCTCTTGCCACCGAACCTGAAGCTGGATCAGGGGTTCGTCCAGCGTCCGGACCAGCAGAAGTGGCTCATGTGGACGTACTACCGCTGGTGGCCCGGCCACTGGATTACCACGTGGGGGCCGCGCTACGACGTGAACCGTATCTGGGGCTACGACGGAGTGCTGACCGACGACGCCCACTCGGCGCGGCTGGACGCGACGTTCGCGAACAACATCTCGCTCAACGCCAGCGCGACCCGTGAGATGGAGCGTTTTCGCGGCATCGACTTCCACAAGACGCGCTACGGCCTGTCGGCGACCGTGAACACGAACCAGAAGGTGCTGGTGCGCGGCAGTCTGAACTGGGGGGACGAGGTCCGGTTCACCGCCACGCCGTACCGGGGTCACGCCACGACCTACTCGACGACGTTGACGCTCCGCCCGATCACGCGTCTGCAGTCGGAGTTCCGGCTCGACGGCACCCGGTTCACCGACGTGCGGACCGACCGTCTCGACTTCGACGTGAAGATCTTCCGCGCGTTGACGACCTACCAGTTCACCGAGCGGCTGCTCCTGAGAAACATCCTGGAGGGGAACACGTTGAGCGGGACCCTCGGCGTGAACCTGCTGGGGACCTATCGCGTGAACGCCGGGACGGTGTTCTTCGTGGGCTACGACGATCGGTACCGCGAGGGGAGTCAACTGGCGCCCGATCGTTTCGACTCCGAGGCGTACCAGCGCACCAACCGCGCCTTCTTCGCGAAGCTGCAGTATCTTTACCGCAACTGACGGCGGACGCAGCGGCGGCAATCACTCAATCCCCAATCCCCAATCCCCAATCCTCAATCCTCAATCCTCAATCCTCAACCCTCAACCCTCAGCCTTCCCCTTGTCCGAGTTCGACCTCTCCACCGTCCGCACCTATCCGCTGGCCTCCCGGCCGAGCAAGGTGCGTGTCGAGGCATTCGCGAAGGCGCACGCACCGGGGCAGCCGTTCTCCGGGTTCCTGGCGTCGCTTCCCGACATTCTCGGCGCCGCGGATCTGCGGAAGGTCGTGACGGCGATCACGCGTGCCCGCGAGCGTGGCGCGCCGGTCGTGTGGGGCATTGGCGGCCACGTCGTGAAGACCGGTGTGGCGCCGGTGCTCGTGGATCTGATGCGGCGCGGGTTCGTCTCTGCGCTCGCGATGAACGGCGCGGCGCTCATCCACGACTTCGAGATCGCGCTGTCGGGTGGCACGTCCGAGGACGTGGACGCCTCCCTCGGGCCCGGGCGCTTCGGCATGGCCGAGGAGACCGGCTCGACGCTGAACCAGGCGATCCGGGGGGCCTCGGACCGCGGCGATGGACTCGGACAGGGTGTCGCCGCGGCGATGGCAGCGATGGCGCCGCCGCACGCCGGCGCCAGCCTCCTGTGCGCCGCGCACGCGCAGCAGGTGCCGCTGACCGTGCACGTGGCGCTCGGGACCGACGTCATCCACATGCACGCCGAGGCGTCCGGCGCGGCGATCGGCGACACGAGCCTCCGGGATTTCCGCCGGTTTGCGGCGACGGTGTCCGGCCTCGCCGGAGGGGTGTACGTCAACTGCGGGTCGGCGGTGATCCTGCCAGAGGTGTTCCTGAAGGCCGTGGCGCTGGCGCGGAACGCGGGTCACGGGCTGGAGGGGTTGACGACGGTCAATATCGACTTCCTGCGGATGTACCGGCCCGAGACCAACGTCGTGACCCGGCCCGTGGCGGGCACGGGTGGTGCGGGTTACTCGCTCGTCGGCCAGCACGAGATCCTGATCCCGCTGCTCGCGGCCGCTCTCGTCGAGGCGTAGCGCGCGCTACAATGGACAGTTCGTGCCGGGGTAGCTCAGTCGGTTAGAGCATGCGTCTCATAAGCGCAGGGTCGGCGGTTCGAGTCCGCCCTCCGGCACCAGTTCCATGTCCCCCCTCGGCCATCGCGTGCGGCTGGCGCTGGCGCGGCACCGGCTCTGCCCCCCGGGCGCACGGCTGATCGTCGCCCTGTCGGGCGGTTCCGATTCGGTGGCGCTGCTCCACCTGCTGCGCGAGCTTGCCGGGCAGGGGCCTTGCACCGTGGCGGGCGTGGCGCACCTCAATCACCAGCTCCGTCCAACCGCGGCGCGGGACGAGGCATTCTGCCGTGAGCTCGCCGCGCGTCTTGCGTGCCCCATCGACGTGGGCGCGGTGGACGTGGGTGCCGTGGCGGTCCGCGACGGGTTGTCGATCGAGGATGCGGCGCGCCGTGAGCGCTACGCGTTTCTCGATCAGGCGGCGGCCAGGGCCGGAGCGTCGGTCATCGCCACGGGCCATACGCGGGACGACCAGGCCGAAACCGTCCTCCTCAAGCTGGCTCGAGGCGCCGGGCTGACGGGCCTTGGCGGCATCTACCCGCGGCGCGGCCGGGTGATCCGGCCCTTGCTCGACATCACGCGCCTCGAACTGCGCGCCTACCTCGATGCGCGCGGAGAGCGCTGGGTGGACGACGAGACCAACGCCGACCGTGGCAACCCGCGGAACCGCGTGCGGCTCGACATCCTCCCCGTGATCGAGGAGGCGCTCGGACCCGGCGTCGGCGATGCGCTGGCGCGCACGGCCGCCCAGGCCGCCGACGACGGGCCGCTGCTCGACGAGCTGGCAGGCGGGTGGTTTGCCCGCCTGGCGGAGCCGGCTCCGGACGGCCTCGGGTTCGCTCGGGATGCGCTGGCAGGTCTGCCTCCGGCGCTCCTCCGGCGGGTCCTGCTGCGCGCCATGCGGCAACACGCCTCTCCTTCGCGGATTTCTGCCACGCACGTGGAGCAGGCGATGGATGTCGTCACGGGTCTGGCCAGGGCCTGCGAGGGCTCCTGGGGGCGTTGGGAACTTCTGGGCGCCCGCGTGGTCTTACTACGTGAAGGGTGGGACGCTGTCGGTGCATCCCCTGGCGGCGTGTCCAGGGAGTCCTTCCGGTACGACCTCCCGCTGCCCGGGCGCGTGCGCGTACCGGAGGCCGGCGTGGTCATCTCGGCTGAACGGCTGGCCCGGCCGCCAGCCGTGTCACCGGCCCGCACCGCTGATGAGGCGGCGATTACGGCCGCGGTGTCCCGCTTGAGCGTGCGAAGCAGGCGGCCCGGTGACCGCGTCGGGTTGCCGGGGCAGGGGGGCAGCCGGAAGCTGCAGGATGTGCTCGTGGACGCGCGGGTTCCCCGACGGGACCGCGACCGCGTCCCGCTCGTCGTGGACGGCGATGACAGAATCGTGTGGGTCCCGGGCCTCACCGTTGGCGCCGGCTTCCACGCCAGCGGGGCCGAAGACCCCGTGATACTCTTGACTCTGAGTCGAACTGGAGAAGAGGCGTGAACTCGACGATGAAGAGCCTCGCGTTCTGGATGGTCCTGGTGCTGGTCGGGGCCGTAGTGTGGAACTTCTCGAGAAGTTTCCAGACGGCGCAGAAGTCCGTCGATTTCTCCGTTTTCATGTCCCAGATCGACGCTGGCCAGGTGTCGCGCGCCACGCTCACGGGCAACGAGATCAGCTACACGACGAAGGCCGAGGAGAACTTCCGCACCTACGCGCCACCGCAGTATGAAGGCCTCGCCAACAAGCTGATCGACCACAACATCATCGTCTCGGCGCGGGAGCCGACCTCGAGCCCCTGGGCGCCGCTGCTCTACTCCTGGGCCCCGATCCTGCTGATCATCGGCTTCTGGATCTTCTTCATGCGCCAGATGCAGAGCGGTGGCAACAAGGCGCTGTCGTTCGGCAAGAGCAAGGCGAAGCTGTCGTCCAGCGCCCAGAAGAAGGTGACGTTCAAGGACGTCGCCGGCGTGGACGAGGCGAAGGACGAGCTCCAGGAGATCATCGAGTTCCTGCGCGAGCCGCAGAAATTCCAGAAGCTCGGCGGCCGCATTCCCAAGGGGGTGCTCCTCATGGGGCCCCCGGGAACGGGCAAGACGCTGCTCGCCCGCGCCGTGGCGGGTGAAGCCAACGTGCCGTTCTTCTCGATCAGCGGCTCTGACTTCGTCGAGATGTTCGTCGGCGTGGGCGCCTCGCGCGTGCGCGACCTGTTCGAGCAGGGCAAGAAGAACGCACCCTGCATCGTGTTCATCGATGAGATCGACGCGGTGGGTCGCCACCGCGGCGCGGGTCTGGGTGGCGGCCACGACGAGCGCGAGCAGACGCTGAACCAGCTGCTTGTGGAGATGGACGGCTTCGAGTCGAACGAAGGTGTCATCCTCGTGGCGGCGACCAACCGGCCGGACGTCCTCGATCCGGCGCTGCTCCGCCCGGGCCGCTTCGACCGCCGGATCGTCGTGAACCGTCCCGATGTGAAGGGACGGGAAGGGATCCTTTCGGTCCACACGAAGAAGATCCCGATGTCGGACGACGTGGACGTGGCCGTGCTGGCGCGCGGGACGTCCGGGTTTTCGGGCGCGGACCTGGCCAACCTGGTGAACGAGGCGGCGCTCAACGCCGCGCGTTACAACCAGAAGGCCGTCCGCATGCTGGACTTCGAGTTCGCCAAGGACAAGGTGCTGATGGGCGCCGAGCGGCGCTCGATGATTATCAGCGAGCAGGAGAAGCGCGTCACGGCGGTGCACGAGGCGGGGCACGCGCTGCTCACGGTGATGTTGGAGCACGCGGATCCGATCCACAAGGTGACGATCATCCCGCGCGGCATGGCGCTCGGTCTGACGATGCAGCTGCCGGCGGACGAGAAGCACAACTACACGCGCGAGTACCTGATGGATCAGATCGCGATCCTGCTCGGCGGCCGCATCGCCGAGGAGATCACGATCGGCAGCATCACCACCGGTGCCGGCAACGACCTCGAGCGGGCGACGGAGATGGCCCGGCGCATGGTCTGCGAGTGGGGCATGAGCACGTTCATGGGGCCGCTGACCTTCGGCAAGAAGGAGGAGCAGATTTTCCTCGGCCGCGAGATCGCGCAGCACCAGGACTACAGCGAGGACACGGCGCTCCGCATCGACCAGGAAGTGAAGCGCATCGTGACCGACAACTACACGCGCGCGCAGGCCATCCTGATGGAGCACAAGCAGCGCGTGCTCGACATGGCCGAAGCGCTGCTGGCGCGCGAGTCGCTCGATGCGGATCAGGTCCGCCGGCTCTCGACGGGGCAGCCGCTCGACGTGGTGACCCCGGCCGACGCCACACCCGCCACCCCGGCACCCGACGGCCGCGGCCGCGCCAAGGACGCGAAGGACGAGCGTCCGGCCATCGTGCCGCCCCTGGCGCCGCGGCCCGTCACGCAGGAGTAGCGAGAGGGCCTGCGTCGCGGCCGGCTTCCGCCTTGGCCGAAGCTTCTGCGGACCGCCGTAGCCCTGGCGAAGGCGGTCAGCTGGCCGACGTTCAGAAGCGCCAGTCGTTCCGCGCGACGGCCGCCGGGTTGTCGTGACGGAACGAGCTGAACACCAGACCTGACACCCCCGGCTGGGCCCCGAGGCGGCGCTCGGTGTCCTTCGCCCGCGCGTCCCACTGGCGAGCGATGAACAGCCGTACCGGCGTGTCGCGCAGCACGGGGTCGTAGTCCGTGAGTACCTGGTCTTCCAGTGGCGGTAGCCCCTCTCCCGTCAGGTAGTTCTGCACGTAGCCCGTGCCCCGGTGCATCGGCCAGAGCTGATGCCACATCGACGGGCACTGCGACGAGTTCTGGTTGACGACCAGCGCGTCGATCAGGCGCTCGCGGGCGCAGGTGCGCCAGTCGAGCGTCGTGTTGCCGAGTGGAGGACCGATGACGTCGCCCCGCGGGGTACCGAGCCAGAGGGAACGACCGAGCGCGTCGAGGGCGGTTCGCAGCTCGCGGAGGAAGTCTGTCAGGTGCTCGCCGCGGAGGTCGCGCCAGGCCTGGACGTCGAAGGGCTCGCGGTGGATGTCGCGACCCTGCCGCGCCAGGACGTCGGCGCGCACCGCTTGGGAGAAGCCGAACTGGTCGGCATGATCGGCCGGCTTCGACTGCGACCGCAGGCAGAGAAACAGGCCGGCGAAGTCCGACGCGCGCATCCACTCCGTGAAGCGATGCACGAAGTGTGCACGCACCTCCGGATACGCCAGCGACAGGACGCCCCACTGCCGTGCGCCATCGCGGTCGCATTCCGTGAACTCCGGGTGCGCGAGGCTGAACGCGCTCTGCCACGCGACGTCCTTCCCGTGCATGGCGTTGTGGTGGCTGTGTTCCCGGACGTCCGGGGGTGCCAGCGGCCAGCCCTCGTCGAACACGGACACGTAGAGGAGCGGCTCCAGCCCCGCCTGCCTGGCGAGCGGCGGCACGACCTCCAGCTCGCTCCAGGCGACCCTGGTCGCCTGGCTCGGGTGGGCGCGTCCGGGGGCGGCGCTGAAGACGCCCGGAATCCGGCCACGGAACACGCGCCACAACAGCGCCCCCGCCTCCAGCTGGTCGTGCCAGACGCGCATCCGGCGCGCCACGGCCTCGGGCGTAGCGAGTCTTCCGTCACCCTCTCCGAAGGCGAGGTGGTCGGACCAGCAGACGGACACGACATTGGGGGGCCCGGTCAAGTCCCAAACCCCAAAGACCAAGACCCAAGCCGATTCCCAACCCCCAAGACCCAACGCGTCACGCTACAGTTGACCCCGTTGGCGCCGGCTCGTCCAGGCGCTTGTTCGATGACACTCGTAGGGGCCGGCTGTAGCCGGCCATCGAGGCCAATCATGGCAGACGTGCTGCGCTCGATTCGCGAGGAATACCTACGGTACAAGGCACTGGCCGAGCGCGCCATCGCACAGGTGGAGGACGCCGATCTCGGGGCCCCTGGTCCGAACGGCGGGAGCTCCATTGCCACGATCTGCCGCCATGTCGGCGGCAACCTGCGCTCGCGGTTCACCGACTTCCTGACCACCGACGGCGAAAAGCCGTGGCGCGACCGCGAGAGCGAGTTCGAAATCCGCTCGCCGACCCGCGGTGAACTGCTGGACCACTGGGAGGCGGGCTGGCGCACGCTGCTCGACACGCTCGACGGTCTCACGGACGGCGACCTGGCCCGAACCATCACGATTCGCGGGCAGGGGATGTCCGTGGTCGAGGCGCTGCACCGCTCCCTCGCACACACCAGCTACCACGTGGGGCAGATCGTGTACCTGGCGAAGGCCGCGCGGGGCGAGAGATGGTCGTACCTGAGCATCCCCCCGGGTCGGTCTGCGGGCAACCGGGCATAATTCCAGGCGTCATGCTGAAACTGCTCTTCCGTCTCGTGTTCGTCCTCCTGATCGTGGCGCTACTCGGTGGCGTCACCGTGGCGTTCCTGGCGGTCTCGTCAGACCCGCTCGTGGCAGGCGGCGCCGACATTTCGCCCGCCACGATCGAGCGTGCGGTGGCGCTGCTCGAGGAACACGACCCGCGGGGTGCGCCCGACGGCCAGCTTCGGACGGTCGTGTTGACCCAGGGCGACGTCAACGCACTCGCCAGCTACGCGGCAGGACGGTTCAGGGGGGCAGCCGAAGTCACCCTGCTCGATCGCGAGGCTTTCGTCCGCGCAACGGTACCGGTGCCGGACATGCTGATCGGCAGCTACCTGAACGTGTCGGCGGTGCTCGGCGAGACACTGGGGTTGCCCCGGATCTCCAGCCTCACCGTCGGGTCGGTGCCCGTCCCGCGCTGGATCGCCAACTACGCCCTCGAACGGGCGGTTCAGCGTTTCGGCTTCGGCGACCAGCAGCAGGCGGCCGAAGATGCGCTGTCATCGCTCTCCTTCGCCGAGGGGCTGGTCCGGGTGGAATACGAGTGGAGCGGCGACCTGCCGGACCGCCTCCGCCAGGTCGCCGTTTCCGACGAAGAGATCGAGCGGCTGCGTGAATACCACGAGCGCGTCGTCCGCAGTGCCGAGGAGCTGGATCCCCGGCAGGCGTCGTTCGCGCGGCTGGTCGAAGACGTGATGCGGCACGCGCAGGAACGCTCGGCCGGAGGCCCGGCGGATGCGGAGAACCGGGCCGCCATCGTGGCGGTCACGCTGTACACGCTGGGGCGCGGCCCATCGGCGCTGATCCCCGAGGCGAAGACCTGGTCGCGGGCGCTGCCGCGCCGCCTCGTGCTTCGCGGCCGCGATGATCTGCCCAAGCACTTCTCGCTGTCGGCGGCGCTGGCCGCCACAGCCGGCACGCCCCTGTCGGACGCCATCGGGCTGTACAAGGAGCTCGAAGACGCGCGCGGCGGGAGCGGCTTCTCGTTCTCCGACATCGTGGCCGACAGGGCCGGCACGGTCTTCGGCGAAGCGGCCACCCGATCTCCGGGCTCTGCCGGTGAGCTCCAGACGCGGATCGGGACAGGCCTGGCGGAAGACGACTTCATGCCGGACGTCGGAGGCCTCGCGGACAACATGCCGCAGGAGGAGTTCGTCCGCCGCTTCGGCGGCGTCGGCGCACCCGCCTACAACTCGGTCGTGGCGGACATCGAGCAGCGCGTCGCGCAGTGCCGGCTGTTCCGGTAGGCCGGGCGATGTCGCTCCGTCGCCGCTTCACGCTCGGGCTCGGCGGGGGGCGCTCGCTGACGCTGGGCGCGCGCGCCCTCGTCATGGGCGCCATCAACGTGACGCCGGACTCGTTCTCCGACGGTGGCCGATGGCTCGATCCGCAGGCGGCGGCCGAGGAAGGCGAGCGGATGGTGGAGGCGGGTGCGGACCTGCTCGACGTGGGCGGGGAGTCGACACGCCCGGGCGCGGCGGCCGTGTCCGACACCGAAGAGCGTGCCCGCGTGCTTCCCGTCATCGCAACCCTGGCCGCCAGGGTGCCGGTGCCGATCTCGATCGACACCTACAAGGCCGGCGTGGCGGCCGCCGCCCTCGATGCCGGTGCCGTGATGGTCAACGACATCAGCGGGCTGCGTCACGATCCCGATCTGGCCTCCGTGGCCGCCGCGAGCGGCGCGGCGCTGGTCCTCACGCACACCCGCGGTCGGTCGCGCGACATGTACCGTCACGCGTCGTATCACGACGTGGTGGCCGAAGTGCTCGACGAGCTGCGCGAGAGCGTGGCGTTCGCCGTCGAGGCGGGGGTCGCGAGGGACCGGCTGCTCGCCGATCCCGGCATCGGCTTCGCCAAGGAAGCGCCCCACAGCTTCGAGGCGCTCGGGCGCCTGCCGCTGTTGGCCGAGCTGGGCCTTCCGCTGCTCGTGGGACCGTCAAGGAAGTCGTTTCTGACGAAGGCCATCGGCCGCGAGGTGCCGGCCGCCGAACGCGACTGGGCGACCGCCGCCGCGGTGGCTGCAGCCGTCCTGGGAGGCGCCCACATCGTGCGCGTCCACGCGGTTCGCGAGATGGTCCAGGTGGTGCGCGTGGCAGACGAGATTCGGCGATATATTCAGTACCCGGACCCGTGATCCGCAGCCCCTCATGCCCAGCTGGCTGACCGAGTTCCTCCGGCGACCCACCGTAACGGGGTGGGACCTGCTCGACATCGCGATCGTGGCGCTGTTGGTGTACCAGGTGCTCGTGCTCATCCGCGGCACGCGGGCCATCCAGGCGGCACTCAGCGCCGCCTTCATCGTCGGCTTGTTCTACGTGTCGGAGTACCTCGGTCTCGAGACCGTCAACTGGCTCATCCGGAACCTGGCGCCGTACGTGGTGTTCGCCGCCATCGTGCTGTTCCAGGCGGACATCCGTCGGGCATTGGTCCACTTCGGACGCGCACCCTTCTTCCGGTACCTCGAACGTCAGCCGAACACCACGCCGACGATCGAGGAGATCGTCGTCGCCGCCGCGTCGCTCTCCGCCAGGCGCGTCGGCGCCATCATCGTCATCGAGCGGGGCATCGGGCTCAGGAACTACATCGAGGGCGGCATTCCCGTGGACGCGGTCGTCACCTACGATCTGCTCGGCAGCATCTTCCAGCCCGGGTCCCCGCTGCACGACGGCGCCGCCATCGTGCAGGGCGATCGGGTGGCGGCGGCGGCCTGCTTCCTGCCGCTGTCGGTGAACCCGCTCCTCAGCAAGGACCTCGGGACGCGCCACCGCGCGGCGCTGGGGATCACGGAAGAGAACGACGCCGTGGCCGTGACCGTGTCCGAAGAAACCGGCAGCATCGGGCTGGCCGTGGCCGGCACGATGGAGCGCGATCTCACCCCCGATCGGCTGCGCGGCCGGCTGCAGAGTCTGCTCTCGCGGAAGAGACGCCGCGCGGAGGAGCGGGACGAGGGGAGCGAGGCGGCATGACGCTGTCGTTCCTGACGCGGCACTTCGTCCTCAAGTGTGCGAGCGTGGGCATGGCGGCAATGCTCTGGTTCGTGGTGTCCGGCCAGCAGGTCGTCGAGCGCGTCCTGCGCGTTCCCCTCGAGTACACCAACCTGCCGTCGGGACTGGAAACCGTGGGCGAGGCGCCAACGGTCGTCGATGTGCGTGTGCGTGGGTCGTCGGCCGCCGTCGCGCGCGTCGCGCCGGGCGAGCTGGTGGCCGTGCTCGATCTGCAGACGGCACGTCCCGGCCATCGCCTGTTCCATCTGACGGCCGTGGACGTGCGCGGCCCCTTCGGCGTCGAGATCCTGCAGGTGACGCCGTCGAACGTGTCCATTCAGTTCGAGCCCTCGCTGACGAGGTCGATCCCGGTCGTCCCGGCGATCGACGGCCGGCCGGCGGACGGCTACGAAGTGGCATCGGTGTCCGCGACGCCCTCGACGGTGGAGGTCGTGGGCCCGGCGTCCGCGCTCCAGGCGCTCACGCAAGCCATCACCGAGCCGGTCTCCGTGGCGGGCGCCGCGACGCAGGTCCGCGAACTCGTCAACGTGGGTGTGCCGGACATGTCCGTCCGGCTGACGTCGCCGCAGCGCTCGATGATCGTGGTGGAGCTCAGGCTCGCGCACGCGAACCGGATTGTCGAAGGCGTGGCGGTGACCGCGCGCGGCTCGCTGGATCGGCGGCGGTCGATGAAGCCGGAGCGCGTGGCCGTGTCGGTCAATGGTCCCAGAGACACGGTCGACAGCCTGGCGCCGGAGGCGATCGAGGTGTTCGTGGACGTCGACGGGCTCGAGTCCGGCCGCTACACCCTGCCGGTCAGGGCGGTCGTCTCGCCGCCCGTCTCGGTGCTCAAGGTCGAGCCCGAGTTCGTGCAGGTGAGCGTGAGGTAGCCGGACGCGTGTCGCTCTTCGGCACCGACGGCGTGCGGGGCACGGCAGGCGTGTTCCCGCTCGACCGCGACACGATCCGGCGCATCGGGGCGGCGCTCGCGCAGGGCGTGGGCGGCGTGCGTGCGCGCATCCTGCTCGGACGCGACACGCGGGAGTCCGGCCCCTGGATCGAGGCTGAGCTCGCGCGGGGCGCCCGATCCCAGGGCGCGGACGTGGTGACAGCCGGCGTGGTGCCGACGCCCGCGGTGGCGTACCTCGCGCGCCACCTGGGCTACAGCCTCGGCGTCGTGATTTCCGCGTCACACAACCCCTACCGCGACAACGGCATCAAGGTCTTCACCGGTGGTGGTGAGAAGTTCGGCGAGACACTCGAACGCCAGGTGGAGCAGCGCGTGGCCGATACGGGATGGTCCGTGCCGGCCGGCGAGACAGGGCCGGTCACCCAGGTCGATCTCCGCGCCGAGTATCTGGCCCACCTGCGCACGATCCTGTCACCAGGCGTCCCGCTGTCAGGAGTGCGTCTCGTCGTGGATTGCGCACACGGGGCCACGTCCTCGGTGGCGCCGGAGCTGTTCCGTGAGATCGGCGTCGACCTCGACCTGGTCGGATGCGCGCCGGACGGCCGCAACATCAACGACGGCGTGGGATCGACCGCGCCGTCTCTGCTGGCCAGGACCGTCGTCGCCCGGGGTGCCCGGCTGGGAGTCGCGTTCGACGGCGACGGCGACCGCGCCATCTTCGCCGATGCCGCCGGTCACGTGGTGGACGGCGACGCGGTGATGCTGATGTGCGCCCGCCAGATGCACGCGGAAGGACGGCTGCGTGGCGGCGCGATCGTGGCCACGGTCATGAGCAACATCGGTCTCGAGCTGGCGCTGAAGGAGGCCGGCATCGGGCTCATCCGCTGTCCGGTGGGCGACAAACACGTCATGGAGGCGCTGCTCGCGCGCGGGCTGTCACTCGGAGGAGAGCAGTCGGGTCATGTCATCTTCGCCGACGATCTGTTCACGGGCGACGGGCTGGCCACGTCGCTGCACGTGCTGCGGACCATGCTCGCCTCCGGTCGCGAGCTCGCCGACCTGGCGTCCGACCTCACCACCTATCCTCAGGTGCTCGTCAACGTCCGTGTCCCCAGGCGCATCGACCTGGCGAGCGTGCCTGCGATCGCCGCCGCCATGTCGGATGTGGAGTCCCGGCTTGCCGGCCATGGACGGCTGCTGGTGCGGTACTCCGGGACGGAGCCGCTGCTGCGCATCATGCTCGAAGGCCGGGATCAGGCCGAAATCGGCACCTGGGCCGACGAGATCGCTGCCGCGGTGCGACGCCATTTCGACCGACGTGCCGTTCGGGGCGCCGAATCGTGATCAGGCTCTCGGTCAACGTCAACAAGGTCGCGACCCTGCGCAACTCGCGCGGCGGTCGGGTGCCATCCGTGCTCGACGCCGTCCGCACCTCGGTCGCCTGCGGGGTCCCGGGCATCACCGTCCACCCCCGCGCCGATGCGCGGCATATCACTGCTGAGGACGTACGGGAGGTTGCGGCGCTGCTGCGCTCACTGGACCCGGGCGTCGAGTACAACGTGGAAGGTGATCCGCGGGCGGACCTGCTCGCGCTGGTCCACGAAGTCCGGCCGACGCAGTGCACGCTCGTGCCCGTCCGGCCTGGAGAAATCACCTCTCAGGCGGGGTGGCCCGCTGACACGCCGCGGACCCTGCTGGCGGGTGTGGTGTCCGATCTGAGGACCGCAGGGATCCGGGTGAGCCTGTTCGTCGATCCGGTGCCGGACGCGATCCGCTGGGCGGCTGATCTGGGCGCGGATCGCGTCGAGCTGTACACCGCGCCGTTCGCGCGGGCGTGGGAGGGCCCGCCAGCCGGGCGGCCGGCGGGGTTTGCGCCGTACGTCGCAGCAGCGGAGCTGGCCGGGGCCCTCGGCCTGGGTGTGAACGCCGGCCACGACCTCGACCTCGACAACCTCCGCCTTTTCCGCACCTTGCCCGGGCTCCTCGAGGTGTCGATCGGCCACGCTCTGATGAGCCACGCCCTGTTCGCTGGCCTCCAGCAAGCCGTGCGGGAGTACCTCGCGGTCCTCCGCGGGGAATGACATAAGATCGGTCGGGGTCAGACCCGGGTCTGACCCGGGTCTGACCCCTGGTTGCGGAAACTGCGTACTGGCAGGAATTCTCCCGATATCTTCATGCGTGCAGACGCCGTCGTTTTTGCAGTTGGTGGCATTGTCTTCGGCCTGATCGTGGGCTGGGTCGTGGGCGAGCAGCAGGCTCGGCATCGGGCCGAGAGCGTGGCAGCGGTCACCGCGGCCGCGCCCGTGTCGTCGGCCCCGGCGGACCAGCCCGCGGTGCTCGACGACGATCAGGTCAAGACGCTGACCACGATCGCCGAGCAGGACGCGACCAACGTGAACGCGCGGGTGCAGCTGGGCAACCTGTATTTCGACGCCGAGCGTTTCCCCGAGGCCATCCGCTGGTACGAGGCGGCGGTCGAACTCGATCCGAAGAACGTGGACGTCAGCACGGACCTGGGCGTGAGCTACTACTACAACCAGGATCCCGACCGGGCGCTCGAGCAGTTCGACCGGTCGCTGGCCATCAACCCCTCGCACGTGAAGACGTTCTTCAACCAGGGCATCGTGCGCGCGTTCGGCAAGCGCGACCTGGCCGGTGCCACCGAGTCGTGGGAGCGCGTGGTGGATCTCGCGCCGGGGACCCCCGAGGCGGTGGCGGCGCAGCGGGCGCTCGACAGTCTGGGCGCCGCCCACCAGGCGCAGACCGACGGGGCGTCTCCGTCGGACGGGCAGTGAGTCCGTGGCGCGGCTGCTGCTGCTCGGCGTTCTGGTCATCCTGATCGCGAGAGCTTTCTGGCGCGTGATTGATGCCGTGATCGAAGGGTTCAGAGGCGGCCCGGCCCGCCGCGCGCCCGCCTCGAAGAAGCTCGTGCGGGACCCGGTCTGCGGCACCTACGTGACACCCGAGCGCGCCATGTCGCTCCCGTTGCCGGACGGTGCGGTGTATTTCTGCTCCGATGCCTGCCGCAACCAGTACCGGGCGCGGGCCTGATCGACCATGGCATCGGTGGTGGGCCGGCCCGACGAGCAGCTCCGCGCAGACATCGTGGAAGCCGGCCGCCGTCTCTATCAGCGGGGGTTCGTCGCCTCCAACGACGGCAACATCAGCGCGCGCCTCGACGACCACCGCCTGATCACGACCCCGAAGAGCGTGTCCAAGGGGTTCATGACGCCGGACATGATGGTGGTCGTGGATCTCGAGGGGAAGACGCTCGCCGGCGAGCGGGATCCCTCGTCCGAGCTGCCGATGCACCTGGCGATCTACCGCCATCGGCCGGACATCGCCGCCGTGGTCCACGCGCACCCGCCGACCGCGACGGGGTTCGCCGTGGCCGGCATCCCGCTGACGCGTGCCGTGCTCGCGGAGGTCGTGACCACGCTCGGCAGCATTCCGATCGCCGAGTACGGGACGCCCTCCACCGAGGAGCTGCCCGACGCGGTCAGCCGGTACATCAAGGCGCACGACGGCCTGCTGCTCGCCAACCACGGCGCGGTCACCTGCTGCCGCAGCGTGATGTCGGCCTACTACAAGATGGAGACGATCGAGCACTTCGCGCGGATCAGCCTGGTGGCCCGCCTGCTCGGCCGCGAGCACCTGCTGTCGCGCGAGGAGGTGGACCGTCTCCAGGGCCTGCGGGGCATGTACGGCATCGCCGCGCCTGCCCCCGTCTGCCCGGATCCGGAGACGCCGGATGGCGGGGAGGCCCTCTGCCAGGTCCTCGAAGCGCCCTCGTCGGCCGTGTCGCGGCTCGTGCCCGACGTGCGGGCCGGGCGGTCGGCTGGCGAGGGGGAAATTCGGCTAACATACCGGCAACTCACGGAGCTGATCGCCGACGCGGTCAGGGATCTGAAGAGCTGAACCGGAGACAGGGGACAAAGCTATGGGTGAAGCGCTCGGGATGGTCGAGACGAAGGGGCTGGTCGCCATGATCGAGGCGGCCGACGCCATGGTCAAGGCCGCAAAGGTCACGCTCGTCGGGTGGGAGAAGATTGGTGCCGGTTACGTCACGGCGATCGTGCGCGGGGACGTCGCGGCCGTGAAGGCGGCGACCGATGCAGGGGCTGCAGCCGCGCGGCGGGTCGGCGAGCTGGTGTCCGTGCACGTGATTCCGCGTCCGCACTCGAACCTCGAAGACACGCTGCCCATTGGCAAGGCTGGCGCGGCCAAGTAGTCCCGCCGCCCGGGTTCGATGCTTCTCGCCCGCGTTGTCGGGACCGTCGTGGCCACGCGCAAGGACCCACGGCTGGTCAGCAACAAGCTGCTCATCGCCCGTCCTACCGACCCGCGAGGCAAGGCGGACGGGGCCTACCTGGTCGCCGTGGACACGGTGGATGCCGGTGTCGGCGAAACCGTCCTCATCGTGTCCGGCAGCTCCGCCCGCATGGCGGCGGGGATGAAGGACTGCCCCGTGGACGCCGCCATCGTGGGGATCGTCGATACCGTCGAAGTCTCCGACTGATGCACCTGGCGCGCGTGATCGGGACCGTGGTGAGCACGCGCAAGGACGCCGCGCTGTCGGGGCTGAAGCTGCTGGTCGTCCAGCCGCTGGCGCCGGACGGGCAGGACGCGGGCCGTCCGCTCGTCGCGATAGACGCGGTGGGCGCCGGCACCGGTGAGCGCGTGTTCTACGTCAGGGGCAGGGAAGCCTCCTTCCCGTTCCTGCCGGTCGAGCCGCCGACCGACGCGGGCATCGTCGGCATCGTCGATCACTGGACCGTCGAGTGACATGCAGATCGCACGCGTCATCGGCACCGTCGTCGCCACGCAGAAGCACCGGACGTTCGAAGGTGCGAAGCTGCTGCTGGTGCAGCCGGTGACGCTCGACGACCGTCCCACCGGGGCGGCCGTGCTCGCCGTCGACTCCGTGGGGGCCGGCGTGCACGAGAAGGTACTCGTGGTGATCGAAGGCCGCGCGGCGGGTGACGCGCTGGGTCGCAAGGCCGCACCCGTGGACGCCGCCATCATCGGCATCGTCGACCAGGTTGACGTGCACGAGGACGCGGCCGGTGTGATGAGCCGCCCGTGACGCCATGACGGACCAGGAACTTCGTTCCCTGATACGGGAGATCGTAGCGCGCCAGCTCGGGCAGGCCCCCGCCGCGGCGGGCCATCCGGTCGTGCCGGCGCACCCCAGCCACGGCCTGTTCGTGCTGCCCGCCGGCGCGGACAGCGACGGCCCCTGCATCATCGAACCGGCGGTGTCCTGCACGCACTGCGGATACTGCAAGTCGTACGGACATTAGCTTTTAGCTTGGGGAGACGACGGCAAATCCCAAATCCCAAATCCCAAATCCCGAAACCCAAGCCAAATCCCAAGGGCCAAACCCCAACGCAGACCGCGCGTTGTTGTTCGCCAATCACCGATCGGCCAATGCTGCCCGTTCTCCTTACCGCCCGCCTGCCTGCCTCCGTGATGCGCCGCTTCGACGGCGTGTGCGATGTGGACGCGTTTGCCGGTCCGGACGAAATGCCGTACGACGAGCTGCTCCGGCGCGTGGCCGGGAAGGCGGCGCTCGTCAGCCTGATCATGGACCGGGTGGATGATGCGGTCCTGGCAGCCGGCACCGGCCTGCGGGTCGTGGCCAACGTCGGCGTGGGCTACAACAACATCGACGTGACGGCGGCGCGCGCGCGGGGAGTCATCGTGACCAATACGCCTGACGTCCTGACCGACGCGACGGCGGATCTGACGTGGGCGCTCGTGCTGACCGTCACGCGCAGGGTCGCCGAGGGCGACCGGCTGGTGCGCCGCGGCGGCTGGCAGCGCTGGGCGCTCGATTTCATGCTCGGCACCGAACTTCGCGGCAAACAGCTCGGCATCGTCGGATTCGGGCGCATCGGCCAGGCCGTCGCCGACCGGGCGCGGGCGTTCGGCATGCGCATCGCCTTCACGTCCCGCACACCAAGGCCCGAGGAGCACGGCGAGCGGATGCGGCTGGACGAGCTGCTCGCCACTTCGGACGTGGTGTCCCTGCACGCGCCCTTGACGAAGGACACCGAGCGGATGATCGGGCAGCCGCAGTTCGCCCGCATGAAGCGGTCGGCGTACTTCATCAACACCTCCCGGGGCGCCCTGGTCGACGAAGCCTCCCTGGTGTGGGCGTTGAAGGAGGGGCTCATCGCCGGCGCCGGGTTGGACGTGTTCGAACGCGAGCCGTCCGTACACCCGGGGCTGCTGGAGCTCGAGAACGTGGTGCTGACACCGCACGTGGGTTCGGCCACTGTCGAGACGCGAACGGCCATGGCCGACCTCGCCGTCCGCAACGTGCTCGCGGTGCTGAGCGGCGAACCCGCGCTCACGCCGGTGCCCTGAGCCCCCGGGGCCGGCGGAAGCCGGCCCCCACGATGAGACACCGGGCGGCCGAGGCCGCCCCGCGAGGAGTGCGTCGCGCCTGTGAGCCGTAGACCCGATCCCGCTCTCGTCCGTCGCGTGATGCGCGGACTCGCCAGGGCCATCACCGGCCTCGATCTG
>VFZH01000035.1 GCA_016871255.1 Acidimicrobiia bacterium | reverse complement strand
CGTCACCTCGTCCCTGTCCCGTTTCTACTTCGGAGCCCATATGCGAAACGTCATCACGATCTGCCTGGCTGCGCTGTTCCTGACCGCCCTGCCTGCCCCGTCTCGCGCACAACTGATCGCGGCGAAGGACGGTCCGATCGTCTACGGCCATCACCACATCTACGTCGCCAGCATTCCCGAGGCGAAGAAATTCTGGGTCGACGCGCTGGGAGGCGTGGTCGTGTCGCTCGGCTCCCGCGAGATGATCAAGTACACGAACCTGATGATCTTCTTCACGGAGGACAAGCCGGGCTCGCCGGCACGAGCCGGCACCAAGGGCAGCACCGTGGACCACCTCGGCTTCGCGGTGCCCGATCTCAGGGCCGCCGTCGCGAAACTGCAGGCGGCCGGTTTTCCCAACGTCACGCGGCAGGAGCTGCCGCCGGCCCTCGGGAACAGCGAGAAGGGCGGCATCGCGTTTGTTCCGGAAGAGAAGACGTCCGTGGCCGTGTTCATGACGCCGGACAACGTGAAGGTGGAGCTGCACGAGAACAAGGCGATGACGACGCCGGTCGCACTCAGCCACCTGCACTTCTACGGACCCGATCCCGTCGCGATGCGCGACTGGTACGTGAAGGTCTTCGGGGCCAAGGCCGGCAGGATGGGGAACGTCGAGACGGCCACGCTGCCGGGCGTGCAGCTCAACTTCTCGAAGGCCTCGGAGGCGGTGGTGGGCACCCAGGGGCGGGTGCTCGATCACATCGGGATGGAGGCGCGCGACATCGAGGCCTTCGCGAAGCAGGTGCTGGAGATGGGCCTGCCGGCGATGAAGGTGAATCGCGTCGCGACGGCGGAGAACATGGGCGTCGGGTTCGTCACCGATCCGTGGGGCACGCGCATCGAGATGACCGAGGGCCTCGTCAAGATCAAGTAGCGGCACCGCGGCGACGACGGGCGCGGCCGGCTCCCGGGCCGCACCCGTCGCAGGCCACCGCCCCTCGAGTACGGTGGCGGCGTCGCACGGAGCCGGGGCGGCCCGCCGCCGCGGCTCGCGTGGCTACGGCGACGGCCATGCGGCCCATGCCCTGGATTGGGACAATTCGGGGCAATTTTCACGTCGTCCGGTCATTGAAGGGGCTCGCCTGCCTGGTGTACCCTCCTCTTCGACCGCCGGGTCTATCTAGCGGCGAGGTGCATATGAAGCACATTGTGTTGACCGTGGGCGCCCTGGCGCTCGTGATTGGGTTGTTGAAGCTCGCTCCGGCCACTGCGTCGATCGAGGCGCAGGCGACATCCGAGGAGACCGCTCATCCTGCGGTCGACCCGGCTCTGGAAGCCCTCACGACTCCGTGGGGAGAGCCGAACCTGCAGGGGATGTGGGTACACGACGTCGAGATCCCGCTCGAGCGACCCGACTGGGTCGGCGATCGCGAGTTCTTCACGGAGGAGGAGATCGCCGCTCTGGACGCGCAGCGGGGCAGGTGGCTCGATCACGACTATCGCGCGGAACGGGGCACGCCGCACGACGTGTCGGGTGCCTACAACGCGGTGTTCCACCTCCAGAAGGAGACCGGAAAGCGCACGTCGCTCATCATCGATCCACCGGATGGCAAGATGCCCGCCCGCACCACGGCCTACAACGAGAAGCAGGCGGCATGGAACGAGTGGAGGCTGAAGCTCCTCCAGGCGTCCGAGGCGTGCAAGAACAACGAAGGTACCTGCGGGGGCTGGAAGTACGCTCCGCCCCACCCGGAGTACTTCGACCCGGCGCCGTTCTATCCGCTGGGCGCCGTGAACCGTGCGGACGGTCCCGAGGACCGCGGCAACTCGGAGCGCTGCCTCGCCGGGTATCTGCCGGCGGGTGGCGAAGGCACCAATTTCTCGTCCGGCCAGAACGGGTTCACGCGCCGGATCGTGCAGGCTCCGGGCCGCATCTCCATGTTCTACGATACTGGCCAGGGGCAGAGCTGGCAGCGTCCGACGATCCTGATGAACGGCAGTCCGCATCTTCCTTCCCACGTCAAAGGGTGGTGGGGCGACTCGCGCGGACACTGGGAAGAGGACACGCTGGTGATCGATGTCACGAACTTCAACGAGAAGACCTCGGTGTTCGGGGCGAAGGAGAACCTGCACATGGTCGAGCGGTTCCGGCGGACCGGGCCCAAGACGCTCGAGTACACCGTGACCATGGAAGACCCGACGACCTGGCTGGCTCCCTGGACGGCGCGGGTGGAGTACAGCCGGATGGACGACTATCCGAACCGGTTCTACACCGACAACCGGTGCCACGAGGGGAATTACGGCCTGCCTGCGCTGCTCCGAGGCGCCCGCATCGAAGAGGCCGAATGGAAGGCGGGCAAGGGGCCCCATCCGGCGGAGATCTGCATCAGCGGCTGCTCCGAGAAAGTCGGCGCGGAAGAGGACCCGGATCAGACCGGCAACCGGTTCCGAAACCCGTTCGAGTAGGGCTGCAGAGCCGGCCCGAGCGTTCGGGCTGGCGATCGACGATCACACCTGTCCCCGCTGCGTCCGGCCGGTTCCGGCCGGACCTAGCGGGGAGGCTCGACATCCAGGTCGGGCCGTTCCGCGCCCAGGACAGCTTCGTCGTGGCCGGTGACTCCCAGGTGACGGGGGCCGTGGCGGCCGGCTGCGTTACTCCCCGGACAGGAGCGGCAGTCCCAGCAGTCTGGCGGGGTTCTCCTTGCACATGATGTCGAGCTCGCGGTTCGAGAACCCCTGGGCGTTCATCGCCTTGACCCAGGCGGCGAGTTCGTCCGGCCCGCCGTATTCGCGTGGCGCCCGGGAGGACTTGCTCCAGAACTCGTCGATGATGACGTGTTCCGGCCCCAGCTTCCGGATCATCTCCACGCGCCCACCGGCGATCGGGGCCGTCGGGAAGGGGTTGGCGATCTTGCCGGTCAGGATGTTCCGGAAGTCGAATTCGAGGAAGGCGCCGAGGCTTGCCGCCTCCTTCATCTGCGCTTCCGTCATGAAGACACCGGCGTCCATCGGATGGGTCACGATCATGTGCTTGACGCCCTGCTTCCGGCCTTCGCGAACGACCATCAGCCCCTCCTCAGGGGTGAGGTGGCCGGTCGCGAGCACCAGGTCGTGCTTGGCGATGAGGCCGATCATCTCCCTGACCTCGGGGACGAGCTGGCCGTTCTGCGAGACACGGACGAAGGGGCGGTCAGGCCGGTCGGAGCGACGGACGGCGTTCTCGGAATCGTAGGTCGGCATCCAGACGATCCGGAACGGCTTCCCCTTGATCTGCGTGGCCATGTACTCGACCGCCGCGAGGTTGATGCCGCCCTGGTTCCGGTTGAGGACGATCCCGCCGAAGACGTCCGCGCCGGGAAGTTCCTTCTGCACGAGATAGGCCACGGCCGCCGTCGATTCGTAGTGGTTCTTGATCACGAATCCCCGGAGCCCCTGCGCGCGCCCGAACTTCATCCGGGCGATGTCGATGGCGTCGACGGCCCGTGTCTCGCTGACATCGGGATCGATGTGCAGGTGGACGTCGATGGCGCCCCGCAGGAGGCTGTATCCGTCCGACGCGGGCTGCTGGGCCGCGCCGATCCGCGACGATGACGGACTGAAGACCGCGAGGGCCGAGAGAGCCGCGAGCAGGATTGCGCGCCGCCCCGGTACCCGCCGTGCGTGCCGCATGCCGACCTCCTTCGTGTGCGGTGTGCCTACTTCTTCGTGGGATCGTTCGGCGCGCCGGTGCCGGACGACCCCATGAACAGCTGCTTGCCGTCCGGGAGCGTCACGTCGCGGCCATTGGCCTTGTTTTCGCCGCTCTTGGCGCGATAGCCGTCGACCACGACCTCGATGCCGGGCTTGATGGAGTTCATGTTCCAGCCGCGCCGGAACATCGCGTTCGGCGCTCCTCCCTCGATGGCCCACTCGGTCACCGTGCCGTCCGGTTCCTTGACCTCGATGTACATCCACGTGTGGGGGTTGATCCAGTCCATCTTCTTGATGACGCCGCGCAGCTTGACCGGCTTGTCCGCATCGAACTCGGCGGCGAAGGCGTGATGCGCGTACGCCGCGAACGGCGTGCACACCAGCGCCAGACCCGCCATCACCCCGTACACCTTTCGTGCCCTGTGCATCTTCCGCATCGGATTCACCTCATAACTCGACGCGCCGGCGCGCGGTTACTTCATCAGGCCCTTCTTGATGTTCTCCCAGCCGATGTTCCCCTCGTGGCAGGCGTATTCGAAGAGCTCGTAGTCGGCCGGCGCGCGCTTCCAGATCTTCCGCCTGAGCGTCCAGGGCCTCGTGAACACGTTGGGGTCTTCGTAGGTGGCTTCGTAGTCGATCTGATCGCCGTCCACGAGCGTGAACCGCTCCTGCACGCGCAGGGCGGGACTGTGGAACGAGCTGTTCGAAGGGCCCTCGCCGTCGATTTCGCCGACGATCCAGGTCTTGTCGGTGAAGTTCCTGGCGTCGACCACGAGGGTGTTGCCCTCCCAGCGGCCGCGTGAATCACCCATCCAGCGCTGGATGGCCGGTCCCGGGTGCGGCCGGCCGTCCAGGTAGATGGTGCGGACGGTGTGGTGCCATTCCTCGATGATCTGGACGACGCCGGGCGCCTGGACGATGAGCCAGCCGTTGTAGTTGCTCCCCATGTTCATGCTGCGGGTGCCGGCGGGGAAGCAACGCGTCCGCGTGCTGATGTACTCTTCCCGGTCGTAGAGATGTTCGCGCAGGTACCGGCGCTTCGCCTCCGCCCATGGCTGGTACGGGATCCGGCCGTCCGGTGGATCGACAATCATGATCGTGCCGGCCGGGGCGTTGCCCTGCAGCTCGCGCTCACCCCCGAACCCGCCCCCGCCGCCCGCGCCCGTCTGCCCGCCGCGCATCTCCACGAGGAGGCCGGCGTACGCCTTGCGCTCCTCGTCGGTCCATCGCTCGATCGGAACCGACGTCGGCCAGTTCGGGACGTAGGTGCCCTGCATGTCGGGCTGGCCGTCCGGGAGCCGTTTGGGTACATACGGGGCTGCCGTCGAGGGCGCGGCCTGGGCGGCGGCCTCGGCAGACGGCTCCGGGGCGCCGTTGGCCGACAGTGCGGCGGCAACCGGCACGGCCGCCAGGATGGCCGTCAACGCCGCTACTCGGCAGGTGACGGCCCGCCGAGGTCTGGTTGCTGCGTCGTTCTGCATCTCCGTCTCCTCCAATCGGTCCGTTACCGCCGCGGAGGGGGCGGCAGGCTCGGATCGGGCTGCTCGTCCCACGGCAGGAACGGTGTTTCGAATTCGAGGCACTCGTAGTCCAGCAGCTGGACGTTCTTCTCCAGGCGCCGGTACAGCGGCAGGTTGATCGTCCACGGCCGAGTGAAGACCTTGGGATCCTCGATCGTGGCTTCATAGTTGACGTGGTTGGGTCCCATCGGCGTGTAGCGCTCGACGACGCGCAGCTCGTCGCTGTGGAAGTTGCCGGCCGCGTCGAACCACGTCTGATCGTTGTGGTTCTTCACCTCGACCACGAGCGTGTCTCCCTCCCACCTGCCGCGCGACTCGCCCATCCAGAAATTGAAGCCTTCGGGGTGTCCGCGTCCGTCGGTCCAGATCCATCGCGCGAGGTGGTTGTACTCGTAGGTGATGGTGACCAGCGCGGGGGTCTGCACGATCTGGAAGGGGAAGGGCAGGTAGGTGGCGCGCGGGACTCCCGGCATGTAGCACTTGCGCAGGGGGTCGGCCGTCTCGCGCATCCTGGCGTTCTCGGCCTTCTTTGCCGCCGCCCACGGCTGATAGGGAATCGGTCCGTCCACCACGACACTCTGGCCCCCCGGTTCGCCTTTGCGGGCGTTGTGGTCTTCGAGGTCCCACGACGCTGTCGTGAACGCCTGCCAGATTCCGTTCAGGTCGGGCTTGCCGTCGGGCGTGCGTCCCAAGTTCGCGAGGGGCGCCTGCTCGGCGCGCCCGGTCCACCCCAACAGGGGAAGCCACAGGACGATCGTCACCAGTACCCGTCCGCGCGCCGTGGTCATGCCGGCTCTCCCTTCACCTCGCTAGAACGTGGCGATGACGTTGATCGACACCCCGCCGCCGCCGGCGATTCTGAGCGGGGCCGCCGTCATCAGGAACTCCCACCGGTTGAGTTTCGCGGCCATCGCCGACAGGTCCTCGAGGTCCTGGCCGTCGAGAATGATCGCGCCGAGGCCCGCGATGACGAAGGTATGGATCGGCAGGAAGCGGGGGTCGGCCGGGTCCACGAACCCGGGGCGGACATCGTTCGGACCGTCGGTGCCGAGGATCGCGATGTCGCGGGCCTTCAGCCAGGGAATCGTCGACCAGTGCCACCCGGCGTCCGGTCCCCACGTGATCACCCAGGGACCGTCCTTGGCGCGCTTGGCCCACTTCCCGGTGCGCAGGAAGACGGCGTCGCCCGGCAGGACCCGGATACCGGTCTGCTTCTCCCACGCTTCGATGTCCTTCAGGGTGACGGGCGTTCCGGGTTCGAGCCACGGCACACCCTTGAGACGAGGCATGTCGATCAGCACGCCACGCGTCATGAACCCGTCCTTGTACATGTCGATGCCGGCCTTCCCGCAGCCGGCGTCCGTTTCAACTTCGTCCCGGATCATGCCGTTGTACAAGCGGCCCTTGTAGTCGTAGTGGCAGAGCGCGTCGATGTGGCTGTGGTAGGTGCCCCCGTGCACGGAGTCCCAGACGAGCTTGTTGCCCTTGTTGAACTTCTGCAGCGGGTTGGCGACGTCCGGGGCCTTGGTCTCGATGATCGTGTGCTCGAGCGAGACCGAGATCCCTTCTTTGACCAGCGCCACGGCCTGCTTCCGCTTTTCGGGCGTCAGCAGGTTGTACGTGCCGAGGTAGTCGTCCTTGCCCCAGCGGCCCCAGTTCGAGTGCTGCTCGAACATGGCCGCGAACGCGGCGTCGGTGAGCAGCGGGTAGCCCTCCGCGCCCACGCCGGCCGGCGGGGTTCCCGCGCTCTGCGCGATCACGCCGATCTGGACCAGCGATGCCGTCAGCGCGGCTCCAGCCAGAAGGCTGCCCAGGGCGCCGCTCCGTGTCATGGCGACTCTCCGGTGTCGGGGCCGGTTCGTGGCGACCGTGATGTTCATCGGATGCGCGAGAAGTCCGTCGGATGCAGGAACACCCTGTCCACCTTCTCCACGATGGGTTCGTGCTCGAACAGGTCGCGCCCCGGATCCGCCAGGAAGCGTTTCCACCCCGTCTCGGCGGCCTCACGGCTCGGGTGGGCCAGGATGTAGGTCAGGGTATTGGAAGACTTCGGGGCATCGGCGGCCACCCAGAAGCCGACGACGTGCATTCCGTGTTTTTCGAACAGCGGAATCGCCCCGTTCTTGTGCCGGTCCACGAGCTGCTGCAGCCTGCCGTCGATCGTCGTGTAGGTGCGCAACTCGAACACGCGCTGCGCGCTCTGCGCCTCGACCGATTTCCGGGTCATGTGGCTGCCGGCCAGGAACGCGACCGCCGCCGCGCCCATCACCACCGCGATCGATCCAGACCGGCTCGCCATCGGATCTGCTCCTCGTGAGGCACCCTCGGACACCCCACACACTACCGCAAGACGCGGACGCAGGGGCCCGATTCGGCGCGAATCGTACCATGTCTGGCGTCCGCGACTGTCCCGAGTTGTCCCGCCCCCCGAGTGCGGAACGGGCACGGGTATGGCAGAATGCGCCCCCAGAAGGGCAGCGTCCCGCGGCCAGCCGCGCGGGCGCGAGAGGGATCAAACTCCGGTGGCACCACGGATGTTTCGTGCGCTGACGTCCCGGCTCATGCAGCGGCTGATCGGAATCGTGGCCCTGGGGGTCCTCCTGTCAGCCGGCTCCCTCGTATGGCTCGGGTATCGGGCGGTCACGGAGTGGCGCCAGAGCGCCACGGAATCGGCCACCCGGCGGGCCGAGGCGGCGGTCGACCTGCTCGTCCGCGCCCTGACACGCGACATGCGGTCCCTCCAGACGATGGTGCTGCCGGCCGTGCCGCAGTCCGAGATCTCGGGGACCTCGTTCGCCCTTCTCAGGACCGTGGCGGCGGCCTTCGCGAAGTATCCGTATCCGGAGGCGTTCTTCGCCTGGAGCGGAGCGCCGGCTGACGCGCGAATGGCGTTCTACGTCCGCAGCGAGCGACTGCCGTCCTGGCTGCCCTCGCACGAGCCGTACGAGCTGCCCGTCGTGACCGCCAGCGACCCGGAGATGTCGCAGCGGCTCCTGGAGCGCATCGCGCGCGACGGGAAGCTCGGTCGCCGGTTCTCCACGTTCGACGTGCAGGAGGGCAACGCGACCTACCAGGTTGTCGCGTCTCTCCGGTACGCCGATGCGGCCTACACGCGCCCCGTGAGCGGCATCGGCTTCATGGTCAACATGGAGTGGGTGCGGCGCCGGTATTTCCAGGAGCTCGCGGACCAGGTGCAGCGGCTTCCGGCGGTCGGGAACGATCTCGTCTACACCGTCATCGACGGTCAGGGGCAGCCGGTGGTCGGGGCGGTTGGAGACCGGCGGGCGGCCCCGTCGGCGGCCCGGGCCGTTCCGCTGCTCTTCTTCGATCCCACGCTCGTCGCGATGACGGCGCCTGCGGACCTGCGGCACGAGGTCTGGACCGCCAAGGCGACGGTGTCGGACGATCCGATGCAGCTCGCCGCGGGCGTGGGCACGCAGCGCGCGCTGACGTTCGGGGCGGCGACCACCCTGTTGCTCGTGGTCAGCCTGCTGCTGAGCGTCCAGGGCCTCCGGGCCAAGGCCGACCTGACCGCCCTGCAGTCGGACTTCGTGTCGACGGTGACGCACGAACTGAAGACGCCGATCGCCACCATGAAGGCGATCGCGGAGACCTTCGTGTCGGGTCGCGGCATGACCCCCGAGATTTCGAGGAAGTGGGGCATGCACGCCCTGCACGAAGTGCAGCGTCTTTCACGGCTGATCGACAACATGCTCGCCTACGCCCGCATGACCGACGTGGCGGACGTCTACACCTTCGAGCCGCTCGCCCCTCAGGCCCTCATCGAAGACGTGCTGCGCGAGTACTCGTCGCGACTCGAGCACGCGGACTTCGAGGTGGTCGTGGACGCAGGAAACACGCTGCCGGCGGTCAGGGCGGACCGCCGCGCGATGAGCCTGGTGTTCGGCAACCTCGTGGACAACGCGATCCGCTATTCACGGGATCGGCGGTATCTCCGCCTCGGAGCCCGCGTGCAGGGGACGGGCGTCGTCATCGAGGTCGCCGACCGGGGGATGGGGATCCCCGGGAAGGACCTGCCGCACGTCACCCGCAAGTTCTTCCGCGGCCGGACCGAGGAGCGCGGCGGCAGCGGGCTCGGTCTCGCGATCGTCGATCGCATCGTCGCCGATCACGGAGGATCGCTGGGGTTCGAGAGCGTCGTCGGGGACCACACGACCGTCAGCGTCACGTTGCCCGTCGAGAGCGACCGACATGCAGAAACGGATTCTCCTGGTTGAAGACGACCACGTCCTGGCAGAGGTCCTGAGCCACAACCTCGTGCACGAGGGGTTCGAGGTGCGCTGCGTCGCGGACGGGAAGCTGGCCCTGGACGCGGCCAAGACGTTCGCGCCGGACCTGGCGCTGCTCGACGTCATGCTCCCGGGGCGGAGCGGCTTCGATCTGTGCGCCACGTGGCGGCGCGAGCGCCGGTTCCCGATCATCATCGTCACCGCCCGAGACCGCAAGGAGGACGAGCTGCGCGGCTTCCAGAGCGGCGCGGACGACTACGTGACCAAGCCGTTCAATCTGGAGACGCTGCTGGCTCGGATCCACGCGGTCCTGCGCCGGACCAGGCCGAGCGTCGAGCGTCTCGAACTCGGCCCCGTGACCGTCGATCTCGTGCACTTCACCGCGCGGCGCGGCGACGCGCCCATTCAGCTGACCCGCCTGGAGTTCGAACTCCTCCGGTATCTCGGCGAGCGGCCGCACGGCGTCGTCCACCGTGAGGAGCTGCTCCGCGAGGTGTGGGGCTATGACGACGAACCTTATACACGGTCGGTCGACAAGGCCGTCGCGAGGCTGCGCAAGAAGATCGAGGCGGACCCCCGGCGTCCCGAGTTCCTGCACACGGCCCACGGTGACGGGTACTACCTGACACCCATGGGCGTGGACACGACGCGGGAGGCGAAATAGGTCGTCTCGAGGAGGAGGGCGTATGCGGATTCTGCTGTTCGGCGGAGCGGTGGCGGTGGCCCTGGCCGGCACGGCGTGCCGGGCGACCGCCGACACGCCTCCCCGTGAGAGCGTGCGCTTCATCGGCGGGGGGGCGTTTCCCGACAGCTTCGCGCGCGAGTACGCGCGCCACCTGCCGGACCTGGACGTGCAGATCGTCCCCCTCGACGGCACGTTCGACCAGGTGGAAGTGCTCCAGCGCGGGCACGCCGACGTGGCCATCGCCACGTCCGACAGGACCTACTTGCGGGAGGTCCGGAACGCACCGCCGGCCTCGGGTCGCGTGCGGGCGATTGCCACGTTGCACCTGGCGGTCGTGCACCTGCTGGCCCGGCCCGGCTCGGGAATCCGGAGCGCAGGCGATCTGCGCGGCCGGGCAGTCTACCAGAACGACCATCCGCTGCTGCCGCTCGTCCTCCGGGCCTTCGGCGTGACGGGGACGGGTGAAGACGTAAACCTGTCGTCGGGGAGGCTGTCGGACGTCGGCGCCCGGCTCGGCGCGGGCACGCTGGATGCCGCGCTGTTCGTGACGTCGAGCTACGGCACCACCGTGATCGGCGATATGGCGCTGGAGGCGCGTCTCGTGTCCATTGAAGGCCCCGAGATCGACCGGTTGCTGGAAGAGAACCCGTTCACACGGCCCGTCACCATACCTGCCGACACCTACCCGGGCCAGAACCAGCCCGTCCGGACCATCGGCGCCGACGTGCTGTTCATTTGCCGTGCGGATCTCGGCGAACGGGTGGTGTACGACATCACCAGGCAGCTGGCCAGTGTCCTGCCTCCACTGGTGCCGAGCTTCCCGGTGCTGGCGGAGATCGATCTCGACTGGGCTTCAGCCACGCCGATCCCGCTCCACCCCGGTGCCGCCAGGTACTACCGGGAGTGGGAGGTCTTCCGGTAGCGCCCCGGCAGGCTCTCGCGTACGCCTGATTTCCGGCCCGCCGTCGCCGCGGGCGACGGGTCCTGTACCAACCAGCTGTCCGGGTTGACGGGGGCCGCTCGGGATACGACGGGAGCGGTGCTGCCGGGGGTGACGGTGGAGGCCAGCCCGGCGTTGATCGAGGGTGGTTTCTGGTGCGTTTTCGGCGCGGATCTAGGACAATCTGGGACACGCGCCTGGCGGCGTTCGTAGTAGTGTCCGCCCTGTCTCAGTATGGGGGCCGGGCTCGCTGCTTGGACACCCAGGCAACGGTCCGGAGGGAGCTGGGCGCACCGGCGCTTCGCATCCGTTCGGTGCCCGGTGTTTGTGGTGTGCAGGCGTGTGGGACGCGTCTTTCTTGGAAGGAGTGTTCGAGATGGGTCGATCTCAGAGCATTCGGGTAAGCGTCATGGTCGCTGCGTGGCTCGTCGCGAGCGCAGCGCCCGCGTGGGCCCAGCTGTCCGGGTTGACGGGGGCCGCGCGGGATGCGACGGGAGCGGTGCTGCCGGGGGTGACGGTGGAGGCCTCCAGCCCGGCGTTGATCGAGAAGGTGCGTGTCGCGGTCACGGACGGACAGGGTCGCTACACGATCGTGGACGTGACCCCGGGCACGTATCGGGTGTCGTTTACCCTTCCCGGCTTTTCGCAGTTCGTGCGGGAAGGGATCCAGCTGTCGGCCGGCTTCACGGCCACCATCGACGCCGAGATGCGGGTCGGGGCCCTGGAGGAGACGGTGACGGTCAGCGGGGCGAGCCCGCTGGTGGACGTCCAGAACGCGCGGGCGCAGTCGGTGCTGGCGCGGGAGGTGCTCGACGCGGTGCCGCTCGGGAAGGGCTATTCCGGGATCCAGACGATGACGGTCGGCGCCATCAGCAACCTGGTCAACCCGACGGGGGGCCGCGATGTGGGCGGGACGCGGGGCGACAGCTACTCGGGCGCCCTCGAAGTGCACGGGACGGCCGATGGAAAGCTGACGCTCGACGGGAAGACGACGAGCTTCCGCGGCACCCGCATGACGCTGTTCCACATCAACCCGCTGAGCATCCAGGAGGTCGTGATCGACACGGGCGGGAACACGGCGGAAACGCAGTATGGCGGGTCCAGCGTGCGCGTGATCACGAAGGACGGGGGCAACACGTTCAGCGGGCAGATCCGGGCGGACTGGGCGCCGCCGGCGATGCAGAGCGACAACCTGAACGCCGAGGCGATCTCGCGCGGCCTGCGGGAAGCGAACCAGATCAAGAAGCTCTACGACGTGGGCGCCGCCTTCGGCGGGCCGATCGCGCAGGACAAGCTGTGGTTCTACACGAGCCACCGGCTGTCGGAATCGCAGGAGTACCTGGCGGGCATCTACTTCAACAAGCTGCAGCACCAGGTCCCGGCGTTCTGGGAACCGGATCTGGACCGGCAGGCGTTCTCGCAGGCGTACGACCGGGACAACCAGGTGAAGTTCACGTGGCAACCGGGGGAGAAGCACAAGTACGCCTTCCAGTACGTGAACCAGCGCAACTGCGGCTGCTACTTCGGGATGTCGGCGGCGCGGGCGCCGGAAGCGACCTTCGGGCACTACTTCGAAGGCCCGCTGGGCGGGCAGCACATGATCAACGTGCGGTGGACCTACCCGGCGACGAACCGGCTGCTGTTCGAGACGCTGGCGGGGCTGTGGATTGTGGACAACAACCTCCCGGCGCCGGAGGGGGTCGAGGACAACGACATCGCGGTGTGGGACCTGGGCCTCGGGCTGCAGTACGGGCAGCTCTTCTCGGCCAACCCGCTGGCGGCGAACCCCGGCTGGGTGAACACGCAGGGCGACAAGGGCGACCAGGGCGACAGCTCGCAGGAGTTCAAGGTGTCGTACGTGACCGGGTCGCACTCGTTCAAGTTCGGGTTCCAGTCGACGCAGCAGCGGTACAACGAGGCGTCGACCGGGCCGCGGTATTCACCGGCGATCATGCACATCTATCTCAATCGCGTGCCCGTCCAGATCGCGCAGATGGCATCGCCGAGCTACTACAACCTGCGGATGGTGGACTACGGGTTCTTCGCGCAGGACACGTGGACGATGGACCGCCTGTCGGTGAGCTACGGGATGCGGTTCGACGCGACGACCTCGTTCTCGCCGGCGTTCACGCGGCCGGGCGGGTACTTCCTGGGCGAGGTCGACTATCCGGCGATGTCGCGGTTCAGCGACTTCAAGGACATCGTGCCGCGGCTGGGGGCGGCGTACGACCTGTTCGGCACCGCGCGCACGGCGCTGAAGTTCAACCTGGGCCAGAACATGACCAACGAGGGGCTCTCGCGGGCGCTGGCGTCGCACCCGGCGATCGCGCTGCAGGACCAGGCGAACCGGACGTGGAACGACGTCAACCGCAACTACGTGCCCGACTGCGACTACCGCAACCCGCTGCCCAACGGCGAGTGCGGCCAGCTCTCTGGGCTCGCGTTCGGGACGCAGCTGCCGGTCACCGTGTATGCCGACGAGGCGAAGTGGGGCTGGGGCAACCGCGACCACACGTGGACGATGTCGGCGGCCGTCCAGCACCAGCTGGCGTCGATGGTGGGCCTGACCTTCGGCTACTACCGGACCTGGTACGGCAACATCCTCACGACGGACAACCTGGCGGTGACGCGGGCCGACTTCACGGAGTACTGCGTGACGATGCCGACCGACTCGCGCCTGCCGGGCGGAGGCGGCAACCAGGTCTGCGGACTGTATGACGTCTCGCCGGCCAAGTTCGGCCAGTTCAACAACGTGGTGACGCTGTCGGACAGAGCCCAGGTCTACAACGGGTTCGACGTGCTGATCAACGCGCGGTTCGACAACGGGGCGACCATCCAGGGCGGTTTCAACACCGGGGAGACGATCATCGACAACTGCGCCACGCCGGATGCGCCGGCGCAGTTCTGCCGCAGCGCCAGCCCGCCGTGGAAGGGGCAGCACAACCTGAAGCTCGCGGGCCAGTACCCGCTGCCATGGTACGGGCTGGTGATGAGCGCGACGTTCCTCAATCTGCCGGGGATCGCGCAGAACGCCACCACGTCGATCAGCAACGCGCAGATCCGGCCGTCGCTGGGACGCGACCTGGCGGCGTGCCGCGGCGCGGCGGTGTGCAACGCGCGGGTGAACGCGCTGATCTACCCGAACAATTCGGAGTTCGAGGCGCGCCAGACGCAGGTGGACTGGCGGATCGGCGCGAACATCCGGGCGGGGAACCTCCGGGTGCAGCCGCGATTCGAGATCTACAATCTCTTCAACGCGGCGGACGTGCAGGCGCTGAACGGCACGTTCACGCCGGGGGCGACCAACCCGTGGCTGCGCGCGGCGCAGATCCTCACGGCGCGGCTCTTCAAGTTCGCCGTGCAGATCGACTACTGAGGTCCGTGAACGCGGGAGCGGGGCGCCGCCGGGCGCCCCGCTCCCGTGCCACGCCAGGGGTTTCACGCCCCCGGTCGCCGCCGGGACGTCGTCGTGAGGTGAGAGTCCCCGGCGTCGCCACGCGGCTAGCGTAGGCGTCGTCCGGATTCCCGTTCACGCCCGTAGCCACGGGGTCCGTCAGGGCCTTCGTGTTCCTGACATCAGGCACGACCGTTTGGCGTAGAGTTGGCGTATGTCTCACCGACCTGTTCCCGCCCTCGCCGTCGTCGTCCTCGCCTGGGTCTCCCACGCGGCCGCGCAGCCGGCGCCGTCTATTGTCATGGCGCCCTCCTGGTACACGGAACACTGCGCCTCGTGCCACGACCGGCCTGACTCGACGCGCGCCCCGGACCGCGAGGCGCTCATGCAGCGCACGCCCGACTCGATCTACGCGGCGCTGACGACTGGTCCGATGCAGGTCCAGGCGGCCGCGCTGAGCGATGCCCAGAAGCGGCTGCTGGCGACGTTCCTTGCAGGGCGGCCGCTCGGGTCCGGGAGGTCCGGGCACGCCGACGAGATGACGAACCGCTGCGCGCCGCGCGCGCTCGGCAACCCGCTCGAGGGCCCGATGTGGAACGGGTGGGGCGCTGACCTCGCCAATACGCGGTTCCAGCCGGCCGCGGCGGCGGGCCTCACGGCCGCGCGGGTGCCGGCGCTGAAGCTGAAGTGGGCGTTCGGCCTCCCGAACGTCTCGTCGGCGTTCAGTCAGCCGTCCGTGATCGGCGGCAGGATCTACGTGGGAGGCGACGGCGGGTTCGTGTACTCGCTCGACGCCGCGACCGGGTGCGTGTACTGGTCGGCTCCCACGAAGGCGGCGGTGCGAACGGCAATCAGCCTGGGGCCCATCGCGGGTGGATCGGTCAGGCATGCCGTGTACTTCGGCGATCTCCAGGCGAACGTCTACGCCCTCGACGCAGAGACGGGCCGCGAGATCTGGACCGCGAGGGCGGACGAGCACGCGTGGGCCCGGATCACGGGCGCGCCCGCGCTGCACGAGGGCCGCCTGTACGTGCCCGTGTCATCGCTCGAGGAGGCGGTCGGGGTCCACCCCAACTACGAGTGCTGCACGTTCCGCGGCAGCGTCGTTGCCTACGACGCGAGCACGGGGAGGCAGATCTGGAAGGCCTACGCGATCCCGCAGGCGCCGCGGCCGACGAGGAAGACGTCGGTCGGCACGCAGCTGTACGGGCCGTCGGGGGCGGCCATCTGGGGCCCGCCGACGCTCGACCCGGCGCGCGGCCTGCTCTACGTCGCCACGGGGGACGCCTACAGCGAGCCCGCCGAGGCCAGCAGCGACGCCATCATCGCGCTGGATCTGGAGACCGGCGATCGCAAGTGGTCGAAACAGCTCAGCGCGAGGGACGTGTGGGTTGTCGGGTGTCCGCAGACCGGCACGCCGCCGGAGAACTGCCCCCAGCAGGGCGTCGGTCCTGACTTCGACTTCGGCAGCGCTCCGATCCTGCGGACGCTGGCGAACGGCCTGCGTATCCTCACCGCCGGGCAGAAATCGGGCATCGCCTGGGGGCTCGACGCCGAGCGTGGCGAGGTTCTCTGGGAGCGGCGCGTCGGCAGGGGCAGTACACAGGGCGGCGTGGTCTGGGGCCCGGCTGCCGACGATGGGCTGGCCTATTTCGCCACCAACGATTCTCCTGCGGGCCGCGACGCGGGCGGTCTCAGCGCCGTCGACCTCTCGAGCGGAAGAGTCGTCTGGTCGGTGCGGCCGGTCTGTCTCGAGAACGGCCGTCCCTGTCAGCCGGCGCAGCCGGCCGCCGTCACGGCGATCCCGGGCGTCGTCTTCTCGGGCTCGCTCGACGGGGTGCTCCGCGCGTACTCGGCCGACGATGGCCGGATTCTCTGGCAGTACGACACCGTTCGAGACTACGCGACCGTCAACGGCGTGCAGGCGAAAGGCGGCGGCCTCAACGGGCCGGGTCCCGTCGTCGTGAACGGGATGATGTACGTGAACTCCGGCTACTCGGCGATCGGCGGCATCGCCGGCAACGTGCTGCTCGCCTTCGGCGCCGAATGATCGGCATCCGGATGGCCCGGCGCGCCTGCACCCACGGAACTGTGGTCTTCTCGGTGCGCCGGCGGGCCTGATCGACCCGCGTGACCGCCCCCTCCACGGGCGGCGTCGGAACGGCACGTCCGCCGCGGCGAACGCCTCACGGAGACCCGTCAACGGACATCGGGTGCCGCCCGCCCGGCCGGCGACCGCGGGCGTCGAGCGCGGCCCTCAGTCCAGGGGTTCGACCCTCACGACGCGCGCGTTGCGGACGTTCGCCATCCAGACCGCGTTCCGCGAAACGGGATCGATGGACATCTGCTTGACGTCGAAATCGCGGGTCGGCATCAGGTACTGCACGACCTCGTTCGTCTTCGGATCCACCCGGAAGACCCTGTCGGAGGTGCTGCTCGGCGCGTAGACGCGGCCGTTCCTGTCCGGGAGCGATGCCGTGTAGGGCGCGGCCCACTTCATCATGTCCCACTCGCGGAACATGCCCGTCTTCGTGTCGAGCATCCCGACCCTGTCCCCGGTGAACTCGCCGAAGAAGTAGCGGCCCTGGGAGTCGATCCGGCCGCGGCGCGGCTGCGAGTTCGGCGTCGGCACCTTGAAGAACCTGGCGGTGCTCGTCTTCGCGTCGATGCCCACGATGTAGTGACCGCTGAAGTCGGTGATCCAGGGGTTGCCGTCGGGATCGACGGCGGGTTCGTACCCGGAGTGCGGTCCAGGGGGCACGTTCGGCGCCTTCGTCCAGTTGAACGAGTAGTCGGCCTTCATCGTCGTCGGGTCGATCCGGTACAGCGTTCCGAAGCCGGACCAGATCTTGCCGTCGGGGCCCATGGAGAGGAACTGCGTGACCGCGTTGTCCGGCATGATGGCCGGCGTGAAGGTCTTCGTCCTCGGGTCGAACTTGTGGATCAGGCCGAAATGGTTGCTGACCGACTCGTGGGTGGTCGGGAACCAGATGTTGTCGTCCTTGTCCACCTGCACGTCGCTGCCGCCGCCGAAATGGTGCCGCGAGTTCGGCGGGAGCGGTGGCATCGGGTACTCCGTGAACGTGGCGGTCTTCGGGTCGAGCATGCCGAGGAACGGCCGGCTCTGATCGGTGTACCAGAAGTTGCCCTTGGAGTCGATGTCGCCGTCGTGGGGAACCGTGTCGCGGCGCGGCATGTCGTACTGCGTGATGATGACGCGCGTGCTCTTGCCCGTCGGGCGCGGCAGCGTCTTGAGGTCGGCGGGCAGGCTCCTGCCCTGGCTCATGTTGATTGTCGCGAGGTACGCCGCCAAGTCGGTCTTCGCGACGCCTGGCGTGATGCCGAAGTTCGGGTTCTTCGCAGAGTTCGCCTGCGCCTCCTTGGGATCCGCGGCGTTGAACTGCGCGCGGCCGCGGCCTTCGGTGCCGGCGATCGTGCCGTCGTAGAAGTACGCCCCCATGCGGTTGATGACGTTCACGAACTGCTCGGCGTTGTGTCGCGACTTCACGATGCGCTCGAGCGAGTGGCAGTAGATGCAGCCGGCAATCTGCTTGATCACCATCGCCTTCTGCTCGTCCGTGCCCGCCACGCTCATCGCCCACTCGACCGACGTGAGCTGGCTGCTCAGGTCCCTGGTCCTGCCCAGGGCCAGGTCGAGCTTCGCGGCAGGGCCCGCGGCAACCTCCACGGTGCCGGGGCGGGTCAGGTCGTACCCGACGGCCCGGATCTTCACGGCGTACTGCCCGGGCGTCAGGTGGGTGCGCGGGAAACTGTACAGGCCCTGCGCGTCGCTCACGACCGACACGTCGAAGTTGGCGCCGTCCCGCCGGGCGGTGACGAGTACACCCTCCATTCGCCCCTCCTCCTGCGAGCTCACCACCCCGGTGAGCGCGGCGCCGGCCTGCGCGCCGAGATCCGGCTCGGGAGAGAGCAGGACCATCGTCAGGATCGCCGTCGTGACGGCGAAGACACCTTTCATGCCCATGGCGGTCTCCTGGATTCGCTGTCCGCGATGCGTCGGCACGGGTGATCTGTCCCGCGGGCAGATCGGCCGAGTGGGTGAAACGCGGACGATCCTACTACACCCATGAACTTCGCCATCTTGTGAATGGCGAGGCACAGCGCGTTGAGCCAGTGTGACACGCGCACCAGGAGCGGAAACTGGTAGATCCACGCTGCCTCGGGAACGCGTGCGGCTCGACGGCCCGCTGCCATCGCGGTTGCGCTCCTGGGGGTCAGTCGATGGCGAAGCAGTACAGCAGTCCCGCGCCCCCGGTCGCTTCGAGATCCGTCTGGCCGCATCCGCGCGACGCATGGACCGAGTTCCACGAATCCGCATCCTCGGTCCGACCCCGGCGATCATGATGGCCGACCTGCGCGCGGCCGTCGCCGTCGGACGTCCAGTTGCGGCACGTCAGATCGTCTTCGGCCGGATACGCGGTCCCGTCCGGCCGTGAGCCGGTGAGGATGTCGTGGCGGTTCGGGGTGTCGCCGGCGCCGGGCACCTGATCCAGCCGTTCGGTGACCGCCAGTTCCTTGCTGATGCGGGCCTTGTCGCCGTGCAGGTCGTCGAGATCGGCCGCCACCAGCAGGCCCTCGGCGTTGTACCAGGGGCCCTCGCCGATGCGGTCGCGGGCGTTGACGGCTGGCTGATCGCCCGAGGCAGAGGCGCTGAGGTACGCACGCCACGTGTGATCGCCGGCCCCTTCAGCCTCGGCCAGCATCTGACAGTGCGCGTCGGCTCCTGCCAGCCCATCGAGATCGCCGCCGCGCCCCGCGCCTCGACTGGTCACGAAGAACCTCGTCACCGATTTCTCGCCGCCCATCGGGATCGACTCCGGGACGCCTTCAGAGGGAGGCGGGAGTTCCGACTCCGTCTGCGGAGTGTCGCTTCCGCCGCACGCGGCAGCCGTGCAGAGCCAGACACACACACTCACGGCGACGGCTGGACGCGCGATCCACGGCATGTCGGGCTCCTCCTCGAGCGGCGGGTCTGTGACCGTCGTGAACGAGGGTCGAGCATAGTCGCGCGGTGCGGCCGTCGCAACCACAGAACCGCCTTTCGGAAGGTCCGAAGGCCCCTTCGGTACTCCGGCGGCACACCCGTGACGGCTCCTGAGATCACGCAGGCACCCGTCATAACTTGGGACATTTTCGGTGTGTTTTCTGACGGAACATCGATTGACTTGCCAGGTCCGCGGCGGTAGCCTTCCCTCGAACGCGTCCGGGCTGAACCACGTCTGGGGGTGGGGCCTGCTGGTGATCCGCGGTGTTCGGCGGCGCGCCGGTCCCTGTGTTCGATTCAGCTCCGTCTGCCGGGCCCTGGCTTCCCAGACTCGCACGAGGCCGAGTGGCTGAGCCGCGCCCGGGGCAGCCGGAAGGATCTGACTGTCCGGGAGCGGCGCCAGTTCTGAGGAGAGGCGACCATGGGCACGAGTTCGAGGCGATGGCTCTCGCTGACCGTCGCCGCGACGTGGATCTGCATCGCATCCGGAGCCGCCGGGCTGCGGGTTGCTGCCCAGGAGCCAGGGAGGCCTGACGGGTCCCCCTCGGGTGCGGCTGCCGTGTCGTCGCCACGCGCGATCGTCGATACCTACTGCGTGACCTGCCACAACCAGCGGCTGAAGACCGGTGGCCTTGTGCTGGACACCGTGGACATCGACGACGTCTCCGAGGGTGCGCCGGTCTGGGAGAAGGTGGTGCGGAAGCTTCGGGGAGGCGCCATGCCTCCCGTCGGGATGCCTCGTCCGGATGCCAGGACGCTCGACGGGTTCATCTCAGGGCTGGAGACCGCGCTCGACAGCGCCGCGAACGCACGTCCGAATCCTGGGCGCAGGGATACGTTCCACCGTCTGAATCGGACGGAGTACCAGAACGCCATCCGCGACCTGCTGGCCCTCGAGGGCATCGATTTCGGCCTTCTGCTGCCGGCCGATGATCTGAGCTACGGGTTCGACAACATCGCCGGCGTCCTGAAGCTGTCGCCGACGCTGCTCGAACGCTATCTGTCGGCCGCCCGGAAGATCAGCATGATCGCGGTCGGCGATCCGGCGCTGCCGCCCGACCACGTCACGTACCGCGTACGTGACGATCTCGCGCAGTGGGATCATCTCGAGGGCCTGCCGTTCGGAACCCGCGGCGGCGCGATCGTCCAGCACTACTTCCCGGTCGACGGCGAGTACCTCCTGAGAATCGCGATCGACGGGAACTCCGGGCAGACCCGATCCCACGAGGTCGAACTGAACGTCGACGGCCGCCGGGTGGGCCTGTTCACGCTCGATGGCAAGGGCAACAAGCCCTGGGGCGTGGAGTTCGACGAGTTCGAGGTGCGGCTGCCGCTCAAGGCCGGCTTGCACGAGGTCACGGCGACCTTCATCAAGATCACGTCTGCGGAAGAGCAGACGCTGCCGGAAACGTACGACCGGCCGCAGGAGATGAGATCGCTGATGCCGTTCCTGCGGCACATCACGGTCTTGGGGCCGTTTTCGGGCATGACGCCCGACGAGACGCCGAGCCGGCGCCGCATCTTCGCCTGCCGGCCGTCGACCGCGGCGGAGGAGGCGCCATGCGCGGAGCGCATCTTCTCGACGCTGGCCCGGCGTGCGTACCGTCGCCCGGTGACGCCGGAGGACGTCGCGCTCCTGATGCCCTTCTTCGAGCATGGCCGTCGCGAAGGCGGCTTCGAGGCCGGGATCGTCCGCGGGCTCGAGCGCGTGCTCATGAGCCCCGCCTTCCTCTTCCGCGTCGAACAGGATCCCGGGACGCTCGCGAAGGATGCGGTGTATCGCATCAGCGACATCGAGCTGGCGTCGCGCCTGTCGTTCTTCCTCTGGAGCAGCATCCCGGACGACGAGTTGCTCGACGTGGCGGCCGGCGGAACCCTGCGTGAGCCGGCCGTCCTCGAACGGCAGGTGAGGCGCATGCTCGCATCGCCGAAGGCGGAGGCGCTGGTGGTGAATTTCGCGGGGCAGTGGCTGCAGCTCCGCAACCTCGACGCGGTCCTGCCGGACTCGCGGGTGTTCCCGAGGTTCGACGACGGCCTCCGCCAGTCCTTCCGGCGCGAGACCGAGCTGCTCGTCGACAGCATGCTGCGCGAGAACCGGAGCGCGCTCGACCTGATGACCGCCGACTACACGTACCTCAACGAGCGGCTGGCGCGGCACTACGGCGTCCCCGGCGTCCACGGCGGCCACTTCAGGCGCGTGCCGGTGGAACAGGACGAACGGCGCGGCCTCCTGGGCCAGGGCAGCATACTGACGGTGACGTCGTATGCGATGAGAACCTCTCCGGTGGTCCGCGGGAAGTGGATCCTCGAGAACATCCTGGGTACGCCGCCACCCCCCCCGCCGCCCAATGTGCCGTCCCTGGAGGAGAAGAAGAAGAGCGGGGAAGCGCTCTCGATGCGCGAGGCGATGACCCTGCACCGTGCGAACCCCAGCTGCGCGAGCTGCCACGCGCAGATGGATCCGCTCGGGTTCGCGCTCGAGAACTTCGACGGGACAGGTCGCTGGCGCACGCGCAACGAGGCGAACGCCCCGATCGATGCGTCCGCCTCCCTCCCGAACGGGACCAAGTTCGAAGGTGTCACCGGCCTGCGGGACATGATCCTGAGCAAGCCTGAGCTCTTCGTGTCCACGCTCACCGAGAAGCTGCTCACATACGCGCTGGGCCGCGGCGTCGAGTACTACGACATGCCGGCGGTCCGGCAGATCGTGCACGACGCCAAGTCCGGGGGCTATGCGTTGTCGTCGCTCGTGGTCGGCATTGTCAGGAGCGTTCCGTTTCAAATGAGGAGAGCGGAGTCATGATGATCACGAAGAGGATCCTGCCTCGGCGTACGGTGCTGCGCGGCGCCGGCACGGCGCTGGCGCTGCCGCTGCTCGATGCCATGGTCCCGGCCCTCACGCCGACGGCGAAGACGGCGGCCGCGCCGGTGAAGCGACTGGCGTTCGTGCATCTGCCGATGGGCGCGAACATGCCGCTGTGGACTCCCGCGACGGAGGGCCCCGACTTCCAGCTGTCGCCGACGCTGAAGACGCTGGAGACGTTTCGCGATCAGCTCATCGTCCTGAGCGGCCTCGCGCACAAGCAGGCGGAATCGCTGGGCGACGGCGAGGGCGATCACGCGCGATCGACGGCGGCCTGGCTGACCGGGACGCACGGCAAGCGGACGGAGGGCGCCGATGTGCGCGCGGGCGTCAGCGCGGATCAGATCGCGGCCGTCCAGCTCGGGGAGCACACCCCGCTGCCGTCGCTGGAGCTCGCGCTCGAGAAGAACGAGACGACGGTCGGCGCCTGCGATGCCGGCTACAGCTGCGTGTACCAGAACACCATCTGCTGGAGGGACGAGACCACGCCGCTGCCGATGGAGATACATCCGCGCGCGGTCTTCGAACGGCTCTTCGGCGAGGAGCCGACGCCCGAACGGCAGCAGACGCAGCGCAAGGTCGCGGTCAGCATCCTCGATTCCGTCACGGAGGAGATGTCGTCGCTGAGCCGGCGGCTCGGCCACGAAGACCGGCAGATCATTGCGGACTACGTCGAGACCATCCGTGGCGTCGAACAGCGTATTCAGCGGGCGGAGGCGTACGCGGCCACGTCGACCGAGGCCCAGCCGGAGCGGCCGGTGGACATCCCGGAGTCGTACGAAGATCACGCGCGATTGATGTTCGACCTGGCGGCGCTCTCCTTCCGTTCGGACATGACCCGCGTGATGTCGTACCTGATCGCGCGGGAGCTGAGCGTCAAGACCTACCCCTACATCGGCGTGCCCGAGGGGCACCACGGGATGTCGCATCATCGGGACAACCCGGACCTGCTGATGAAGCAGGCGAAGCTGAACGTCCACCATCTGACGCTCTTCGCGCACTTCCTGGAGAATCTCCGTGCCACGCCCGACGGAGAGGGCACGCTGCTCGACCACTCGATGGTCCTGTTCGGGAGCGCCATGAGCAACAGCAATTACCACCTGCACTACGACCTGCCGACGCTGCTCGTTGGCGGGGGCTGCGGTCAGCTCAAGGGCGGAAACCATATCCGCTACGCGACCGGCACGCCGATGGCGAACCTGTTGCTGACGCTGCTGGACAAGGCGGACGTGCGCGGCGTTGAGAAGATCGGCGACAGCACCGGTCCCATCGACCGGCTCTAGGCGCGCGCCCGCATCGATGAGGAGTCCTGCCATGTGGAGAATCCGGCTCGGTACCTGCGGTCTCGTCGTGCAGCTGCTCTCATGGCCGGCTGCCGCGGCGGCTGGCGACAGCGCCGTCGCCGACGCGGTGAGGGCGGGTGACGCCACGGGGCTGCGAGCCCTGCTGCAGCAGAAGGCGGACGTCAACGTCCCCCAGGTCGACGGAACGACCGCCCTGCACTGGGCGGCGCAGTTGAACGACGCCGATGCCGCCAGGCTGCTGATCGCGGCGGGCGCGCAGGTCGGTGCGGTCAATCGATATGGCGTGCAGCCCCTGAGCGTGGCCTGCTCGAACGGCAACGCGGCCATCGTCGAGATGCTGCTCACCGCGGGCGCGGACGCCAATGCGAGCCTGCCGGCGGGTGAGACCGCCCTGATGACGTGCGCTCGAACCGGCGAGGTGGCGGCGCTCAAGGCCCTCCTCGACCATGGGGCCGACGTGAACGCACAGGAGGAGTGGCGCGGCCAGACGGCGCTGATGTGGGCCGCGGCGCAGAAGCGCACCGAGGCGGTGCGGCTGCTCATCGCCCGCGGTGCCGACGTCCACGCCCGCTCGTCGGAGAGCGGCTCGAAGGACTCGTCCAACGGCGCGGCCGGACGCGTGTTCACGATGGGCGGACTCACCCCGCTCATGTTCGCGGTTCGCAGCGGCGACCTCGACACCGTGCAGGCGCTCCTGGCGGGAGGGGCCAGCCTCCACGAACAGGCGCCGGACGGCACCACGCTCCTGATGCTCGCGGTGCTCAACGCCCACTACGACCTCGCGGCCTTCCTGCTGGATCAGGGCCTGGATCCGAACGCACCGGATGTGCGTGGATCCCCGCTGCACGTCATCGGCTGGCTGCGGCGGCCGCCGTTCGGTGTCGGCATGGGTTCGTCGACCGTGAGGCCGCGCGTCACGGCCAACAGGCTGGACGCCATGGACCTGGCCAAGAAGTTGCTGCGGCACGGTGCGGATCCGAACGCGCGCATCGTCCTGGATGATGGCCAATACGTGCGGAACGCCTTGTACTACGTGAAGCTGCCCAAGGACGTCCCGATCCCGATCTCCATTCTGAGCTGGAGCGGCGCAACGCCCTTCTGGGTGGCGGCCAAGAGCGCCGACGCGGCGTACATGCGACTGCTGGCGGCCAACGGCGCCGATCCCCGCCTTACGAACTGGGTCGGCGTCACGCCGCTCATGGCCGCCGCTGGAGCGGGGTTCGAGCAGGGCGAGCACCCGGGCACCGAACAGGAGGCCCTTGAGGCGGCCACGGTCGCGTTCGAACTCGGGAACGACATCAACGCGGTCGCGGACTACGGGGATACCGAAAACGCCGACACGCGCTTCTCCGGCATGACCGCCCTGCACGGGGCGGCACAGCGTGGCGCCACCTCGATCGCCACGTATCTCGTCCAGCACGGGGCCCGGCTCGATGTCAAGACCCGGGAGGGATGGACGCCGTTGGGTGTGGCGGACGGCATCGAAGTCGGCGGGAGCTTCAAGAGCAGCCCGGAGACGGCAGCGGCGCTTCGGGACCTCATGAAGGAACGCGGCGTCTCGATCGATGGTCCCACGGGCGTCGAACGGGTTCTTGCTTCGGACGGACGGGTCCTCGGCGCCGAAGAGCGCGCCAAGGCGAACGAGGAGCGAGCGAAGTAACTGCTGTGAGTTGACTTCCGGCGCGAGACCATGTGTGATCGCTCGGCACAAGCTCATCCCCAGCTCAACGCGATGTCGGCGCCCGCGTGACGCACGGGCATCCGTCGGCGGTCCGGATCGCAACCGCGCCCCCCTCGGTCCGCCCTGCCCACATGTGAGGGTCTTCTCACCACCGAAGGGGGCTGTCATGAGGAAGCATCTTGCGGGTCTTGCGGCGTTCCTGTATCTGAGTAGCGCGCCCGCCTTCTCGTCGGCGCAGTCAGCGACGACCGGCGCGATCGCGGGGGCCGTCAGGGACGCGACGGGTGCCGTGCTGCCCGGCGTCACGGTTGAAGCAGCCAGCCCGGCGCTCATCGAAAAGGTTCGCGCCGCGGTGACCGACAGCCAGGGCCTCTATCGGATCGTCGATCTCCGCCCCGGCACCTACACGGTGACCTTCAGCCTGCCGGGGTTCAACACCGTGAGACTGGAGGGGCTCGGGCTCACTGCGGGGATCACGGCGACGGCGAACGCCGAGCTCACGGTCGGAGGCCTTCAGGAAACGGTCGTCGTCTCAGGTGCGAGCCCGGTGGTCGACGTACAGAACTCGCGCTCGCAGAGCCTCATTTCGCGCGCCGAGCTCGATACGCTCCCGATCGGAAAGGCGTGGGCAGGATTGCAGGCCCTCACGGTCGGCGCGATCGGCAGCCTGACGTTCGCCACGGCGGGCCGGGACGTGGGCGGCAGCAAGGGCGACGGCTACTCGGGCACGTTGCGGGTGCACAATGCGTTCGACGGCCGGATGACGTACAACGGCACGCCGACATCCTTCAGAGGCGGCCAACAGACGCGTTTTCATGTCAATACGCTCGCAACGCAGGAGATCGTGATCGACACGGGCGGCAACAGCGCCGAGACGCAGTACGGCGGCGCCAGCGTGCACATCGTGACGAAAGACGGCGGCAATCGCTTCAGTGGTACGTTCGTCGGCGAGTACACCGGCAAGGGACTCCAGAGCCAGAACCTGAACGACGCTCTCCGGGCGCGCGGGCTGACGCTGTCGAACGAGGTGAAGCGGATCTACGACACGGGCGGCGCTGTCGGCGGTCCCATCAGCCGCGACAGGTTGTGGTTCTATACCGCGAATCGCTGGTGGGGCGCCGAGGAGTATCAGGCGGGCGTCTTCTACAACAGGCTGCAGGGCACCGTGTTCTACGAGCCGGACCCGGACAGGCCAGCCTACGCGCGCTCGTACGACCGGTCGAACGACGTCAAGGTGACTTGGCAGGCGGGAGAAAAGCACAAGTACACGTTCGGCGAGGTCAACCAGCGGAACTGCGGGTGCTTCTTCGGTCAGGGTCCGACGCGGTCGCCGGAGGCGACGTTCGGCCACTACTTCGTCCCGAGTCACCTCGCCCAGGCGACCTGGAGCTACCCGGCGACCAACCGGCTCTTGTTCGAGGCGGGCGCCGCGCTGCGGATCGATGGTGATGTCGTCGACCCGATCGAGGGCGTGTCGCCCGGGGACATCGCCGTGTTCGATTCGAGGCTGGGGATGGCGTACGGCTCCCTGTTCACGACCAACCCCAACACGACGGCGGCCCCGTGGAACAACACGTACGGCAACAAGGGCGACGCCGGCAACACGAGTCAGCGGTTCAAGATGACGCACGTCACCGGCTCTCACAGCTTCAAGACGGGCTTCGAGATGGTCCAGCAGCGGCTTCCGGAGTACTCGTCAGGCCCGCTGTACGCTCCGCCGGTGATGTATCAGCTCAACAACCGGGTGCCAACCGGCTTGTGGGTGCTGGCGTCACCGAACTACTTCAACAACCGCCTGCTGGACATGGGGATCTTCGCGCAGGACCAGTGGACGCTCCGCAGATTGACGCTCAACCTCGGCGCACGGTTCGACTACCTGAGTGCCTGGGCGCCGGCGTTCACGAGGCCTTCGGGCTACTTTCTGCCGGAAATCGCCTTCCGCGAGGCTCCTGGCCTGACCGACTTCAAGGACGTCGTACCGCGGTTGGCCGCCGCCTACGACGTGTTCGGCGACGGTAGGACGGCCCTGAAGGTGTCGTTGGGGAAGTACACGATTTCCACCGGCTCCAGCATTTCCGTCGCGACGACGCCGGGAAACGCATTGTCCACGCAGGCCTTCCGTGCGTGGAACGACGTGAACGGCAACTACGTGCCGGACTGCGACCTCCGGAACAACGCGGCGCAGGGTGAGTGCGGACCGCTCTCGAGCTCCACCTTCGGCACGCAGGTGCCCACGTCGCTGTACGCCGACGATGCGAAGCAGGGCTGGGGAAACCGCCAGTACACCTGGATGACCTCGGTGCTGGTGCAGCATGAACTGCGGCCCGGCATCGGGGTGACCGCCGGATACTTTCGAACCGCCTACGGCAACCTCACGGTCGTCGACAACGAGCTGGTCGGCCCTCGCGACTTCGGCGCGTACTGTATTCAGGCCCCGACCGATGCGCGCCTGCCTGGCGGCGGGGGATATCAGGTGTGCGACACCTACGATATCTCGCCCGCGAAGTTCGGCCAGGTGCGCAACGTGGTCACGCAGGCCTCCCGCTTCGGGGAACGGACGAACGTGTACAACGGCTTCGACGTGACTCTCAGCGCGCGCTTCGGGGAGGGTGGTTCGCTCAGCGGAGGCGTGAACACCGGGCAGACCGAGATCAACAACTGCGCCGCGCCGGACGTGCCCAGCCAGTTCTGCCGGCAAGTCGAGCCGCGGCGTGGTCAGACGAACGTCAAGTTCGCCGGCGTGTATCCGCTGCCCTGGTGGGGTCTGCAGACGAGCGCGACGTTCCTCAACCTGCCGGGCACGCCGCAGTCGGCCACGCTGGTGGTGCCCAATTCGGCGATCGCCCCCTCCCTGGGAAGGAACCTGGGTGCGTGCGGCGCCGCGACGGTCTGCAACGCGACCGCCACGGTCACGTTGATCGAGCCGAACTCCCAGTTCGAACCGCGGCAGACGCAGGTCGACCTGCGCATCAGCAAGATCATCCGGATCGGCCGGGCGCGCCTGCACCCCCGGTTCGAAGTCTTCAATCTCTTCAATGCCAGCGACGTGCAGACGTTGATTGGCGTGTTCGGACCGCGCTATCTGCACGCCACGAGCATCCTGACGGCGCGGCTGTTCAAGTTCGGCGCGCAGTTCGACTTCTGATATCGCAAGCTCTGTGTCAAGCCGTCTTGCGAAGCCCGGTCGAGCCCCGGCGATCCGAGGCGTCTGACGTTCGCGCGCGGCCAGAAACGACGATGGCGGGGCCGGCTCCCTGCCGGTCCCGCCATCGGTCGATCCTACCTTCCAGGCGCGGGGACTCCGCCCCGGCCCGAGGCGCGTGGCGTCTCAGATGTCGGTCAGGCCCTCGAGCTGCCCGGTGCTGTCGCCGTGCGACTCGATCGGCACGCCAACCTTGTCGAGCAGCGACACCAGAAGGTTCGCCATCGGCACGTAGTCGGTGATTTCGAACTTCAGGTGCCGCCCGCCCTTGAGCCGCCCTCGCGCGCCGCCGATCACCAGGTTCGGCAGATCGTACGGATTGTGAAGGTTCGGTTCGCCCAGGCCTCCACCGTAGAGGACGGCGATGTGATCCAGCAGCGAGCCGTCGCCGTCCGGCGTGTTCTGCAGCTTCTCCGCGTAGCCCGCCAGCAGGTGGATGTGATACGTGTCGATCTTGGCCTTGTCGGCCAGCTTCTGCGCATCGTTCTGGTGGTGTGAGAGCGCGTGGTGCGCGCCGGGCACGCCGATCTCCGGGTACGTCCGCGGGCTCAGCTCGCGGCCCAGCTGGAACGTGATCACGCGCGTGATGTCGGCCTGATAGGCGAGCACCTGCAGGTCGAACATCAGGTTCACGTGGTCCTCGAACGACGCCGGGATGTCCACCGGTCGTTCCGGCAGCTCCAGCGCGCTGTCCTCCGTCCTCGCTTCCGCCCGCTGGACTCGCAGCTCGACGTCACGGACGGAGTCGAGGTACTGCTCGAGGCGACCGCGGTCGCTGGAGCCCAGGGCCTTCTGGAGATCCGCGATGTGCTCCGTCACCGAGTCGAGCAGGCTCTCGGTCGTGCGGAGCTGGGCGCGCCGGTTCTCCGGCGTCGAGCTGTCGCCGAACA
>VFZH01000034.1 GCA_016871255.1 Acidimicrobiia bacterium | reverse complement strand
ACCGCCGCCCGGCCCGAGGCGCGAAGCGCACGGCGCCCCCCCCGCTTCACCTCGCGTCCCAGGCGCACGATACTGCCCCGCGCGCGCCGCCCCGCCCGCGGCGCGTCACGGGCAATCATCCGCCCGATCTGTCGGCTGGTCCGGCCAAGCTGCCGGGGTGTCGCCCGCACCCGTCGCACCGTCGTACGGACACCCCTGAGGACACGCTTGCGGCCCCGCTGGAGGCGCGACCCGGCGCGCTGGATGGCCTTGGCCCACCGGCGCCTGCGCTTCTCCCGGCGCCGGCGCGCCTTGTCATCTCCCAACGGTACTACCGTGGCGTAGAACGAGCGCGCCCGGCGCGCGCGAAGCTCCGCCAGCAGGTCCACCGACAGGTCGATGGTCTCCCTCTCCTCCGCCTCGGTCGTGGCCCGCAATGAACCCCGCGCCCGCAGCTCGACCAGCAGGGCATCCGCCAGGTCCTCCGCCGGCCCGGCCTCCGCAGACGCGCCAGCGGTAGACGTCTGCCGCGCGCGCAGTTCGGCCAGCAGCGCGTCCGCCAGGTCCTCCGCCGGCCCTGCCTCCGCAGACGTGCCAGCGGTAGACGTCTGCCGCGCGCGCAGTTCGGCCAGCAGCGCGACCGCCACGTCCTCTGCGGTTCTGGTCCGCCGGCCACCAAGCGCGGACTCACTGGCAGCCTCCCGGGACTTCAACTCGGCCCGCAGCGCCACGGCCAGATCGATCAACTCGGGAAGCTGCGCCTGCGTATCTGCCTGGTGGGCGGTGCGCGCGCGCCGCTGCCGCTGGCGGAGATCCCGCCGAAAAGGCGTGGCCAGGTCGACGCGCTGGGCGCGCTCCTCCTGGATGCGCCGGTACACCTGGGCCACGCGATAGCGCCAGCCCGGCTGACCCGCCTTTTTGAGCCGCCTGGCCTGACGGTGGGTGTGATACGGAAGCTCGAGTTCGGCAGACGTCAGCAGGGCACCAAACAGCCACCCCAGCACGTCGCGCAGCGCCTCCCGGCGCCTCCCATCGAGAGCCGACGCCACCCCTGTCAGGCCAACCTGCCTCAGCAGGCCCCTCGCGCCGCTGAACCATGCCGGCGCCGGCGGCATCACGCTCCAGTTCAGGCCGACGGCCTTCACGCCCTCCCACACGTCGCGACGGCGGATGCCCCACACCAGTTCACGGGCCCGGAGCTGCAGGCTCCGCCACGCGAGCAGCAGGCGTACGCGACGGATGACGCGTTCGGACAACGCCAGCGCGGCTTGCCAGCGGTCGTCCACGTCCCCGGCATGGAACCGGATCGGGTGGTTCAGAAAGTGCCGATGGTACAGGTTGGCGAACGAGATGGCCCATTCCGCCAGGTACGCGGGGCGAGGCCGGTCCCGGAGCGTGTGGACCACCGAGCCCCAGTCGTCGCCCACCAGATCGATATGGAAGACCTCGTCCGAGTCCTGCCCGATGTGGAACTCGTCGGCCGATGGGATTGCCACCATCGGCATGTCATCGTCCGTGTTGGCCGAGTGAAACCCCTTGAAGTCCTCATGCGGGAACACGAGCAGCGGGTGCAGGTGGAAACAGCGCGCCACCAGTCCGGAGTCGTCCACACGGAAGTAGACGTTCGCCGGCGCGTTGCTGAACTCGGGGGCGTCCCAGTACCACGCCCGGTAGTACGGGTGCATGTGGTCGAGCGCGATCCGCACCAGCGCCCGTGGCGGGATCGTGATCGAGCCGTCGGCAGCGGGCTGGAACGCCTCGAGGATGACCGGTAGCGCCGTCTCCTCCCGCACGCGGATCCCCGCCTGCATCACCGCGCGCTTTCCCGACATGGCCGCGCGGCCCACCGCCTCCAGCGTGCCGTCGGTCCAGATCGTGTCCGGCGCCAGCAGGACCACCGCCGCGTTCTCGCGCGCGGCGGTTCTGAAGGCGACGTTGTGGCAGACCCACATGGCAATCGGGCGGTTCTCCGGCGCCGACCAGTCATCGCGGATGACGAAGCGCAGCCGGACCTGGTGCTGGTGGCCGCGCAGGACGCCGGCCGCGGCGATGAGGTCCCGGTCGGCCGACGTGGTGTAGAGCGTCAACTCGACCGGCGCCAGACTGGCCAGCGCCGGGATGTTCCGGGGAGAGAGCAGCGCAGGCAGCCCCCGCTCAACGAACCGGCGCACGTACGATTCGCCGTAGACCATCACCACCAGGTGAAAGGCCGACGGCCGGTCACCGCGCGGTCCGTCGAAGGCTGGCCGGCTTCGCGTCTCCTCCGACAGGATCTCGTCGGCGAGGCGCGCGGCCGTCCGCCACTGTGCCTGGTTCTTGCGCGTGACGAACGCCACGTCACTATCGAGACGGGCGGCCAGGGTCTGCGTGCGGTCGTCCAGCAGCCACCTAACCAGCCGTCCCGCCGGCCCCGGGAACTCCGCTCGCTCCAGGCGCTTCAACTGCGGCTGCGCGTGCAGGTCGAGGCCGAGCCCCCGGGCAGCCACGTTCGTCCCGAACAGCCACTCGAGCGAGCGCAGGAACGACCGCCGCCGGGCGGCATCGAGCGCCCGCGCCGCAGGACGGGCACGCAGGAGGCCAAAGGCGGCCGCGAGCGCGGCCAGCCAGAACGGCGGCGGCGGCAAGGCCTCCCATCCTATCCCGGCCTCCACGGCACGCCGCCACACATCCTCCCGCCGCACGCCGAAGAACAGCTCGGCTGGCCGCCGCCACCGCCCCGCCCACCGGTGGCGGCGCAGCACCCGGCGAGCCACGCGATCCGAACGCCTGAGGGGGCCCTCCCATCGGGCGTCCACCTCGCTGGCGTGGAACCGCACCGGCAACCCGATCAGGGGCCGGTGATAGAGGTTGGCGAACGCCAGCCCCCACTCGGCGACGTATTCGGCGGAGCCCGAATCCTGGATGGTGGGCACCTGGGTGGCCCACGCCGAATCGGCCAGGTCGATGTGGAAGATCTCATCCGAATCCTGGACGATGTAAAACGTCTCGGCCGACGAGAACGCGAACATCTGGAGGTCGTCGTCGAAGGTCGAGATGAACTCCTTGAACGGCCGGTCCGGGTACATCATCAGCGGGTGCAGGTGAAAACACCTGGCAACGACGCCGTCCGTGTTGACGTGGAAGTAGACGTTCGACGGGCCACGGCCGAACCCGTGCTCGTCCCAGTACCACGAGCGGTAGTAGGGATGCATGTGGTCCAGCCCTATGCGGACCAGCGCCCGCGGCGGCACGGTGATCGACCCGTCGGCGGACGGGCGGAACCGTTCGAGGATCACCGGCAGCGCCGTCTCCTCCCGGACGCGGATTCCCGCCTGCATCACGGCGCGCTTCCCCGCCAGGGCGGCGCGCCCCACGGTCTCCAGCGTGCCGTCCGACCAGATGGTGTCCGGAGCGAGGATGATGACCGCGGCATCCTCGGCCGAGGCGGTCTGGAACACCGCGTTGTAGCAGACGCCCATCGCGTCGGTCTTCGACGCGTACCCCCCCCAGTCGTCCAGCACGAACCGGAGCTTCAGCTGGTGCTCCCGGCCCTGCAGCACAGGGGAGCGCCGGATCGTCTCCCGGTCGGCCGCCGTCGTGTAGACGATCAGGTGAACGGGCGCCACCTCCGCCAGCGTGGGAATGTTGCGCGGCGACAGGAGCGCAGGCAGGCAGAGATCCAGGAAGCGGCGCGTGTAGGCCGGCCCCCACACGAGCATGGTCAGGTGGAAGGCGGACGGCAGCTTCACGGGGCCACCCGCGGCAGGCGCGGGCCCCGGCCCGGGGCGATCCGTACCGGTCGCGTCAGGCGCGGAGGACATACTCCTTCGACACCCCGGTCAGCTGCGCCGCGTACGTCCGACCCCACGCCACCATCTCCGCCAGCCCCTCCTCGATCGAGATCTGCGGCTCCCAGCCGAGGTCCTGCCGGATGGCCGAGCAGTCGAGCCAGTACCGCGAGTCCTGCCCGAGGCGATCGGGCGTGACCTCGCACAGCTGGTCGAACGGCATACCCAACGCGTCGGCAATCTTCTCCACCAGCCGCCGGATCGAGATCGGCTGCAGGGGGCCGGCGTTGTAGACGCGCCCGAGCGGCGCCTTCTCGGCCACCATCAGAATCGCCCGCGCCAGATCGCGCGCGTGCATGTACGACTTCTCGGCGCGGCCGCCACCCTGGAGCGGCAGCTTCTCGCCGGTCAGGCCGCACAGGACCGCCCGCGGTATGACGCGGTGGAGCTGCTGCCCGGGGGCATAGGCGTTCGACGGGCGGATGATGTTCATCGGGAACTTCAGCACGCTCGACACCGAGATCAGGTACAGGTCGAAGGCGGCCTTCGACGCGGCGTACGGGCTGGTGGGACGGATCGGATCGTCCTCCCTCGCCGCGTGGTCCACCGACCCGTACAGTTCCGAGGTGCCGATCTGGATGAAGCGCTCCAGGGGCGAGCGGCTGCAGCTCCTCGGCCATCTTCACGAGCGCCGTCGCGTTGGTCTCGAAGAACCGCCACGACCGGCGCCACGACACCGCCCCCTCGCCCTGCGCCGCGTAGGACACGATCACCTCCGGCCGCTCGCGATCGAGGAGCTCGAAGAGCCGGTCCTGTTCGTGCACGACGTGGATCTGGTGGTACTCGTACCGGGGATCGCCCTTCCCGACGTTCAGCGTGAACGGCTCGGACTTCTCGGGATTCCGGCCGACGCTGATCACCTTCTTCGAAGCGGCGTGGTCGAGGAGGTACTGCGCCGTGTGCACCCCGAACACACCGCCGCCGCCCAGGATCACCCAGGTCTTCATCGCGTCCTCCGATCGCCATCGCGCCGCACGCCGGCCGCCAGCGCCCAGAGGTAGTGGCACATCGGCGGGTAGCCGGTGTGCAGCACTTCGTCGTTCATGCCGAACATGAACACGTTCCGGAAGTGCCGCTCCATCAGCGAACGCAGCTCCTCCATGGTCTTGAGGTTGATGTGTGCCACCTCGCTCTGGGGGCTCGCGTACTGCGAGGCCGTCCGATTCGGCGTCCCGGTCAGCAATACGCCGTCGTCCGGCAGGCAGCGCAGGATGTTCGCCAGGACCGTCGTCTCGGTGATCGCGTCGAGGTGCTCGAGCACGTCCACCCAGTACACCGCGTCCACGGTCAGATCCGGCGCCTGCCGGTTCAGGTCCGCGTGCTGGTAGGTGACATTGGTCAGGTGCTTCAGCCGCCGCGCGTTGCCGTCCAGCAGCCGCTGATCCCAGTCCACGCAGAACACGTGCCCGACGGACTGCGCCACGAGCGGCAGGCCGAAGCCGTCGCCAGACCCGACCTCCATCACCCGCGAGCGGCCCTGGAGCATCTTGGCCACGAACTTGTACCGGGCCAGCACGAACGACAGGTGCTTCAGATCGTAGGTCAGGCTGTACGACGTCCAGGGCCCGAGCGGGATCTCGGGCACGGCGAACTGGAACTCCGTGCTCTCCTTGTACAGCTCCTCTGCGGTCTTGGTCATGGCTCCTGATTCTGATTCGGTCGGAGATGAGGGGCGCGGCGGCCGGCAGATCCGCTGCGATGCCCGTCGCCCGTCACACCGACACCGACGAACGGCCGGGCGCCGGTGCCAGGGCCGCCCGGGTGATCCGATCGACGCTGAGTCCGTGCTTGTCGAGCAGGTACGCATGGGACCCGTAGGCATGAATGAACCTGTCCTGCAGGCTGAAGCACTGCAGCCGGCAGCGGGCACCCGATTCGTAGGCCAGCGCGCCGACCTGCGCACTGAGGCCGCCGTACGGGGCGTGCTCCTCGACCACGAGCACCGTGTCGAACTCGCCCAGCACCCGCGCGATACCTTCGCGGTCGAGCGGTTTGAGCGTGTGCACCGAGACGACGGCCACCGAGCCGCCCGAGTCGGCCTCGATCTTCACGGCGACGTCGCACGCCATCTTCGTGATCGTCCCGAACGACAGGATGCAGACGTCCCGGCCCTGCCGGATCCGGCGGATCTTCCCCATCACGAACGGATCGGGGGCCTCCGCCGTCAGGTCCGGCTCGCCCGCCTTGCCGAGGCGCAGGTAGACCGGGCCACTCGCCCTCGCCGCCGCCCAGGTCGCCGCGGCGGTCTCGGCGGGGTCGCACGGCGCGAGCACGGTCATGTTCGGCAGCCCCGACATCACCGCGATGTCCTCCTGCGCGTGGTGCGTGCCGCCCAGCGTCGAGTAGGTGATGCCCCCGCCGATGCCCACCATCGTCACCGGCAGGTCGTGGTAGCAGACGTCCACGCGCACCTGCTCGAACGGCCGGTAGATGGAGAAGGTCGCAATCGTGTAGGCGAACGGCCGGAACCCTCGCAGCGCCAGGCCGGCCGCCAGGCCGATCATCGTCTGCTCGGCGACGCCGACGTTGATGAACCGGTCCGGGTATTCCGCCCGGAACGGCCCCATGCTCCCGGCCGGGGAGATGTCGGCAACCAGGACGAACACGTCGTTCGTCTTCTTCGCGACGTCGTAGATGGTGCGGGCGAAGGTGTCCCTCATGCGCGTGCCGCCTCCGCCTCCGCCGCCGCCTCCAGCTCGCGGAGCGCCTGCTGGTACTCCTCAGCCGACGGTGACCGGTAGTGCCAGATCGGCACGTTCTCCATGTAGCTCACGCCCTTCCCCTTCACCGTGCGGCCCAGCACCATCGTCGGCGCCGTGCCCGTACGCCCCCGGACCGCCTCGACGATCGCGCCGTTGTCGTGGCCGTTCACGTCGCGGCAATCCCACCCGAAGGAGGCGACCTTGTCCACGATCGGGTAGAAGTTCGGCAGCGTCTCGCTCGTCCGGCCCAGCGACTGGAAGTCGTTCAGGTCCACGAGCGCAACGAGGTTCGACAGACCGAGCGACGGCGCCACCATCATGGCTTCCCAGACCGACCCTTCCTGCAGCTCGCCGTCGCTGAGGACGACGAAGACGCGCCGGTCGTCCCCGCGCACCTTGTCCGCCAGCGCCATGCCGGCGGCGATCCCCAGCCCGTGGCCGAGCGACCCGGTGGAGGCCTCGATGCCCGGCACGCCGTAGTCGGGATGCGACCCGAGGATGCTGCCCGGGCGCCCGCAGGAATCGAGCTGCTCGGACGTGAGGACGCCGAGGTCCTCCAGCACGACGTACTGCGCGAGGCAGCCGTGGCCTTTCGACAGCACGAAGGTATCCGGCGACCCCCCATCGCCGGACCGGCGCATCAGGTCGTGGTACACGGCATCGACCAGCTCGAGACACGAGAAGGCCGGCGCAATGTGCAGCGGCACCCCGCTCTGCGAGATGTCGAGGATGCGGCGGCGGTAGCGCCGGCAGCGATCAGCCGCCGTTTCAGTGGTTTGTGGTGGTGGCATGTGTCTCGGTCACGGCACGGGACCGCTGCCAGGCGGCCAGCGCGCGATCCCACAGGTCGACGAGGTAGTCCGGCATGAAGAGACCGGGGACATGCGTCCTGGGCACGAACACGAGCGCCTGCCCTTCACGGCAGCTCACAGCCTGACGGCCGTCGTAGACGTCCCAGAACATGGTGAGGCGGATCGGCGGGGAGAACGGCACGCCGTCCACGTCCAGCTCCGAGATGAGCCGCAGGTCGTGGCACCGGTACCCGGTTTCCTCGAAGAACTCCCTGATGGCGCACGTCTCCGCGCGTTCGCCCGGTTCGCAATGCCCGCCGGGGGGAACCCACAGGTTGGCGTGGGGCAGCCCTGGCTTGTCGTCGCGCAGCTGCAGGAGCGCGTCACCGTCCGGTTCCCGCAGAAGCACGACACCCGACACACGCTGGCGCAACGCGGTCATGGAGCAGTGACGGGCATCATGCTGTAGAGACGTCGGATGGGCGCTTTCGCGCGGCTTCCCGAAGAGTTTACTATACGCAGCGTGACGCCCACGACGGGGAACGGCGCCGCGCGTCGTGGGTGCCGGAGCCGTGCGGCGGCCCTGGTTCTCGCGGCAGCCGTCTTCAGTGTCGTACCACCGGGTTCCGTGTCGGCGCACACCACGGGCGCCGATCTCACGTGGACGGAGCTGGCCGTCGGCGACGACCCATCGCACGATTTCCTCGGGGCCGTCGCCGTGGCACTCGACAGCCACATCTACGTTGTCGGCGGAAGCCACCCGGATCGGCTGTACCGGTTCAACCCCGGCACCAACGAGTGGGTCCGGCTGCCCGACGCGCCGTTCGGCGTCATCGACGGCGGCGCGGCGACCTGGGGTGGCCGAATCTTCGTCGTTGGCAACCCGGCCGACGGCCGGGTGCAGATCTACAACCCCGGTCTCGGCACCTGGGCGCTCGGCGCCGCGATCCCGTCGCCCACCTCGGGCTTCGCCGTGGTCGAGGCGTTCGGCAAGGTGTTCGCGCTGGGGGGCGGCGGCACGGCGCTCGTCAGGCGCTACGATCCGGACACCGACACCTGGCTCCGCAGGAGCGACATGCCGACAGCGCGGGATCACGCCGGGGCCGCGTTCATCCACAACCACGTCTACGCGCTCGGCGGCGAGCTGAACGGCGCCGCTGTCGACGCGATCGAGGCCTACGATCCGGTCACCGACGTCTGGGCGGTCCCCGCCGACGCGTCGCTGCCACGCCCGCGCCGGCGGCGGCGTCGTGGGCGTGGAACACGAGGCCAGCATCTTCGTGGTGGGAGGCCTGGACGCCCAGGGGGTCGGCACCTCGACCGTGGACGAGCTCACGACCAACCACTCCGACTCGCACCAGTTCGCTGGGCGTCACCACGAGTGGTTCGCCAGGAACCCCCTGGGCCGGACGCGGTACGGTGCTCCGGTCGTGCTCTTCGGCGAGCGACTGTACGTCATTGGCGGAGCCAGCGGCGGTGCCGGGGGGGATGTTGCGGTACACGTGGTCGAGTTCGCGGGCCGCTCGACCGATCCGGGGCCGCCGTTCACGGACGACCCGCTCGTGGCCCGCGCCACAATCATCAAGGCCGCACACGTGACGGAGCTCCGGACGGCCATCGACGCCCTGCGCGTGGCGCGAGGCCTGCCAGGCTTCGCCTGGACCGACCCGGTGCTCACCGCCCGCGCGACGGCGTTCCGGGCCGTGCACCTTGCCGACCTGTGGACCGCTCTGCAGGAGGCCTTCACGGCTTCCGGCCTGTCGCCCCCGCACCGCACATCTGTCACCGCCAGATCCACGGTCATCCTCGAGATGCACGTGGCCCGGCTCAGGGCGGCCGTCGTAGCCCTGCGGACGCACCAGCCCTGACTGTCCCGGCCGGCGGATGCCCGCCAGTCCGTCCCCGACGCACGGCTGGCACCTGATCGTGCGTGGACCGTCGGCGGCACGCTGATGAACGTCGCCACGTGGTCCGGGTTACTGGAGCGTCAGCAGCACGAGGATCTCACCGCGCCCTGACGGCAACGCTTCCAGCGCCTTCCCGACCAGCGTCCCCGGCTGATGCACCTTCTGCGCTCCGACATCAATCGGTTCTGAACGCATCACGTGTCCTCTCGTCGGACTCGTGACCAGCAGGTCACCCGGCTGGATGGCCCCGAAGCGCGCATCAGCCAGGACACGAACCCGCCCGCTCTGGGCGACCAGCACCCTGCCCCTGCCGGGCTCGCCCAGTTTGATGCCCGGCTGCGCCGACACGGCCCCGGCCACGCTCGAGTCGTAGGCGCGCGCCGCCGCCGCAACCCGATTGGCCCCGCCGGGATCGACCGTGACGACCATCCCGGCATCGAGGGGCTCGATGGCGTCCACCCACTCGGCGATGTCCTGGTACTTCGCCGCGAGGTTGCCGTCCACGGTCATGTCGCCGGTCACGCGCGCATCCCCGCCCACATGCAGCCTCGCCGACGGGGTCTTGATGCCCACGCCAAGGTTGCCGGACGCGTCGATGCGAGCGCTCTCGCCACCGGCGTTGACGAACCCGATGACGTTCGGAGCCGGGGCGTACAACCCGGTAGCGCCGTAGAACCCCTTCGGATGAAACATGTAGCCGGGGTTGCTGACCGAACCCGGACCGCCAACGATCGACCCCGCAACCACCAGTCGATCGCCAGGGGCGGACACGCCGATCCCCACGTTGCCAGCCGCGGTGATGCGCATCTTCTCGGCGGCCTCTCCGATGCCGCCGGGCGAGAACACGATGGGGGCCGCGGTGTTCGTCCCGATCCAGATGCCACCGCTCGTGTCCGACCCGATGGCCAGCCTGCGAGTCCGCATGTCCCCGGGGCTGTCCGGATCGGGGTTGTTCCAGATGTAGGCATGCTCGGCGGGCTGGCCTGATGCCTGGGCGTTGAAGTTGATCCGCGGGAAGTCCGACGACTCCTGCCCCACGATCAGCTGATTGGTGGAGAGTATCGCCTGGGGCGCCGCGCTCGGCACCACGAGCGGCGCGGACAGCCCAAGGGCACTCCGCAACTCGTCGGTCCGCAACGCCGCCCAGAGGTTCTCGCGAAGCTCATCGACCAGCACGAAGTCGGACGCCGACCTCCCGGTCAGGCTGTCGGCGACGGCGGCACGTACCGCGTACGGCACGCTGACGAACATGGTTCTAGCCTGTTCAGCCCCTTCTTCGACCGACACGCCCATCCAGCGGGCCCGACCGTCGGCGAACACGTACGCCGGCACGCCGCCGTCGAGCGTCGCTCCCACCGACACGTCGTAGCGTCCCCCCGGCATGAGCGACACCACCTGATACTCGAGAAACATGGGAACAACATCGTCGTGCCGCTCGTAGATTGCGATCGCGAGCAGGGCGGAACCGGTCCGGGGCTGCCCGTCGGCGGCAACGGCTTGACCGCTGATCGAAACGAGCACCGGCGGGACGGTCGTGGCGGCGGGCGCAGCCTGACGGGCCTCAGCAGATGACGCCGTCCACATCAGCGCGAGGCCCATTCCCACCAGGCCGAGCGCCGCATCTCGTCGCACCATGGCTCTCCTCCGTGATGGCCGATGTTGACGCGATGGCCGGGATCCCGGTTCGATGACCCGCGCGAACTGCCGCCGGCGGTCCGTGGAAACCACGAGCCCGGGCGGGGCGGCGCGGCCGGCCACATCGTGCGTACACGCGGACGGGACCGTCACATCGATCAGCCGTGTACCGCGACACCCAGCCGCCGGCCGAGGCCGTTCAGCACGTCGTTGATCCAGACGTCGGTGTCGATGTTGCTCTCCCCCGTCCGGCACAACCCCGTGAAGTGCTCGTACTCGATCGCCCAGGTGGGATCCGCCTGCTCCAGGACGTGCCGCTCCTCGGGCGGCTTCCCGCTCGGCAGCACACGGGTCCGCACGGTGAGCGTGCTGGGGCCCCACTTGCACAGGCAGTCGATGTGCGCGCTGCCCTCCTCGCCGAACACGTCCAGCCTGAAGGTGTTGCGCCACGACAGCAGCGTCCCCTCCAGCACCAGGGCCGGCGCCGCATCCGGGTAGCCGAGGACGAAGTGATCGGGCGAGGCGTTCTCGAAGCGGTGACACGCCCAGGGCTCGGGGTGTCCGGCGGGCCGGCCGAAGAGGAACTCGCACATGTCCAGCAGGTGCGAGGCCAGGTCCGGAATCACGCCCAGGCCCTGATCGCGCCAGCCGGAGTCGCGGAAGATGCGCGCGGTGCCGTTCCCGTAGAAGAACGCCGCCCGGTACACCCGTCCGATCCGGCCCTGGTCGATCACCCGCTTCATCCCGGCGATGTGCGGCTCGAACCGGTGGTTGTACGCGGTGTAGCAGGTGACCCCGTTGCGCGCCGCCAGGGCCGACAGCCGCGCGAGGTCCCCGGCGTCCACCGACACCAGCGGCTTCTCCACCAGCACGTGCTTGCCGTGCCCGAGGAGGTATTCGAGCAGGGCGATCTTCGCCTGGTCCGGCGTGCATACGAGCGCCGCCTCGTACGCGTCGAGCGGCACCTCCTCGATGCGGCGGAACGCGGCGCCCTCCACAACCGGGTCCACCGTCGCCACGGCGTCGGCGCCGGCCACGGCCAGCCGCTTGCGGCCCTGGATGCCGAGCCCGACGACGACGACCTTCATGCGTACTGGACGCGCTTTTCGATCACGGCGAGCTTGCCCAGGACCTGGTCGGGCGTGACCGGGGTGTTGCCGTCGTGTTCGCACGCCACACCGGCGGCCATGGTGGCCAGGATCGAGGCCACGACCGGATTGCCCGTCGCGCGGAGCGACAGGGTGGCGTAGGCGAGCAGCGCATCGCCTGCGCCGACCGGATCCACCACCGGGCTCGCGAAAGCATCGACGGTGAAGAAGGAGCGGACGTCGGCGTTGGGGGCGCGATAGGTCATGATGCCGCGAGCGCCCATCTTCATGATCAGCACCCTGCAGTTCGCGCGCCGGTAGAGCTCCATCGCCAGGGGACGCACCACCGAATCCTGGTCCGCCAGCGAGAAACGGGCCTCCTTCTCGTTCGGCGTGATCAGGTCGAAGCCCTGGAAGTCGAGGATATTGCCCCAGCGGCTCGCGACCTGGCTGTCGGCGACGCGAAGGGGCCCCTTGCGCAGCGCCCCCGTCAGCTCCGGGATCGTGGCCCGGCCGAAGATGCCGTGGCGGAAATCGCTGAACACGTACGCGTCCACGTCCGCCCCGCGCAACTCGTCCACGAACTGCCCGACGATCTTCTCGGAGATCGGCCGGTTGTCCACCCGATCGACCTTGAGCAGCCGATAGCCACCGGCGATGTAGGCGGCCTTCTGCGTCGTCGGCCGCGTGGGATCGATGACCGCGCGGCACTCGACGCCGTGCCGCTCCATCTCGGCCAGCACGAAGTCCTTCCAGGTGTCGTCGCCGAGGACGGTCGAGAAGGTCACCTGCGCGCCCGCGGCCTGCATGTGGCGCGCCACGACGGCGGCGCCGCCCGCGAAGTGCACCTCTTCCTCGAGCTTCACGCTCAACGTCGGCGTCTTGCTCGTGCTGGAGCCGATCGGGTTGCAGTAGACGTAGGAGTCCACGATGGTGTCGCCGAGCACGTGCACGCGAAGCCCGCGGCAGGCGTCGATCGCGCGCCGGAGCCCGTCGAAGGTCACGCCCTCGGACTCCATGAGCGCCATCAGCTTCTCGATGCCGATGCTCGGGGGGGTCTCCTCGATGAACCGCGACGACGAGAAGACGACGTCACCCGGCGTGAAGATGACTTCACCGCCGTAGGTGTTCAGGACGTCCACCTCCTGCTGCGTGCGCGGATGGAGGCCGCCGCCTTCCGTGTATTCGTACCCCTTCGCGAAGTAGTCCGGTTGCAGGTACGCCAGGTTCTCGAGCGGCGTCGGGTGCTGGTCGACGATGACGTAGTCCACGACCTCGAGGGCGGCGAGGTTCAGGGCGCGCAGCGCCTGCGGCACGAACGGGCGGTAGTGCGCCTTCGAGATGTGCGTGTCGGCGGTCAGGCTCGCCACCAGCACGTCCGCCTTGCTGCGCGCGTACATCAGGTGCCGCAGGTGCCCCGGATGCACCAGGTCGAAAGTCCCGTGGCACATGATCACCTTCCGCTCCCGCGGCCGCGGGCCGATGATGTCCCGCAGCTCCTCGAGGGTCTTGATCTTCCTGCGGAAGCGGGCGTCGGTCCCGTCCTGGGTCGGTATCATGACTGCACTCCGGAAAGCATCGTGAACCACGTCCTGGTGGCCTGTTCGATCGACGCGGGATCCCACACGGGCGCCTGCCGCCAGTAGTCGATCCGCGCCAGCATCTCGGCCACGCCCTGCTCGAAGGGCACCTCCGGCGTCCACCCGAGCTCGCGGGTGATCTTCGTGATGTCGGCCCAGGTGCAGTCCGGCTCACCGGGCCGCTTCGGCACGTGCACGGCGTCGCCGCCCAACAGATCCACCAGCCGGTTGACCGACTGCGGATTCCCCGCGCCGACGTTGTAGATCTCCTGCCGGCGGTCCGACTCGGCCGCCGCCAGGAAGGCGCGGGCCAGGTCGGTCGCGTACACGAAGTCGCGCGTCTGCGTGCCGTCCCCGACCACGGTGAACGGCTTGCCCGCCAGCTTCTGCGCCAGGAACACGCCGAAGACCGCGCCGTAGGCGCCGGTGGTTTTCGAGCGGGGACCGTAGGCGTTGAAGATCCGGATCGAGACGACCGGCAGCCCGTAGACCTGACCCCAATGGAGCACCGCCTGCTCGCCCTGGTACTTGCTCAGGGCATACGGGTATTCGGTCCGGATCGGCGCGGACTCGGTGGTCGGCAGCTCCCCGGCCAGACCGTAACAGGATGACGATGCGGCGTAGACCAGCTTGCGGACACCTGCGGCGCGAGCGGCCTCGAGCACGTGCACGGTGCCCTGCACGTTGGCGGACATGTACTCCGTCGGCCGCTCGATCGAGGGCACGATGTCGCCGATGCCGGCGAAGTGGAACACGTAGTCGGCGTCGGCGAACAGCGGCGTCCCCGGCGACAGCGCGCGCACGTCGGCCACCTCGGTCGTCAGGCGCGGGTTGCCCTCGTGATGCGCCAGGTTGGCCAGGCGGCCGCCCACGAGGTTGTCGATGACGCGGACGTGAAAGCCCCGCTCCAGGAGCAGGTCCACCATGTGGCTGCCGATGAATCCGGCGCCACCCGTCACCACCGCCACGCGGGTCGCACGAGCGCTCATTGCACCGCCATCTGCTTGACGGTCCGCACGTTGAAGTAGCGCTCGTCGTCGAAGCTGTTCGGCAGCTTGCCTGCCTTGAACGCCCGGCAGAGATCCCGCACCGCGTCCTCGATCGACCGCTTCGGCGCCCAGCCGAGCTTCTCGGCGATCTTGCGCGACGACACATGATACGAACGGATGTCGTCGCTCGGCGTGGTCGTGATCGGAATCGGCGCCTTCTCCGGGAACTCCTCTTCCACGATCCGCTTCACCTGGTCCGCCAGCTCCGCCACCGTGAAGTTCTCGTAGCCCGCGTTGAAGGTCTCGCCGGCGATCTGCGCGGCCGGGCGCTCCACCAGATCGACGTAGAGGTCGGTGATGTCCTCGATGTGGATGTTCGGCCGCTTCTGCGCGCCGCCGAACACGGTGATGCTCCCCTTGTTCACCGCGTGGTTCGTGAGGATGTTCACCGTCAGGTCGAGCCGCGTGCGCGGCGAGTAGCCGCAGACCGTGGCCGGCCGGACGATCACCGTCGTGAACGACGGCGACTGGTACTTGAGGAGGAAGGGCTCGGTCATGCCCTTGAAGCGGTTGTAGAGGCTGATCGGCACCAGCGGGTGCTCTTCCGTCACCTCTGGCGCATCGCTGACGCCGTAGACCGAACTGGTCGAGGCGTAGATGAAGCGCTTCACGCCGGCATCGACCGCCGCCCTCACGCCATCCTCGAAGCAGTCGTAGTTGATCGACTTGCTCAAGCCCTCGTCGAGCTCGAAGCTCGGGTCGTTCGAGATGCACGCAAGGTGGATCATCGTGTCGGCGCCGCGCATCGCCGCCGAGAAGGACGGGATGTCGCGGATGTCCCCCTTGATGATGGTGAGCCGCGGATGCCCCTTCGGCAGGCCGTCGTCGCCGAAGAGCATCCAGTCGTACACCACCACGTCGTAGCCGCGATCGAGCAGCTTGGGCACGAGCACGGACCCCTTGTAGCCGGCGCCGCCGGACACGAGAATGCGCTTGGTCAGAACTACCTCCCTGGACAGGCCCGCGGCTGGCGCGGGGCGGTTCTACTTCGTCGCCGCGGCACCCGCCGCAATGGTGAAACCGGCCGCGACCGCGTCGCGGCGGAACATCTCGACCGTGTCGAGCGAATACTGCGTCAGGTCCCTGCCCACGACACCGAGCTTGCCGAGGATGTCGCTGGTGGCCGTGATCACGTGGCAGCCCACCTCGTCGGCCTGGAAGATGTTCAGCAGCTCGCGCGGGCTCGCCCAGATCAGCTCGGCCCGGGGCCGCGCCCCGAGCACCGCCACCGACCGGCGCATGATCGGCATCGGGTCCCGTCCCGTGTCGGCGATGCGACCCGCGAAGACCGACACGAACGCCGGCGTCGCCGGCGCCAGCGCCTCCGTCACCAGCTCGACCTGCTCGACCGTCATCAGGGCCGTGACGTTGAGCTGCACGCCGGCGGCCGACAGCCTGGCGATCAGGGGCGCCGCCGACTCCGCGGCGGTGTTGGTGACCGGGACCTTCACGAACACGTTCGAGCCCCACGACGCGATCTCGAGCGCCTGCCGCTCCATCTCGTCGAAGTCGTCGGAGAACACCTCGAACGAGATCGGGCGATCCGGCACGATGGCCAGCATCTCCCTCGCAAACCCGGCGTAGTCGCTCACGCCGGCCTTGCGCATGAGGGTCGGATTCGTCGTGAACCCCGAGATGCGCGGATCGGCGGCCATCGTCGCAATGACCTTCAGATCGGCGCCGTCGGCAAACAGCTTCACGCGCAGCGTCTCGAGAGCGGGCATCTGGTGACTCCTCGGGATCGGACTGTGGGAACCGTGATTCAGGGGCGCCCCGGCGAGGCGACCGACTCCCACTTCGTGGCGGCCTGCTGCAGGGCTGGATGGGACACGAGGCCGTGCCAGACGACCGCCTGGAACGCCTCGCTCAGCGGGGTGATGAGCGCCGGATCCACGGTGGGGACGACGATCACCTCGTCCCCCACCTGTTTCGTGTAGCCACCGTCACGGCCCACGATGCCGAAGATCCTGAGCCCGCGGGAGCGCGCCTCGTCCAGCCCCTTGACGATGTTCGGGCTGACGTTGCGGGCGGCATCGCCGCCGCCCACCGACAGCACGAGCACGGCGTCGCGGTCCGTCGCGCGGCTCACGCGCAGGTACGCCGCGAACACGGTGTCCCAGCCCTCGTCGTTCGTCCGGGCCGTGAGCTCCGACACGTTGTCGGTGGGCGCGTACGCCTCTATGCCTGCCAGCTTCCGGAAATCGTTGACCGCATGGCCACAATTGGCCGCGCTGCCGCCGACGCCGAACAGGAAGAGCCGCCCGCCCCGATCCCGCAGCCCGGCCAGCGCGAATGCCAGGCGCTCCAGGGCGGCGCCGTCGAGCTGCTCGCAGACGGCGGCAGCCAGGTGAAGATACCGTGCGGAATGGGTCTGACCTACGCTGCCGGACACAGCTTCGCCCTCTGAGTTACACCGCAGCCCCGAGCGGGCATGCCACGCGCTGCCCACCGGTGCCTATGCGTACGCGCTGCCTGCCTGACGGCCATTGCACACAGGCATACAGCCCGAGAACCCACATGAGGTGGATCGATCGCGCGTCGTGCCAGGATCCGAATTGTTGCGGCTCGAGGTTCGTGCAGGCAAGAAATTGAGGGCAGTAGTGTACCCGGTTGAGCCACCACGTTCAAGCGTCGTGAAGGTCGATCCGGCGCCGGATCGCGACATTTCTGTCGGGCCTGACGGCGGCGTAGATCGGGAGTCGAGCGAGCGGAGCCGCGAACCGGCTCGGCCAGCGGCGCGGAAACGGTCGGTCGCGCGGTATCTGTCCGGGGATCGAAACCGGGGCGCACGGCCAGGGGGGATCCGAACCGGCCGGCAGGTCGGATATTAGTCCGCTCGAGAGATGCCTTTCCTGACCTCGACTCGTCTCAATCCAGGCAGAACCATCCACGTAACATACTGATATTAAATGCTTTAAGAGAATGCATAAGGCGCAGGCACACACGGTGGTCCGATCCGTGCATAGTGAGAAAGCTGGAAGATCGCTCAGCCGATGCTGAGCATGGAGGCTGTGATGCGGAGTGCCGGTTTGAAACAAGTCCTCGCGTTGGTGGCGTTCGTATCGCTCGTGGCCGCGCCGAAGGCCACTGCGGACACCATCACGTTCGAGTGGATTCCCGAGGGCCTGGGAGAAGGGCTGCCCTACGAGGGACTGGATATCTCCACTCAGTTCCAGTCGATCTTCGGCGTCTACTTCACGCTGGACGGCGCCCCGACCGAATACGCGAAGATCGTCGAACGAGGGGGCTATGTCACTGGCGACCGGCTGGGTTTCCAGTACGAGGACGGCGTTGAAGCGGAAGGCACCCGGTGGGATACGCCGGCCCCCCTCCAGGGCGTGGGCAACTACTTCATCACGAACAAGCAGGACTTCTTCGACGTGCCCGCGGGATTCCTCCGGGCCAACTACATCACGCCCGTGCAGTTCGCCAGCGCCAACATCCTGGACGTGGACTTCGGTGAGCGGTGGCGTGTCGAAGCCCTTGACTCCCTTGATTCGGTGATCGACAGCGTCCTGGTCTGGGACGAAGACACCTACGGCGTCAACTCCGACCTTCGCGTGGGGGGACCAAGCTGCTACGGCTGCGCGACCCCGTTCAGCTTCATCCGGCCCACGGCGGACATCTACGCCATCCGCTTCATCCCGCTGACCCCGTCCGATGAGATCGGCACCTACGGCGTGGCGTTCGACAACTTCTCGCCGTCGTCGCTCGCATCGGGCACGGTGTTCCCGTTCGACGAGGCGCCCCCGCAGGTGCCCGAGCCGGTCACGCTCTTCACGAGCCTGACGGGCTTGGGCTACCTCGCCGCCCGGCGCCGCATGGCCAGGAACGCAAAGAAGACGGACAACTGAGCCGTCACGATGGCGCCAGCCTGAACGGCTGGTCTGGAACCGAACTGCATGCCGAAGGGCGCTCGAAAGAGCGCCCTTCGTGTTTCCGGCGGACGCTCGTCAGGAAACCGGACGCGCCGCGTTGGCAGGATAGCCGTACAGCGCGAGCAGCATCCTGTAGAACGCCGAATCCGTCAGCTCCCAGAGCGCCTCGTCGTAGAGCGACCGGAAGCGACCGACCTTCCCGGCACCCGGGATGAACGTCGGGCCTGTGCCGTGGGCGCGTGCGAACAACTCGGGTGCCTGGCACGGGAGCTCCCGCAGGCCCACGTACCCCAGGATCCGCTTCAGTGTCGGGCCGACAAGGCCCGACTGGAGCGCCCTGACCTCCGGATACAGGTCCTCGAACCGCACGGTGAGTGCAGCGTCCGAGTGGAGCCACGGCGCGTACTCGATCAGCGGGAACAGCGCCATGCTGGTCCGGATCAGGTGCTCCACCCGTCGCCTCGGCTCGCCAATGGCCGCGAGCAGGTCCTGGTAGTCCGCGTTCTGCGGGCTCTGCCGGCGGTAGTCGGCGGACATCACGAACCGTTCGTAGCTGATCGGAAGATCCCTCGGATCGCGGTGCAGGAACAGCATGCGGATGCCCTCGTCGCGCAGCCTGGATTCCACGGCCGGAGTCCAGGCCAGGTGGGCCGGACAGAAACGACCGGCGCGCAGCGCCTCGATGCTGTCCGGCACGCCAACCGCCACCGTGAGCACGCTGCCATCGTCCTGCCGGCCGGCAGCGTAGTGCCCATCGAGCAGATGGAGGTCCTGGCGAACCAGGCCCAGGGCTTCGAGCAGGCCCACGAGCAGATAGGTCCCGCTCTTCGGAATCGTGTTGACGATCAGGCGATCGGGCTGCATCCGCCGCGTATCCTAGCCGACCCGTTCCCGGGAATCCGCCTCGACCTCATCGCCTGAATCGGCGTCGCCGGTCGGAATGGCGAGCCGCCGGGCGAGCGCACAGAGGGCGATGTGGGCCTCCGCGGTCACCGACGCCTCGTCCCACCACAGACGGTCTGGCCGGAACTTCGTCATGAGCAGGTTTAGCTGCTCCGGGGCCACCGGCCACGCGACGATCGTGCAGCGCGGAAGGCGATCGCGGATCGCCCGGGCCGCTGCGCTTGCCGGGCTGCCATCGGGGACGGCCAGGAGCGACCGCCCGCCGCGTCCGGCCACGGCGGCCACCCAGGGCGCAACAGACTGCACGTCCTCCGGGGTCGCGGCCAGCATCGCCGGACGACGAGCGGGTGAGACCCGGGCCTCCCGGATCAACGCCGGGCCCGCCGGTACGAACCACGACTGGAACCGCACCGGGGCGGTGGTCGCCCTGAGGCTCCCCGCATGGCCGGCGGCCGCCGCGATGGGACGCAGCAGGGACAGCCCGACCGCCCGGCGCCGCGGACGCCTGGCGCCAACGGCGCCCTCGACGGCTTCGGCGAACGCCGCGCCCGCCTCCCGATCGACCCCTCCCGGCCGAACGAAGGCCCTCACGAACCGCGCGGACGCCTCGTCCCGCCCGTGATCACCGGCCAGCGCCGCCGCCAGCTGGCGCACGAGCGCCTCCAGGGAATCCGCCGTGTGCAGCAGGCCGCCGCCGGCCCGCTGCAGATGGCGGAAGTGCAGCGTCCCACCCTGTGTGCCGGCGTAGCGCGCCGACAGGAGCGAGAACACGGGACGGCCCACGATGGCCGACTCGATCTGCGCGCTGGTGTTCACCCCCACAACGGCGTCGCTGCAATACAGCGAGTGAAAGTAGTCCGACCGCTCCATCTCCCCGATCGGGTTGGCGCCGTCCCTCGGCCACACGACCGTCAGCCCGTCGTCGAACCGCTCGTCCTTCCAGATGGCGGCGTTCTGCGGATGCGGGCGGACCAGCACGGCCGCGCGCCCCAGCGGATCGGCCGCCGCCCGCACCGCGGCGAGCCACTCCCGCACCGCGGGCCGCTCGTCACCGGCGATGAACGTGGACGAGCACAGGTACAGGAGCAGGGGCCTGTCGTCCGGCACCCCCACCATGCGACAGAAGGTGGCGCGGTCCACGGCTGGCTCGCGCCCGAACCAGTGGTCGAACGCCTGGGCCCCCACAGCCCGGCACTGCGCGCGCTGCAGCCCGTGCCAGCGGACACACTCTTCGACCTGCGCGTCATTCCAGACGAGCGTCAGGTCCGGAACCTCGTGCACGAGCCCCTTCGTCGTGAGGTGATCCCAGCTTCCGGCCGCGTAGACGGAGGGGATGCGCATCTCCGCGGCGGCTCGAAGGAGCGTCACCTGCTCGGAGCGGAAATAGACGAGCGGGGTGACCACCAGCACGTCCGGCGCGTGCTCGCGCAGCAGGTCGAGCCGGTCTGGCGGAATCGGGAGTCGGCGCTCCAGTCCATGGACCAGGCCGTCGAGCCCCCTCCTCAGCGGCGCCTGGCGGCACACGCCTTCGGCTCCGACGGCAAAGGCGGGCGTCTCGGCCCTGGCGCGCCCCCGCAGGAGCGGTGCGTCGTCGTATTCGGAGTCGAGGTACCGCCAGTAGTCGCGCGCCGCCCGCAGCGCGGAGGCCAGCGCGCTCCACTCGTTCCGCTGCGGGGGCACGGACGACGACGACAGCGATCCGGCGCTGCGCAGACGATCCAGGACCTGGAGCGCGGTGCCGCTGACGGAGTCGGCCTCGACGTCACGATCGAAGTGCACGTGTACCCGGTGTCCCCGCGCCAGCAGGTGGCGCAGTCCCGACTCGAAGTTCCGCAGGAACCCGGGATGCGAAAACGCGAAGAGCACCTTCATCGGGCGGTCGCGTCCACCCGCGTCACGCCTCTGGTGTGGGGAGGTGCCGCGCGAAGGGCCCGTCTGGCCCTCCGACCGCATCGAACGCCCGCACGGGCAGGACGGTCAGCGGGCGTGCCTGGATGGAAGCGAACGCCTCGTCCGCCAGGTGCCGATGGTGCAGGTAGAACTCACCGCCGGCGTGAAACACCACCGTCTCGACGCCGCACATCGGCGCAAGGTAGGAGAACCCGCCGTAGGTCCCGAGGAACGCCCGCGCATGCCCGACGACGGACGTCTGGACATCGAGGTTGCCGGCCGGTGTCACCGTGGCCCCCAGCGACGTGAGCGTGGCGTGGCGATCGTTGAGGTACTGCGGGTGATCGTCGACGCGCGCGCCCTGGTCCAGCAGCACGACCGGGTACTGCTCCGCGGCCTGCGCCAGCAGCTGGTCCACGAACCGACGGTTCTCCGGCACGTCGGGAAACGCATCGCTGAAGTAGAACTTCGCGGCCACGTACTCCGGGGGCAGGCCCGGGACGAGCGTGCGCGGAGGCGGCGTGATGCGGCGATGCCGCAGCAGCTCGAGCATCGGCCGCACGCCGGTCATCCCGTCGAGATACCCCGCGGCCATCTGGTACAGGTATCCGGGGTGCAGCACGGACACGCGCGTGCCTACGGCCCCGGTGACAGCGCGAATGAGGCGCCGGTCGCGCATGGACAGGCGGCGCTGTTTGCGCACGTGGGCGGGATCGCCGAGCGCTTCCGGGGTGAGGAACTGCAGGACATCGAGATAGCGCGAGGCCAGCTCGCCGTACCACGACACCGGTCCGCCCCGCGACACGACGATCAGGCGCGCGGGATCGACCGAATAACGCTCGACGAACCACCGGACGAACGGAATCCAGTAGAGCAGCTCGAAGCCGACCTCGCCGGTCCATGGCCCGATCAGAAGCGGCCGGCCGCCGGCAGCGATGCGGGCCAGCCGTTCCTCCACCTGCTGCCGGGCGACCGTCTTCTCCGACACGTAGCGCGTGGCGCCCAGCACGCCCTTGAGGAACGCACTGTGGCGCGACAGCGTCGTCCGCAGCCGCCGGGTCTGCTCGCCCTGTTTCTCGCCCAGGGAGCGTTCCGCCGCGTCCATCGCCTTCGACTGGCGATCCAGCCCGTCGACCACCGCCCGTGCCGTTCCGTGCACCGCCTCGGTCAGCTCGCGGACGTTCTGCTGCAGCGCCTCCACCCGGCGCTGCTGCACGTCGAGCGCCCGGGCCTGTCCGCGCAGCGATTCGGTCACCCGATCCCGCGCGCGCTGGTCCTCTTCCCGCGTAGGCTGGAACAGCGGGAGCAGCCAGAGCCCGAGGCGCCTCAGGAGCGAGGACAGCATGGGCCAATCATGACATCAATGCCGTATTTCTCCCCGGTAGCACGGCCACCCCGTGTCCCGGAACGTGCCCGGTGCCGCGCGCGCCTTGTCGGCAAACAGGCGGAACCTGACACCGTCACCCGCATCCTGTTCGCCGAGATCCCGGTAGCGCGTGGCGAAGTGGTCGGCCACCCGTGGAAGCCCCCGCTGGAACCGATCGTAGCTGTCGCCTTCCGGCAGGAACGCCAGCGGCACACGCTGCGCGTCGAGACGCGCCACGGTCTGGCGCTGCTCGCGCTCGGTGCCGAAGAAGCCCGGCCGCAGGTCGCCGTGGCCACCGGCGAACGCCCGCTGCGCGAGCGCCGGCACCTCCGGGAGGTACAGGCCCAGGAAGACCCGGTCGGACGGCTCGGTACACTCACGGAGGTAGTAGGCGAGCCGCACGGCCCCCGGGGCGTCGGGTGACGACCAGGACTCGAGCGGCCAGGTGTCGAGCCGGCCGCTGACGAGCTCGAAGCGCTCCAGCGCGCCCTCGATCGGCTTCTCGACCATGTTCGCCTGCCCCAGCCGCTCCCTGGTGCCCGGGTAGAGGATGAACAGCGTGCCGGCCAGCGCCGCCAGCGCCACCACCCCGGTCGCCACCCGCGTGACGGGATGGCGCCCGTGCCGGACGACGATCCACGCCGTCCCCAGCAGCCACGCGGCGACGACCGCCGTGGTGATCGAGACGTCGCCGAACCTCACGGACAGGTTGCCACGGATGAACCCGGCAATCAGAACCAGGCCCAGGCCTGCGGTCACCGCGATCTTCTCGCGTGCGTGAGGCCAGTCGGTTCGCAGCGGGCGCATCCGGGCCACCACCACGAGCGCCGTCACCGGCAGTGTCACGATCAGCCAGAACAGCCACGGCTCGTAGTTCCGCAGGGCGTGCACGAACACGCCCCGTTGCCACCAGTCCGCCTCGTCGGCGCGCACGACTTCGTCGTCGGCGCCAGGCGCCAGCGTGAACATCGGCACCTCGAGCGGCGCCCGCGCGCGGTCGCGCACGGACCACGAGTTGGCCGTCTCCACGTGCGCGACGATGCCCCCGTGCGCCTGCAGGTACCCCAGGTAGGGTAAGGAGAGAAGCAGCACGAGCGCCGAGTAGATCGCGGCGTGCCGGACCCGCTCGCGCCAGGGCACGGCGGCGAGCCCGCAGGCGGCGAGGGAGGCCAGCCCCACGAACAGGCCGTGGTCGTGCCGGAACAGCAGGGCCACGACGCTGATGACGGCAAGGGCGGCGCGCGTGCGCGCCGAGGGGCGATCGATGTGCGCCCAGAGCACGGGCAGCGCCACCGCGTAGACCAGCACCTTCGGGTAGTTGTAGTAGCGGGTCTGCAGCACCGCCTGGAAGACCGCGGCGCCGAACCCCAGGACCGTGGAGCCGGTCGCCCGGCGCGCCAGGGCGAACACCAGCGTGGTGGCGATCGACAGCGCCGTCACCGACACGACGATCTCCGACCACACGCCCCGCCCCAGCCACAGCTGCGCCGCCGCCGACACGGCAAAGGTCAACGGCGCCCCGGGATCGACGAAGTCGCGATCGGGCAGGTCGCCGTAGAGCATCTGCCAGCCGCGGACGACGTAGAAGAAGTGGTCGTTCAGCAGCCCCATGGCCCCGCCCTCGGTGTCGTTGTAGCGGTACAGCCACGACCAGACGAACAGCAGCACGCCAACGAGGGCTGCAACGACGGCGCGCGGAGACACGCGGCGACTCATGCTCGTGCGGATCGGGCCGGCTGAAGCCGGCCCCCACAGGTGTCACCGGTCATGGTCTTCCACCCTCGCACTCGTCGCGGCCAGTGTCAGCTGGCCTGGGGCCGCGTCATGGGGAAGAACGCGAACACCATCAGCGTGGTGTCACCGTCGTTCCGCACGTCGAGCGACGCGCCGGCGACGGCGAGCAGCTCGCGGCATCCGGCGGCGTCCACCCGCAGGCCGTTCACGGTTCCCGACCCGCTCCACACGACCAGCGCGCGGGGCCGCGGATCGGCGCCGGACGACCAGCCCTCGCCCGGCCGCACCTCCAGCGCCTCGCCGTCGAACGGATCGAAGAAGGTGCGCAGCCGGCGCCCCCAGCGCCCCTCGTCCAGCACCACGGCCGGGCGGCGGAACCGGGCTTCGAAATCGACGGCGGTGGTCGTCTCCCAGTCCAGCAGGCGGGCGACGAACGCCTCGACGTCCGGCAGCCCGCGCAGCACCATCCGCTGCAGCTCCTGCCGGCGCGCGGCCTCGTCCAGCCGCTCGCCCAGCCGCCACGCGGCGAAGTTGAAGTCGTCCTGCGGCGTCTGCACTTCGATCGTCGGCCAGGGCCCCGGCGCGTGCAGCACCCCGGCTGGCACAGTCCAGCCGTCGTACGGGGTGGCCGGAAACTCGTTCAGCAGCCCGTAGACCGCGTCCGACGTGCCGAACGCGGCGAGCGCCGCCGTGCACTGCTCGCGCGTGGTGCCCGGCCTGAGCCCGAGCCGCGTGACCACGTTCGACAGCGTCCGGGAGTACGGAGGCACGTCCACGGGCGGGAAGCAGTACGCCTCGACCTTGCCCGGGCCGACGGGGTACCCGTTGACGATCTCTCCGGCGTGTACGTGTGCGGGAATCGGGGGCGATTCGGCGGTCGCGCTGAAGTCCGGCATGACGGGGGCGCCGCCGACGTCGAGCAGCTTGATGAGCGGCCACCGCGCCACGCCGTCGCCCAGCAGGTCGCGCCCGCAGGCCGCCAGGGCGTCGGGCAGCGGCACGTGGCGGCCATCGTCGAGTTCGAGGCCCGTCAGCCCCTCGCCGGGACGCGGCTCCGGGTTTGCAGCCGCCACCGCCGACATGATCCACCACTCCACCGCCAGGTACCCGCGGTCGTCCAGATCGCCGATCGTGAACGATTCGTTGTCGCCGAGCAGCCCGCGGCCGCTGTAGGACCCGCGCCGGACGATGGCCGGCTGCGCCACCAGCAGTCCCTGCTGCGCGGCCAGGGTTCGTGCCAGCGCGTCGCGCGTGCGGGCGGCCTGCTCGGGGCTCATGTCAGTGGGGCTCGCCGGTCATGCCCCGACCGGGCCGTCGTACGCGTAGCGGCGCGCGCCCCGGCCGCGGCGTCCCCCGATGATGACCGGCACACCGGCCGGGATCACGCCGGCCGACCCGTCCACGACCGGGAACTTCGTGTAGGCCAGGTTGAACAGCTTCGGTTCGTCGTACCGGCTCCAGAACTCCAGGTACGCGTGCCCCTTCGCCACGATCAGGTCGGCGCGACGGAGCATCTGGCGGAACTCCACCGACACTTCGTCTTCGGGCGCGCCGAAGCAGTTGCTGCCGGTCGAGCACACCTCCACACCCTCCGGAAGCTGCAGGGCACGTACCTCCTCCACGGTCACATCGTTGATCATCGGCGACTGCTTCGCGGCGATCGAGACCTGGCAGCGCGGGTTCGCGTCCAGGATGCGCCGGATGACCACGAGGTCCACGACGATCTCCCCGGCGTTGTCCGCGAGGTACGCGACGTGCCCCGCCGTTCGCACCGCCGTCTCGAGTGCCGCGAAATCGTCCACGAAGAGCCGCGAGGCGAGCGTGCCGGCCTCCGCCGGATCGAGGTCGGTGCACGGTTCGGGTGCGCCGTGGTCGAGCCGGTTGGCGAGAATGGAGGCCAGCACGGCCGAGCGCAGCGACCGGGGCGAGAGACGCGACACCAGCGCGGTTGCCACCTGGGTCGCGTCCGCCTTGATGCCCAGGAACGGGTCGGTCACGCCGATGATGCGGTAGAACTCGCGGTACCACTCCGTGTGAAAACGCGTGACGTCGGGCTCCATCCAGATGGCCCGGCCGAGCCGCAGGCGGATGTACCGCTCCAGCTCCGACACCAGCACCCGCCGCTCGCCGGCCGGCAGATCGGTCAGCTCGACGAAGCGCCGGAGCACGGCCAGGTGCGCGTCGAGATCGCGCTCCCAGGATCTCATCCCGCGCGGGTGCCGTCCGAGGCCGTGCGCAGCGACTGGATCAGCGTGCGGGTGTTCCAGCCGCGCTGGTAGGGGAACACGACCACACGCCCGCCGGCGGCTTCCACGAGGTCGCGGCCCACGACCTCGTCTTCCGTGTAGTCGCCGCCCTTCACGAGCACGTCGGGCCCGATCTGCCGGATGAGCCGGATCGGCGTCAGCTCGTCGAAGACCGTGACGAGGTCCACCGCTTCGAGCGCCGTCAGGATCGCGACGCGGTCCTCCTCCGGCAGCACCGGGCGGCCGGGGCCCTTGTTCGCCCGCGTGGACCTGTCGCTGTTGATCCCGACGACCAGCAGGTCGCCTTCGCGGCGCGCGGCCTCGAGCAGGGCCACGTGCCCGGCGTGCAGCAGATCGAAGCAGCCGTTGGTGAACACGATCCGCGCGGATCCTCTGAACGGCGCGAGGCGATCGGCCATCTCCGCCATCGGCACGAACTTCGGGTGGCGCACGGCCGTCGGCGTCACCCCCGGCGCTCGCGCGGCGGCCGATTCCGCCGTGTCGCCGGAAGGGACGGCCAACGACGCCTGCAGGTCCTGCCAGGTCACCGGCACGGTACCCGCGCGACCGATTGCGACTGCCGCCGCCCGTGCTCCCAGCCGCGCGGCGTGCCCGGGCGCGGAACCGCTCGCCAGCGCAAGCGCCATGACCGCGGCCAGCGCGTCGCCCGCACCACACGGATCGACCACGGCGGCCGGGACGGCGGGCACGGTCCCGCTGTCGTCGCCGGCTGTCCAGGTCAGCCCCGCCTCGCCTTCGGTGACCACGAGCAGGCTCACACCGAGAGCCTCCCGCGTGACGGTCATCCAGGCGCCCAGCGGCTCGGGTGGCGCCCATCCCAGCCCCCGCGCTTCCGCCCGGTTGCAGAACAGGTACGTCGTCCCGGCGAACACGGCCGGCGCCAGGCGCGACGATGCCGCCACCGGGAGGCCACGGTCCCCCGCGGCAGCCACCAGCGCGCGCACGAGATCAGGGCTCACGCACCCGCTTCGCTCCGGCGTCTCGTCGTAGTCGGACAGGTAGAGCAGGTCGAGGTCGTGGAGCCGGCCGGCGATCCGCTCGAGGAGGCGCGCGCGGAGGCGCACCCCGATCGGCTGCCGGTTCTCGCGATCGAGGCGGAGGTAGTGCCGCCCGGGGCCGGCCAGGAACCTGGTGAACGTGCCGGTCACCCGGCCGGCATCCTGCTGCAGGCCGGAGGCATCGATCCCCGCGTCACCGAGCAGCGCCCGTGCCCGATCGCCCTCGGCGTCCTGTCCGATGACCGCGAACATCGACACCGTGGCACCCATGGCGGCGAAGCTGGCCGCCACGTTGCCGGCCGCGCCGAGCTGATGCGTGCGGGTGCATTCGGCCAGCCGTGGCACGGGCATCTCCGGCGACACACCCACGAGCCGCCCCTGCACGTACTCGTCAATGTACAGGTCGCCGACCACCCCCACGCGCATCCGTCGGAACGCCGCGATCAGATCGCCACCGGGAGCCCTGGACATGCGGGCCGACATTGTACCGGCAGGGACGATGGAAAGTAGAACATTGGAGATTGGGGATTGGGGATTGGAGATTGCATTGTGGGACTTGGTTATTGGTGATTTGGCTTGGGATTCGGGTTTTGGGATTTCGGGTTTAATGAACCCCATGCACACCTCGGACCTCGTCCTCGTCACCGGCGCCGGCGGCTTCATCGGCGGCCACCTGATCGCCGGTCTGCGCCGGCGCGGCCACCGCCGGATCCGCGCCGTTGACGTCAAGCCGGCCGGCGACTGGTTCCAGCGGTTCGACGACGTGGACAACCGCCAGCTCGATCTGTCGAGGCGGGAAGCCTGCCTGGAGGCGGCCGACGGGGCGCGTTACGTGTTCAACCTTGCCTCGGACATGGGCGGCATGGGCTTCATCGAGCTGCACAAGGCCGAGTGCATGCTGTCGGTGCTCATCAACACGCACATGCTGATGGCCGCCCGCGATCACGGGGTCGAGCGCTACTTCTACTCCTCGTCGGCGTGCGTGTACGCGGCGGACAAGCAGACGACACCCGAGGTCACCCCGCTGCGCGAGGCGGACGCCTATCCGGCCATGCCCGAGGACGGCTACGGGTGGGAGAAGCTGTTCAGCGAGCGGTTGTGCCGGCACTTCACCGAAGACTTCGGACTGCTCACCCGAATCGCGCGGTACCACAACGTGTACGGGCCGAACGGCACCTGGGACGGGGGCCGCGAGAAGGCGCCGGCCGCGGTGTGCCGCAAGGTCCTCGAAGCCGTCCGATCGGGCCGGCACGAGATCGAGATCTGGGGCGACGGCGGGCAGACGCGCAGCTTCACGTACATCGACGACTGCGTGCACGGCACGCTGAGCCTGATGGCTTCGGACGTGGCTGACCCGATCAACATCGGCAGCGACGAGCTGGTCACGATCAACGAGCTGGTGAGCATCGTCGAGCGGATCGCCGGCGTCACGCTCAAGCGGCGCTACCGGCTCGACGCGCCGAAGGGGGTGCGCGGCCGCAACAGCGACAACACGCTCATCCTGGAACGCCTGGGGTGGAAACCGTCCACGCGGCTCGAAGACGGCATGCGCCGGACCTACGAGTGGATCGCGGAGGACATGCAGCGGACCCGGGCCCGCTAAGGGCCCTGGCCGGAATAAGAGCCGATCCTAAAACCTGTTGAGTCGTCGGATCATCTGTGATCTGATGCGGGGGCATGGAAGCCAAGTTCGCCGATGTGCCCCATGCGTTATGGATGCAAGTCGAGCCGGTGTTGCCCGTGCCGCCGCCGCGACCATGGGGCGGGCGGCCCCGCGTGCCGGACCGGGTGGTGCTGGCCGCGATTGTGTACCGCCTGCGCACGGGGTGTCA
>VFZH01000033.1 GCA_016871255.1 Acidimicrobiia bacterium | reverse complement strand
TCCCTGGTTGTACCCCCGGGTGCGCCTCGGCATAGGCCTCGTCGAGCATGACGTCCCGCGTTTCGATGGTCAGTGTCCCACCGGTGGGCATGGCATCGCGGGCATTGACGGCGAGGTTCACCGTCACCTGCTCGATCTGTCCAGGATCGGCCCTCACCGAGCTCAGGTCGGTTCCGGGCACGAACACCACGTTGATGTCCTCGCGGAGCAGCCGCTGGAGCAGGCTCAACATGTCGTTCAGCACGGTGTTCAGGTTCAGGATCTTCGGCTGCAGGACCTGCCGGCGGCTGAAGGCCAGCAGCTGCCGTGTCAGCGCGGCGGCCCGTTCGCCGGCGCGACAGATCTCCTGCAATTCCTCCTTCAACGGGTCGCCCTCTATCACTCGTGCGCTGGCGAAGTCGGCCATCCCGAGAATGACCGTCAGCAGATTGTTGAAATCGTGGGCGATGCCCCCCGCGAGCCGGCCGACGCTCTCCATCTTCTGGCTCTGCTGCAACTGGGCTTCCAACTGGCGCTGCTCCGTGACATCGCGCGCCACGCCCCCATACCCGATCGCATCGCCCCGTAAATCCACGATGGGCTCGATCGTGTCTGTTATCCACCGGTACTTCCCATCGGTGTGCTGGATGCGATAGAGGCGCGTGACGGTCTTGCGCTCGAACACCGCGGCACGCGTAGCCTCCGCGTACGCCGGAAAGTCGTCCGGATGCATCAAGCTAGTCCCCAGCCCGTGCTCGCGACGAAACTCCTCAGCGTGGTGCCCGGTGGCGTGGTGCACTCTCGGACTCAAGAAGTCCACTTTTCCTTTCAAGGGATCGTCCCACGTCGTCACCTTGAAGAGAAAATTTCGGAGGTCCCCTCCACCATCATCCGATATCGTTCCTCGCTCCTGCGCAGACCCTCCTCCAACCGGCGCTGCGCGGTCATGTCGCGCACGGCTGCCACGATGACCCCGCGGCCCCCCCCGTGTCGACCGGGCTGAGACTGACCTCGACGGGAAACTCGCTGCCGTCCTTGCGCACCGCGTTCAGAATCGTTCCCATCGGCCGGGCCACGGGGTTCTGCAGGTACCGCTGGCGTAGCGCCGGGTGGCCTTCCCGCTGGTGCCGCGGCACCAGCACCTCCACCGGCTGGCCGACCAACTCTGCCCGCGTCCACCCGAAAAGCCGCTCGGCCTGTTGGTTCACGAGCGTGATGGCGCCCTGCTCGTTCGACGTGACGAGGGCGTCAGGTGAGAACTCGAACAGATCGTGAAAACCCAGCTCGCTTGCCTCGAACTGAGCGTTCCGCGCCGTGGCCATGTCTCGGAGGTTGACTCTCGACGTCTGCAGGTTGGCTTCCACCTCCTTGCGTCTGGTGAGGTCGCGCACGAACGCCACGAAATGCGGTGCTTCTTCACCTTCCACGAGCTGGAGGTCGACCTCCAGCTCGATCGGGACGCGCGTACCGTCCTTGCGGAGCCCCTCGACCTCGCGGCCGATGCCGATGATCCGGCGCTCTCCGGTGGCCAGATAGCGACGGACGTAGTCGTCGTGGCGCGAGCGATCAGGCTCGGGAGCGAGGAGGCTGACGTTCTTCCCGATAACCTCCCGGGCCGTGTAGCCGAAGATCCGTTCGGCTTCGGAATTGAACGATCGGATCACCCCACGCGAGTCGACCGTGATGACTCCGTCGACGGCCGTACCGAAGACCGCGTTGAGCTGCTTGCCAGGATCCGAAGATTCATCTTCAGACATGAACGGTCCCTTTCGTAGGCTGACACGTGGTTGCCGCCAGAACGTCACATTGCCCGCCGGCCAACGCCCGAAAAACGCCGCGGCTATGGGACCGATATCGCCAACGACTGAAGTTGAGGCGCGATGGGCAGCACCGCCAAGACGAACCCGGACTGCCCTTTCCCTACGGAAGGTCTGCTGAACGCTGCGATTGGCGATTGGCGATTGGCGATTGGCGATTGACGATTGGCGATTGACGATTGACGAGCTGACGGCCACGGTGCCGCACTCCCCGCTCCGGAATCGTCAATGCAATCCCCAATCCCCAATCCCCAATCGTCAATCACCAATCGCCAATCGCCAATGCAATCATCAATCCCCAATCGCTAATCCGCAATGCTCACCGTCACGTCCCTTGTGGTCATCAGCCCGCCGTCGTGCGCCAGGCACCGGAGCACGTAGGTGCCCGGCTCCGTGAACGTGGCCTGCACGGTCCACTTCCCGTCGGCTGGAGGCGCGGGCACCTTCCACCCGGGGGCGTACGGGGAGTTGGCGCCTTCCCTGGTGTCGGTCCAGACCTTGGCCTGCGGCGGGTCGAAGGTCACCGGGCCGGCCCCGCGGTAGACGAACCAGGAGACCCTGAGGCCGCTGGCGCCGCCGACGGTGATCGCGCTCGGGGTTCCGGGATTGGACGGCGGCAGCGCTCGGGGAGGCGGCACGCCGTCATCCGAAGCGAGCGCGACGAGCGAGACGGGCTGACCGACCCGCGCCTTCCTGGTGGCGTCTCCTTCGATGCTCAACAGCGGTGCCTTGTTGGCCTGCAGCTTCTCGTTGAGCCCCGTGCCCAGGCCGTTGTTGGCCATGATGATCAGGTGGTCGATGAAGTACTCGGGGATCAACGTCCCGTACGCGCGCTCGGTCCTGCCGTTGCTGGTCAGCGTCCACACGACCTCCTGCTTGCCGAAGTCGGCCGGCACGCGCACGCGGAACACGAACCGGTTCCGGCGCGGCAGGAAGCGCGTCGGTTGTCCCCGATCGGGCCCGCCGGGCTCGAGGGCGTTGTCCGGACCGGGCGGGATGTCGATCTCCTCCTCCCAGTTCCGGTTGAAGTAGCCGAAGACGAGGGTGAAGGACCCGTCGGGGTTCTTTTCCCACCCCTCGTACACCGGCGCGATGTTCTGACCGGTCGCGAACGAGTACCGCTCCTGGGCGTCGGAGGGACCCGCGAGCCAGGCGCCCGCGGCGACGAGCAGGACACCGATCGTCGCCGGCGCCGGCCAGGCCGGCCTGCGCGGTCGAGGCATGACGCTACTGCCCCCCGGAGGGCCGCGGCTGTTCGGCGCCTGCCAGGGCCGGCAGCTTCTGTCCCGGGCCGCACAGCGGGCATCCGACGACCCTGCCGCCCTCCTTCACCGCCAGCTTCTGCCGGCGCTCCTCCAGCGCCTCATGGAACTGCTCGTCCGTCAGGGCGATGCCCTGCCACAGCGCGATGTTCATCATGTCGATCGAACGGTGGCCGGCGCCGGTCCAGTTGCGCGGGTCGGCCACGTTCGGGTTCTTCGGCGAGTTGTCCATGTAGCCGATGGTGCGCAGGATCGTGCCCCTCGGCAGAAGCGGCTGGGCGTCGGCGGCGTAGGTGTAGGCCAGCACCCAACTGTGTTCGTAGCCGGCGCAGTTGAGCGTCTGGACCTCTTCGCCGTAGATCGCCTCCACGCACATCCGCACGCCGGGGGCGTGCATGTGCGGCTCGAACACGGTGAGCTTCATGTTCTCCCGCAGCGTGTAGAGCGCCTCGTGCCGGACGTTGGACGCCATCCCCGGGATGTCGATCAGCTCGGGCGAGGTGCCGATGAACAGGTTGCGGGACTGGGCCGCCGGCTTGTAGCCCCGCGGATGGAACTTGAAGCCGACCTCGAGGTACCCCGTTGTCTCCCTGCCGTTGGCGTGGATGTGGCTGTTGGAGAAGGCCAGCCGCGATCCGGCTTCGATCAGCTTCCCGGCGTCGGGATCGAAGAACTCGGCGTTGCGCCCCACTTCGTGGACGTTGCAGCACCCGGCCAGCATCGGCGTGCCGTTCGGGGCGATGGTCGTGACCGTGGCGTGGTGCATCACGAAGGATCCGGCCGTGTTCTTGGCGGCCGTCTCCACGACCTGCGGCTGGTCGCGGGAGTTGTTGATCTCCCGGATCTGGTACGCCGCGATGTACCGATCCTCGTTGATCCCCGTGGGCACCGACCCGATGTCGCCGAACCAGTCGGGGGCGGAGGGCGCGATCGAGAACGTCGGCGACTTGACGACCAGGTCGGGCTCCCCGATTTCCCAGGCCGTGCCGTCCGACCAGGTGATGGGTGGCGGCAGGTCGGCCGGGTTGCCCTCAGGCGCACCGCCGTCCGCCCAGGCGGCGATCAGCGCGATCTCCTCGTCGCTGAGCGACGGATCGTTCTTGAACTCCTGGATGCCGACGTTCTTCTCGATGAACCAGGGAGGCATGACCCCCGGTTTGGGCCCCAGCGACGTCTTGAACTTCATCGCGCGGGCGTACGGACGGGCGTCCTCCCACGTGAGCAGCGACATCGGGGCGATCGATCCCGGCCGGTGGCACTTCTGGCAGCTCCGCTGCAGGAGCGGCGCGATGTGCTTCGAGAACGTGACGGCCTCTTGCCGGCCGGCCGCAGCGGCAGCCGGTCCCTGCGGCGCCATCAGGACGAGAGCCCCCACGACAGAGGCTCCCGTGACGGCACGGCCGAGGCGAGCGAGCAGAGGGGTGTGTCGGATCACGGTGTTCCTTTCAGGGGAAGCGCCGGGCGTCGAGCGTTTCCTGCATCGACCCCCGGCGTCCCGCTACGAGTGTCCCGCGATGACGCAATCAGCAATCGTCAATCGCGAATGCACTCACCAGTCGTCAATCCCCAATCGTCAATGCCCTAGAAGTTCATCTGCGCGCTGAACTTCACCAGCCGCCCCGCCATGATGTTGAGCGGCGTCAGCCACGTCGGACCGATGGAGCTGGTGACGTTCAGGATGGTGTTCGAGTTGGTCACGTTGTAGACGTCGAAGTTTCCGCGGACGCGGAATCTCCCGACCTGGAAGAGCCTCGTCACGCGCAGGTCGAGCTGCGTGAGGCGGGCTTCCCGGTCGGTGTACCGCTCCAGGACCTGGACGTTCGTCAGGCTCCGTCCCAGCGTCAGCGGACCACCCTGGGTGACGTGCGCGTTCGTCGCCTGGAAGACGCCCTGACGCTCGACGCCGGACAGGTTCTGGAAGACGCCGCTGAACGCCAGATCCCAGGGCAGCGGGTACGACCAGGAGAACTTGACGTTCATCTGCCCGGCGAACGGGTTCACCTCGCGGCAGAAGCGCTCGTCCGGCGAGTCCACCTTGGGCCGCACGTCGCAGACGTCGGTCACCGTCCGGCCGGTGCTGATGCCGCCGGCGAGGAAAGCCCCGTCCCCGAACCGCGTCGACAGGTTCACGTCGATGAACTGGGACACTTCGCTCTGGTCGCCGAAGTCGCTCGCCTTGCGCCCGACGAGGTTCGACCCGGCGAACAGGGCGGCCGCGCTGATGTCGAACAGCCCGCAGATCTGTTCCCCGCCGCCGCCCGGGAGATCGCGATGCTGCGGCGCCCGCACGCAGTACGGCCGATAGTCCGAAGGGCCGGCGTTGAGGTTGTCGTTGAGGCGGAAGTTGAAGTACGAGCGGCGGATGTAGGTGGCGCCGATCGACGTGCGCGGCGCCAGCTCGTGCTGGACGCCCACGATCGTGTGCCACTCCGACGTCCGGCCGTCGGAACCCTCCAGCAGATCCTCATCGAACCGGAGGAACGGGCGGGAGGTGCCGAAGCCCGGATCCTGGATCGCCCCGCACTCGCCGTTGGCGGTGAAGTTGGTCAGGACGCAGTCGGGCACGAAGTTGCCGTTGGCGTCGTTCCAAACACGGTTCGTGGCCGTCACGATCGAGTTCGCCGGGTTGACCGTGTTCGCGATCGCCACACCCATCCCCTCGCCGAACCGGCCGTGCGACGCTTTCAGCGCCGTCCTGCCGTTGCCGAAGACGTCGAACGCGATCCCGATCCGCGGCTGCAGGTTCCACCAGTCCGGCAGGCCGTCCTGACCGGTGATGCGGATCTCCGGAACGAAGACCCCCGCCGGGCGCGTCTGGTCGTCGTACCAGCCCTTGATCTGGTCGTACCGGAGGCCCAGGCTGAGCGTCGCCCGATCGAACGCCCAGGAGTCCTCCGCGTAGAAGCCGATGTCCCAGGCGCGCTGGCTGTTGGTGGACGGCGACGCGTGCAGCCTCACCTGCACCGGCCTGCCGTTGAGGAACTGATAACTCACCGGGAGCGGTGGATGCAGCTCCGTGGTCAGGTCCATGATGTGCTGCATCCAGAACGCGCCGACCTTGAAGTTGTGCGTCCCGGTCACGTAGCTCATGGTGGCCGTGCCGTTGAACTGGTCCATGTGCTGGCGCTCGCCGGGTCCGGAGAAGCCACCGGGCCTCGATCCCCACTGGAACCCGGTGGACAGCTCCGTGACGTTGATGTCGCGGAGCGGGTTGATCTTCTTGTTGGCGGGCAGGAACTGCACGGAGTTGCGCGAGTAGGTGAGCCCCGCGATCAGCAGCAGGCGGTTCGTGGCGGGGAACGTCCACTTCACCTGGTTCAGGTACACGGGGTCGTAGATCTGGATGTTGGCCGCCTCCGGGGCCAGGTTGCCCCCGGGGAGGGTGTACCGGCAGTGACAGTTGTTCTGGTGGCTCGTCGCGAAGCTGAGCTTGTGCTGCCCGAGGCTGCCCGTCAGCCGGAGCGTCGTGTCCCGTGCGTACATCTCCTTGAACGACGGGCTGCTGAAGTCTGGCGTGTAGAAGAGCGTGTCCTGCGTCAGGTTGTCGAACCGGTCGGCGATGAACTCCTCGGCCCCCCAGTTGCGGTGCGACGCGTAGAACCAGAGGCGGTCTCTCGCAATGGGACCGCCGAGGGATCCCGAGTAGTCCCAGATGCGCTTGACCTGCGCGTTCGCATCCTTCCGCAGGCCCCGGCCGATCAGCTCCGGCGTGATGTTGTTCGACTGCAGGTCGCCGTTCGTCCATGCCCACCCGGCGTTGCCCGAGAAGTCGTTCCCGCCCTCTCGCGGGATGTAGCTGGTCTGGACGCCGGAGGTCGCGCTGTCGACGCCCATCCCGCTCGCCTCCACGTTGACCTCTTCGACCGTGGCCGTGTTCACGAAAAAGATGCGCCACCCCCCGTTGAGGAAGCCGATCGTCTGCCGCATGCCGTCGATGCTGACCGCGCCGTTGTCCGGGCGGCTGCCGTGCGCGGTGAGCCGGATCGGGCTGTCGGCCTGGTTCCCGCCGACGTCCTGGAAGTTCCCGCCGGTCGTCACGGCGTTGAGGGCCGGCGTGAGCGCGGCGCCCCCGTACAGCGACAGGGACTGCGGCGTGCTGTCCAGGACGTCGCGCGACAGCAGCGTCTGCTGGCGGGCCTGGCTGACGTCGATCAGCGGGCTCGCCCCTGAGACGACGATCGTCTCCTCGAGCCCCCCGACCCGCAGCTGCGCGTTCACGTTCGCCGTGAACCCGCTGACCAGGCTGATCCCTTCCCGCCGGACGACGCTGAACCCGGACAGGGTGAAGGTCACGACATACGCACCGGGGCGCAGCGCCACGATGCTGTAGCGGCCCTGGCCGTCGGTCACGGCCGTGCGCACGCCCTCGATCAACGCCGGGCTCGAGGCTTCCACGGTCACACCCGGGAGCACGGCGCCGGTCGCATCCTGCACGACGCCGGCAATGGCGCCGGTGGTTTCCTGGGCTGCCGCACGAACGGGCATCAGCAACGCTGCTGCAAGGACGCCGATGACGGTGACGCGAAACATGGCACCTCCTCCACTGGCAAGATGTACAGCCGGTTGTGGGAACACGTCTGGCGACGAGCCAGACCCGGAGCGGGCGGTTCCGGCACGGAAGGCCGGAGCTGCCGGGGGACGCCGCCGGATGGGCCGAACAGAATACCTGTTCACGGATACAGCCTCTCTCGTGAGGCGGGCCGAGTATACGCTTTCAGAGGCGGGAAGAGATCAAGATTCTGAAGATCACGTCAATAACATTGGAGATTGGGGATTGGGGATTGCATTGCGGATTGATGATTGTTGATTGAATGTTTGGGATTGGCGGGGGTGGTCCTGGATCGGGCTCTCAACCTCAACCGTCGCCGTCAAACGGCGCTGCTGCCGGTCCTCGTCAGCCCGCTGGCGCCAATCGCCAATCGTCAATGCAATCGTCAATGCAATCGCCAATCCCCAATCGCCAATGCAATCGCCAATCCCTAATCTCCAATCTTCAATGCTTCAGCCAACCGCGCCGCCGCAACTCGACCCGTTGCCGGCGGTGCAGCCGAAGCAGTGCGGCCCAGTGGCGATCGGCCGGCCGGCCAGGGCAGCGGTCGTGGCCTCGAAGATCGTGTGCGGCGTGGCGGCCCGCGTCCCCAGATCGAGCATCTGGTTGAAGTCGCAGTCGTACAACCGGCCGTCCCAGCCGACCGACAGCGTGAAGCGGCACATCAGCCCGTCAACCGTCGCGGGGTTGAACGCCGTCACGAGCCGATCCATGTAGCCCTGGAGGTTCCCGGAGTCCACCAGATACTGCAGATACCGGCTGATCGGCATGTTCGTGATCGTGAACAGGCGGGAGAAGGTGACGCCGTATCGGCGGGCCAGCTCGCGCCGCCAGTCGGCTTCGAGCGCCTGCTGCGAGCCGGGCAGGAACGCCCCGACCGGATTGGTGACGAGGTTCAGCGTCAGGCCGGAGCCTTCCACACCGTAGCCCAGCCGGTTGAAGCGCCGGAGCGCCGCGATCGACGACTCGAAGACGCCCGCCCCGCGCTGGGCGTCGGTCTGGCGCGCGGCGAACGACGGCAGCGAGGCGATCACCTCGACCTGGTGCGCAGCCAGGAACTCCGGCAGGTCCGCGTAGCTGGGCAGCGTCGCGATCGTGAGGTTGCAGCGGTCGATGACGTGGCGCCCGGCGGCGCGTGCGCGCGTGACGATGTCGCGGAAAAGCGGGTGCAGCTCCGGGGCCCCGCCGGTCACGTCCAGCGTGTCCACGCGGCTCGTCTCCAGGAACCGGAGGCAGGCGTTCACGACCTCCGGCGGCATGACCTCCGGGCGATCCGGGCCGGCGTCCACGTGGCAGTGGCGGCACGCCTGGTTGCACCGCTTGCCGACGTTCATCTGGAGGACCGACACATCCGACGCCAGCAGCGGGCCCCGGCCGGTCGCCGACACCGCCCCTCCGAACGTCCGCGCCAGCGCCAGCCGCGCGAGCATCGCCCGCTGCTCGACCGGATCGGCGAGGGGACTGCGCGAGTTCAGCAGTGTCAGGAGCGCCATGAGCACTACATCGAGATCTTCTCGATCCGATTGCGCATCTGCACGCCGTGGACGAGCGAGGCGCCGCCGCGGATCGCCGCCGCGACGTGGACTGCTTCGGTCATCTGCTCGGGCGTCGACCCCTTCTCCAGGGACGCGGTCGTGTATGCGTCGATGCAGTAGGGACACTGGACCGCGTGCGCGACCGCCAGCGCGATGAGCGCCTTCTCCCGCTCGGAGAGCGCGCCCTCCTTGAACACCGCGCCGTACCACTCGCTGAACTTCTGCCACAGCTCCGGCGCGTCTTCGCCGATCTCGCCGAACTTCGCCAGATCCTTCGGGTGATAGTAGGTGTCCACGGCGGCGCTCCAGCGTCAGGGCTTCCCTTCTGGGTAGAAGAACAGGTCGTGTTCGCCGGGCGGCGGCGAGCCAGCCAGCCGCGCGGCCAGCGCGATCTGGGCGAAATGGCGGATCTCGTGCAGCACGCAGTGCAGGGCCAGCCGCTCTCGCGAGATCGTCTGCGCTCTCCACGCCCGCCACTTCGCGCGCTCGTGGTCCGAGTAGTCCAGCAGGGCGGAGAGCGCCACCTGCATCACGCGCCCTCCAGCAGCGGCCCCACCTCCCACGTGGCAATGGGTGCCAGGTCGAGCGCCCGCAGGCCCGGTTCGATGGTCGCCCGGTCGCCGACGATCACGATGACGAAGGTGGACGGGCGTATGTAGGTCGCGGCGGCTCGCGCAGCCGTCCCGGGAGTGACCGCCTGTACCCGCTCCACGTACTGCTCGAGCGTGTCGACCGGCTGCTCGTAGATCGCCAGCTCCTCCAGCCTCCGCGACAGGTCGGTCAGCGTTTCGAACTCCGCCGGGTAGCTGAGCGCCAGGTAGTCGCGTGCCGGCTTCAGCTCGGCATCCGGCGTCGGCTTCGCCAGCGCCGTGAACTCCCTGAAGAACTCGGTCAGTGCGGCGGCGGTCTTGTCCGTCTGCACGCCCGCCGCCGCCATGAACGGCCCCGGGCTCCGGCGCAGGTCGAACGCGGAGTAGGCCCCGTACGAGTAGCCGTGCGTTTCGCGCAGGTTCTGGTTGAGACGCGAGGTGAAGGTGCCGCCGAGCAGCGTGTTCACCACCTCGATCGCGGCCCGATCGGGTGTCGTACGCGCCGCGCCGACGGCACCGATCCGGATCTGCGACTGCGACGTTCCCGGCGCGTCGATGAGCACGATCCGGCGCGCATCTGCCCGGGTTGTCCCGAGCGGCGTCCGTTCCGGCGCAACACCGGCCCAGGTGCCGAATCGCTGCTCGAGTCGCGGCAGGATCGCGTCGGGCCGCACGTCCCCCACGACGAGCAGCGTGGCGTTGGCCGGCACGTAGTGTGTCGCGTGAAACGCCCGGAGGTCGGCCGCGGTGAGCGCCTCGATGCTCGTCCGGGTCCCCATGGCGGGCGTGCCGTAGCGGTGGTCCGGGCCGTAGATGGCGCGCGCGAGCGCGATCGACGCGAGCGACGCGGGCTCATCACGCACCTGGAGAAGGGACGTCAACCGGTCCTTCCGTACGCGCTCGAGGTCGGCCGCCGGAAACGCCGGCCTGAGCGCGACGTCCGCCATGACGGCCAGCGCCTCGTCGAGGCGGGCGACGGGGACGTTGAGGCGGATCGCGGACGCGTCGAACGTGCTGGCCGTCGTCAGCACGGCGCCGAGTCCGTCGATCGCGTCGGCAATCTCGAGCGCGGACCGGTCGCCCGCGCCCTCATCGAGCATGTCGGCGGTGAGGCTCGCGACGCCGTAGCGGCCGGCCGGGTCCTCTCCGCTTCCGGACCGGAAGACCAGGTTCAGCTGGACGAGCGGGACTTCGTGCGACTCGATGATCCAGACCGGAAGACCGTTGGACAGGGAGCGCTGCTCGATGACCGGCAGACGCAGCGAGGGAGCCGGGCCGGGGGCTGGCGGTGCGGAGCGATCCGGCCGCTGCGCGACGGCCGGACCCGCCGCCATGGTCACGACGATGAGAGCGCCGGCCAGATCACGCACCAGCCTTCCCTTCACCTGCCCTCCTCCGGCACGACTTGCAACTCCACGCGCCGGTCGCGGCTCAGGTACTGCGCCACGGCCGCCTGGACGGCTGCCGGCGTCACCGCCTTGTAGCGGGCCAGGTCGGCCGCGAAGTAGTCGGGTTCGCCGACCGCGTTGTAGTAGGCGTTGAGCTGGAGCGCCTTGCCCCGGTAGCTGCCGACGCGCTCCATCGCGCGGTAGAACGAGGCTTCGATCCCGTTGATCACGCGCGCGAGCTCGGCGGCATCGGGCGGCGTGGTGCGCAGGCGATCCAGCTCGTGGTCGATCGCCGCCTGGATCGTGTCGAGGCTCACGCCCGGCTTCGCCGTCGCGATCACCTGGAACGAGCCCGCCAGCGCCCGCCCGTCCTGGTAGGCCGACACGTCCTGCGCCAGCTCCCGCCCGTACACGAGCGCCTGATTCAGGCGCGAGCCCTTGCCGTCGGCGAGGATGGCAGCCGCGACTTCGAGGGCCGGCTCGTCGGCTGCGAACGCCTTCGGCGTCAGCCACGCCAGGAACAGGCGGGGGATCTGCACGCGGTCGGTGAGCGTCTTCCGCACGACGCGATCGAGTGCCGGTTCGCTCACCGAGAGCGGCTCAACCGGTGTGCCACGGGGGATCTCGCTGAACCACTTCCTGACCAGCCGTTCGGCTTCATCGAGGTCGATGTCGCCCGCGACGGACACGCTGGCGTTGTTCGGGACGTAGTACGTCCGGAAGAAGCGCGCCACGTCCTCGAAGGTGGTGGCCGACAGGTCGGCCATCGAGCCGATGCCGGACCAGCTGTACGGGTGGCCGGCGGGAAACAGCAGCGTATCGAGCTCCAGCCACGCCCGCCCGTACGGCGCATCGTCGTACCGCTGGCGGCGTTCGTTCTTGACCACGTCCCGCTGGTTGTCGAGCGTCTCCTGCGAGAGCCCCTCGAGCAGGTAGCCCATGCGATCCGATTCGAGATAGAGCGCCAGCTCCAGGGCGTTCGACGGCAGGTCTTCGTAGTAGAAGGTCCGGTCGTTGTCGGCCGTGGCGTTGTTGCTGCCGCCTGCGGCTTCGAGCAGGCGGTCGAACTCGCCGGTGGGCACGTGCTTCGACCCCTCGAACATCAGGTGCTCGAAGAGATGCGCGAGCCCGGTACGCCCGGGCTCTTCGTTGGCCGAACCGACCCGGTACCACACGTTCACCGACACCACCGGCACGCTGCGGTCCTGATGGAGGATGACGCTCAGGCCGTTGTCGAGGCGCACGAGCCGGTAGGGCACCTCGAGTGGCGACTGTGCCGCCCCCTCGGCCACGAACACGAGAAGCGCCGCCGCCACGGCGCCACTGAAGCCACGGTTCACGCCCCCACTCTACACCGCCCCTGTGGGCCCGCGCCGGGCGGGGTACAATGCCCGCCTTCACATGCCGCCGCTCGTTGCCGTCATCATGGGGTCGTCGTCCGACTGGGACACGATGCAGCACGTCGTCGACGTGCTCGAGCGCTTCGACGTCCCGCACGAGCGCCACATCGTCTCGGCTCACCGCACGCCCGCCTGGATGGCCGAGTTCGCGACGTCCGCCGAAGATCGCGGGCTCGAGGTGATCGTGGCCGGCGCCGGCGGCGCGGCGCACCTGCCCGGCATGGTGGCGGCGCACACCACGCTCCCGGTGCTGGGTGTTCCGGTGCAGAGCGCCGCGCTGCAGGGGCTGGATTCGCTGCTGTCGATCGTCCAGATGCCCGGCGGCGTGCCGGTGGCGACGCTCGCGATCGGCAGGGCCGGAGCCACCAACGCGGGGCTGCTGGCGGTCGCCATCCTTGCAGGCTCGCGGCCCGATTTGCGCGGGAAGCTGCGGGCCTTCCGGCGCGAGCAGACCGAACGGGTACGTCAGGAACACCTGCCGTGACGCGTGGCATCGTGCCGCCGGGCGCCGTGCTCGGCGTCCTGGGCAGCGGCCAGCTCGGTCGCATGTTCACGCTCGCCGCCAGGCGGATGGGCTACCGCGTCCACGCGTTCTCCCCCGACGAAGACACGCCGACCGGCCAGGTCGCCGACGTGGAGGTCACGGCCTCCTGGGAGGACCTCGACGCGCTGCGCGCGTTCGCCGGGCAGGTGCAGGTGGTGACCTTCGAGTTCGAGAACGTGCCCGCCGCCGCGGTGGATGCCATCGAGCAGCTCGCCCCCGTCCGCCCCGGGTGGCTCGCCCTGCACACGGCGCAGCAGCGGACGCGCGAGAAGACCTTTCTCGCCGACCACGGGTTTCCGACCGTGCCGTTCGCCTGCGCGGCCACGCTCGATGAACTCTGGGCGGCCGTCTCGCGCCTCCGGACGCCGGTCGTGGCGAAGACGGCGGCGTACGGATACGACGGGAAAGGGCAGCACACGATCGTGACGCCGGCCGACGTGGAGCACGTGTGGGATGCGATCGGCCACCAGGACGTCGTCGTCGAGAAGCTGGTAGAGCTCGCCGCGGAGATCTCGGTCGTGGCGGCGCGTGGCGTGGACGGCTCGGTCGTCGAGTACCCCGCCTTCGAGAACCGTCATCGGCACCACATCCTGGACGTGACGATGGCCCCGGCCGAGGTGCCGGACACGATCGCGGCGCGAGCGCTGGCGATCACGCGCGCGATTCTGGAGGTACTGGACTACGTGGGTGTGCTCTGCGTCGAGTACTTCCTGACCACGGATGGCCAGCTGGCGGTGAACGAGCTGGCGCCGCGGCCGCACAACTCCGGCCACCTGACGATCGATGCGGCGACCACGAGTCAGTTCGAGCAGCAGGTGCGGGCGATCTGCGGGCTGCCGCTCGGCTCGACGGCGCTCGTCCGCCCGGCGGCGATGGCGAACCTGCTCGGCGATCTCTGGGACGCAGGGGAGCCGAACTGGGCGGCGGCGTGCCGGTTCGATGACGTGAAGCTGCACCTGTACGGGAAAGCCGGGCCGCGCGCCGGCCGGAAGATGGGACACCTGACCGCGCTCGCCGATTCGCCCGCCGCCGCGCGGGAGCGCGTGACCGCCGCCCGCGACGCCCTGTTGATCTGAGTCGCTCCCAGCAGTGTCAGTACCGGGCACTTCGGGCTTCGGGTGTCGGGACCTGGCTTGGGATGTGGGTCCTGGGACCAGGGACTGAGCGTCATCGCGGCACAAGCGTGAGCGAATGCTCCGCCGGTCCCGGCAGGAACGGCGTCGGCGCCCCCTGCACCCACGCCCCGTGGCCGTCGCGGTAGTGCGGCGACAACGGATGGCCGCTCTGGCCCGTCGGCATGTGCATGATCCCTTCGTGCTCGCGCCCCGGCGACACGACCATCCGTTGTGACGCCGCCAGCGAGCCCCAGGCGACGCGGGGCGTGAAGAGATCGCCGGGGACTGGCGCCGGGGGCATGTCGAGCCACCGGCCGAGCAGGGGGACCGCGGCGCTCAGCGGGTGGCGGTAGCGCGTGTCGTTCATCTCCATCCAGGTTCGTGCCGTCAGATCGGGGCCGTACTCCGCCACGGTGTCGGCGAGCACCCGGTCGATCGCCTCGAGCAGGAACTCGTCCCACGAGCGGAAGTGCGGGTCCAGCAGGTGCAGCGGCCGCAGGGTGACGAGCTGCCACAGCGGCCCCTCGCGGCGGCGTTCGCGCGAGTAGTCGAACCGCTCGTCGGCTTCGTAGCAGTCCGCCAGCAGGAACCCGAAGGCCCACTGCGAGACCCGCTCGCGGAACAGGCGCGTGAAGCGGTACGCCGCCGAAGAGGGATCGGCCTCGCCCGTCCAGCCGCGATCGAGCAGGTCGCGAAGGGCTGCGCGCGACGGGTCGTGACGCGCGGCGGGCGCGGACAGGACGTCGAGGAGGAGCGCCCGCCACCCCTCGAGGAAGGTCGCAGAGGCGTCGAGCTGAATCGCGAGCAGGTCGGACGGCGTGAAGCGATCCCGTGCGCGGAGCCGGTCGCGAATCACCCGGGCGCGCGAGCCGACCTCGTGGTTCGCCGTGCCCATCACGTCGACCATCGGTCGATCGACGACCCGCGCGTTCGCGGTCCACAGCCGGCCATCGGACGGGTCCGTCAAGCGGGGATACGCCGCCTCGTCGAGGTACCCGTCCCACCGCCTGGTGCCATCGCTCCGGTCCGCGGGCAGGGCACCGTCGAACCCGACACGCCTGGGGAGGCTGCCGTAGATCGTCCAGCCGATGCGGCCGCCGCGATCCGCGACGAGCAGGTTCTGCGCAGGCGTGCCGGCGCCGTTGGCGCCGTCGAACGCCTCCTCGATCGTGCGGGCCTCCTCGATCGGCATCAGCGTGGATGCGAGCATCGCGGGGTCGTGCGCGAGCCACTGGATGGCCCGAAGCCGGCCCGCGGGATCGGGACCCAGCACCGGGCCCCAGATCGTCCAGTCCACGCGCTGGACCTGGCTGGGGGCGCCGGCGATGGCGATCGCCTCGTCGTGGCGTTCGAACGGCACGAACCCGTGCGGCGTCCGGTAGCGGCCCGGATCGGCCGGATCGAGTTCCAGCTCCACCAGGTCGCTCCAGTCGCCGTACGCGTTGGTGAACCCCCACGCGACGTGCGCGTTGCTGCCAACGACCATCGACGGCACGCCCGGGAGCGTGACTCCATACAGCCGCTCCGGCTCCGCGCCGTTGCCGTCCTGCCACTCGAAGGCTGCGCGGTACCAGATGTTCGGCACCCTGATCACCAGGTGCATGTCGTTGGCGACCAGCGCGCCGCCCGAGGCGGTCAGACTGCCCGCCACGGCGAAGTTGTTGCTGCCGATGGCCGCTTCGCCCTGGTCCAGCCCACCGGCGCCGGAGAGTTCGTGCGCCAGCGCGGTGTCAGCCGGCGTGCCGCCCGCTGGCGCCAGGCGCGCCCGCCCGGAGTTGGGGAACAACCTCGTCGGCATCCCCTGGCGCCGAAGGCGCGGGTTGAAGACCTCGGCCGAGGGTGGCGGCGGCGAGGGGAACGGGTCGCCGGCCACCGGCGAGTCCCAGGGGGTGCCCTCGGGCGCGAAGAAGGCGAACGCCTCGGGCGGCAGGTGGCGCCGCATCGTGGCGCGCATCGCTTCGAAGGAGCCGTCTTCGTCCTGCAGGGTGGCGAACATCGAGAGGACGACGAGCATCGTGTCCTCCGGGCGCCAGGCCGCCGGCGCCTGCCGGAGGAGCGTGTATTCGAACGGCGGCGCATCGAGGGCCGCCAGGCCGGCGTTCACGCCGTCCGTGTAGGCGTCGAGCACGGCGCGATCCCCGAGGCGGAGGAGGTCGACCGATCGCCGGGCCACGGCCCGGAACCTGTGGATCCGGATGGCCCGATCGACGTCCACGGCGGAGGCGCCGACCAGGGCCGCCAGCTCGCCGGCGGCGCGCCGCCGGGACAGATCCATCTGGAAGAACCGGTCCTGCGCGTGCACGAACCCCGTGGCCCGTGCGACGTCCACGCGGGTGGCGCCACGAATCGTCGGGATCCCCAGCGCGTCCCGATTCACGGTGAGCGGGGCGGTCAGACCGGGCAGGACGTGCTCGCCGTCCACGAGCGGCAGGCTTGCCGAGAGCGCACGATGTCCCCACCACGCCGCGAGCGCCAGCAGCAGGACCATGAGCAGCAGGATCGGGATGAGACGGGGGGGCATTGATGATTTGTGATTGAGGATTGGCGATTGTATTGGCGATTGGCGATTGGCGATTGACGATTGGCAATTCGTGATTGGTGATTGGTGATTGGCGATAGGTGACTGGCGATTGGTGACTGGCGATTGGGCGCAAGCGGCGGATAGACGCGCGGCGCGCCCCGTCGCTATCCTGAGCCTCGTGTTCGATTCCGCGCAACCCGGTACGTGGACCGCCGCCCGGTGCTGGCGCGCCGTACTGGCGCGTGACGGCGAGCTGGACGGCGCGTTCGTCTACGCCGTCCGCTCGACGCGCATCTACTGCCGGCCGAGCTGCCCGAGCCGCCGTCCGCGCCGCGCGGGTGTCCGCTTCTTCGCCACGCCCGACGCGGCGGAGGCCGGTGGCTATCGCGCCTGCCGGCGGTGTCGGCCGCGCGACGTCCACGAGTCGGCGGCCCTCCGCCGCGTCCGGGCGGCCTGCGCCTTCATTGCCGGCCGGGCCACCAGGTCGATCAGCCTCGCCGAGCTTGCGAGCCACGTCGGCGCCAGCCCCTTCCACTTCCAGCGCACCTTCTCGAAGCTTGTCGGCCTGTCGCCGCGGGCGTACCAGCAGGCCCTCCGCGCCCGCACCTTCCGCTCGTCGCTGCGCGGCGGCGCCGCGCCCCTCGATGCCGCCCTCGACGCCGGGTACGGATCGACCAGCCGAGTGTACGGGCAGAAGCCCACGGGCGGAATGACGCCGGCCGCGTACCGGCGCGGGGGCCGTGGCCAGACGGTGACCTATACCACCGTCGAGTCCCCGCTCGGGCGGCTGCTGGTCGCCGGCACCGCGCGCGGGGTCTGCGCCGTGAAGCTGGCCGACACGGACGAGTCCCTGGTCGCGGATCTCCGTCGCGAGTACCCGGATGCCTCGATAGCCGGCGACGCCCGAGCGTTGCAGCCCTGGGTCCGCGTGCTGCAGGCGCTCGCGGCGGGGCACGTGCCCAGTCGCGATCTGCCGCTGGACGTCCGCGCCACGGCGTTCCAGTGGAAGGTCTGGCGGGCGCTGCAGGCGATTCCCGTGGGTGAGGTTCGCGCCTACAGCGAGGTTGCCCGGGCGATCGGCCGGCCCACGGCCGTGCGCGCCGTGGCCGGAGCCTGCGCCTCCAACCCGGTCTGCCTGGCCGTCCCGTGCCACCGCGTGGTCGGGAAGGACGGCAGCCTTACGGGATATCGCTGGGGCGTCGAGCGCAAGCGCGCGCTGCTGGCCAGGGAGCGACGGACACGGTCGAGCGGGTAGGATTACCCGAGCCCACGCCATGCGTACGCGCTACGACCGGTCTCCCTGGCTCTACGAATACCCGGCCTCGTCCTGCCCGAAGTTCGAGGCTGCGCGCGGGTCTCACACCGTCGACGTGGTCATCGTCGGCGCCGGGCTGACGGGATGCGCGGCCGCGTACTGGTGCGCCTCGGCGGGACTGCGCACGGTCGTCCTGGAGGCCAGCCGTGTCGGGGCAGGTGCGGCTGCCCACGGCGCTGGGCTGCTCCTGCCCGAACCCGGGCCGACGTTCCTGGACGTGAAGGGGGCGCACGGCCTGCGCGCCGCGCGAACGGTGTTCGAGACGTGGAGGCGCGGCGCACTGGAAGCGGCGACCCTGCTGAAGCGGCTGCGGATCCCCTGCGGCCTGGAGTCGATCGTCTCGATGACCGCCGCCTGGCGGAGCAGTGCCGCCGTTCTCGAACGCGAGTGCAAGGCCCGGCAGGATGCCGGGTTGGACGTGGCCTGGCTGCGCCGGCCGCAGGTCGAGCGGGAGGCGAGGCTGGAGGCCGCCGGGGCACTCCGGATGGGGGGCGCCTTCGTGCTGGATCCGTACCGGGCGGCGCTGGGTCTGGCCCGGGCAGCGTCCCGCAGGCGGGCGCGCATCTTCGAGCGCTCGGGCGTCCGACGCATCACCTTCGATCGCCGGACCGTGCAGGCGGCCAGCGACCGCGCGGTGTTCCAGGCCCGCGCGCTGTTCGTGACCACCGGGGTTGCGACCCGTGAAGTCCGCGCCCTCCAGCGCCATTTCAAGCGCCGCGAAACCTACCTGGCACTGACCGAGCCGCTCCCCCCCGACGTGCGGCGGGAGCTGCCGGGCGGCCTCACGCTGACCGATGCCGGCCCGCCGCGGCATCGCCTCCGCTGGACGAAGGACCACCGCCTGATGATCTGCGGCGCCGACCAGGACGAGCCGCCCGCCGGCGGGCGCGACACGCGGCTGGTCCAGCGAACGGGGCAGCTCATGTACGAGCTCTCGCTGATGTACCCCGCGATTTCCGGGGTGCGTCCTGCCTACGGCTGGTCGATGCCGTATGGCGACACCACCGACGGCCTGCCGTACATCGGCCGGCACCGGAACTTCCCGCACCACGTCTTCGCGCTGGGAGGCCGCGGCGATTCGATGACCGGCGCGTTTCTGGCCGCGCGCATCCTCGTCAGGGACCTGCAGGCGGCGGCGCAGAAGGCCGACGCGGTCTTCTCGTGGCTGAGGTAACCGCGCCGGCCGCCGTCTTCGCTGCCCCTACTTCCGGCGCCGGAGCGTTTCGCCGAACGAGCCGTGGCCTGCCGGGGTGTCGAACCGGAAGTTGAGCAGGTTCGGGTTCGACGCGACGGGCAGCAGGGAGATCCTGACGCCCTCGATCGTCCGTCGATTGCCCCGATCGTCGAGATAGCGCTCGTCGGCCTTCGTCACGGTGACGACCGGCCGGTCCGGGTCGTCCGCGCGGGGCGGTCCCACCGTGATGTGCGCCTCCGTCACCGAGGCCGAATACTGTCTGGTCTTGCCCTGCGGGTCCACGATCGAGTTTTCGATCGTCACCAGGCCCTCGCCGGAGGACTTCAGTGTCAGCGTGACGTTGCGCAGCTTCGAGGCGCCCTCGCCCCAGACCTCGAGATCGAGTGTGCCGCCGAGGCGGACCTTGTATTCCGGCGCCTTCCACGATCCGCTCAACTGCTTCACCATCGCGGCCCCGGCCGCCTGCGGTGGCGGCGGCGCCGCCAGCATCGCCGTGCCGGAGATGAGGGCACCGGCGGCCAGGGTGAGGGTGATCGACGTTCGCATGTACCGCCTCCTCGGAAAGAGATGAATCGTCATAATTTGATGGCAAACGACGCAGGCGTGCAAGACCACGCGCAGCCGGCCCTGATGAGCCGGGCCGCCCTCCACGGACGGACGGCACACGAGGGTCGGCAGCCCTGTTCCGGCTGGGGCCCCTAGGATCGATCGGTCCGGATGATGCCGGCCGGAACGGCGCCCACGGAGGTGTCGAGGTCCCAGGGCCGGCTGCTCAGGCGCCGCCGCTCGGACACGATCAGGCCGTACTCGGTGGCGCGTTTCCACACCCGGTTCGCGACCTCGGTGAGGTGTACGGCGCGCACGCCTAGGTACACGAACACGCCGGTTGCGAGCAGCACGATCACGCCCTGAATCGCGCGCGCGGCCACCGTGCCCAGGCCCGGGGCGAAGCCGACGACGGCGAAGACGAGAAACGCCGCCAGCGCCACCAGGGGCACGGCCGCGATCTGCAGGCCCCACGAGGCCACCCGCGACTCCTTCTCCATGAGCGCCGCAATCGTCCGCAGCTTCTCGAGCGCGCCGTCCAGCCGATCGAAGTCGTCGCCGTGCAGGATCTCGCGCAGCGACACCTGGGCGCGGCACGCCTGCATCACGCGGCGATCGCCGCGGAACGCCGAGGGCGTGCTCGCGCGCACGGTGTGCGACGGGAAGCGCTCCTTGAGCCACGCCATCAGGCGCTCGCGCGAGCGGACGGAGTGCTCGTCGGCCGCCGACACGACGTCGAGTTCGATGAGCGATTCCGACGGCACGAACAGGATCTCGTGGATGTCGCGGCTGGACCGGTCTTCCACGTAGGCCGCCGCGTGCCGGGGGATGTTCTCGCTCGACATCGCCTCGTGGTCGAGACATGGCAGGACCGGCACCCGCGGGACGGGATCCAGCCTGAAGCGGTACAGCTTGACGGAGCGGACGACGCACAGCTCGGTCAGGCTGTCGAAGAACCGCTGGCAGGCGATGGTTTCGTGCTCGGCGTCCATATCCGCCTATTATCTGCGCGAAGAGGAACCGACCTGTATGATCGGTCCATGATGGCTCACAGACACGTGCTCACCGCGGGGCTCGTCCTGACGCTGGCGTGGCCCCTGGCCGCGCAGCAGGACTCCGAGGAGGCCGAGCGGCTGACCGCCGCCATCACGGCCCTCGAGGAGATCATGGCGGCGGGGGACGCCGCCATCCCCGAGTCGATTCTGGGCGACGCGGAGGCGATCGCGGTCGTCCCCGGGACCATCAAGGCCGGGTTCTTCCTCGGCGGCATGCGCGGCAAGGGGATCATCAGCGTCCGCGACGGCAGCGGGAGCTGGTCGGCGCCCGCCTTCCTCACGCTGACCGGCGGCAGCATCGGCCTGCAGATCGGCGGGCAGTCCACCGACCTGGTGCTCGTGATCAACAACGAGAAGGGCGTGGAGACGCTCATTCGCAACCAGTTCAAGCTCGGTGCGGACGCATCCGTGGCGGCAGGGCCGATCGGACGGGACGCGCAGGCCGCCACCGATGCGCAGATGCGCGCGCAGATCCTCAGCTACTCGCGCGCGCGGGGCGTGTTCGCGGGGGTGACGATCAACGGCAGCACCATCCGGCAGGATCGCGATGCGAACCGGCGCTTCTACGGCAAGGCACTCGACACGCGACAAATTCTCTTCGAGCGGATCAGCGGCACGCCCGATCCGGTTCCGGCGTGGCGCGCGCTTCTCGCGAAGTACGCCGGGTAGGCAGGCCGGGGCCGGCTTCGGCCGGCCCGTCATCAGCGCAGCAGGGAGTCCGGCCCCGTGATCAGTGCAGCAGCGACTCGAGCGCAGGCTCCAGCCGCGGGTACTGGAACGCGTAGCCGCCCCACTGCGCCTGCTGCGGCACGACGCGCTGGCCGCCGAGCAGGAGCGCGTCCGCCATCTCTCCCAGGACCAGCCGCAGGATCGGCGCCGGCGCCGGGAAGAGCGCGGGGCGATGCAGCGCCCGCCCCAGCGTACGGGCGAACTCCGCATTGGTCACCGGATGGGGGGCCGTCAGGTTGACCGGGCCGGCGGCCTTCTCCGACTCCAGCGCCCAGATCGCGATGCCCAGCCAGTCGCGGATGTGTATCCACGACCAGTACTGGGTCCCCGATCCCATCCGGCCCCCGGCGAACAGCTTGAACGGGGGGAGCATGACCGGCAGCGCGCCCTGTGCCCTGTCGAGGACGAGCCCTGTCCGCAGCAGCACCACGCGCGTGGGCTGCTTCACCACCTGCGCTTCCCACTCCCACTGGTTGCACACCGTCGCCAGGAAGTCGGTCCCGGCAGGCGCGTCCTCGGTCAGTACCTGGTCGTCGTGGGGACCGTAATAGCCGATCGCCGACGCGCTCAGGAACACGGCCGGTCTGCGCGAGACCTGCAGAATCGCGGTGGCGAGACTGCGGGTGGCATGGGTCCGGCTCAGATCGATAGTCGCCTTCCGCTCCGCCGTCCAGCGCCCGGCGTCCAGCGGTTCGCCGGCCAGGTTGACCACCGCGTCGGCGCCATCGATCGCCTTCGCCCACTCGCCCACCGTGCCGTTCGGCGTCCACTGCACCTGCCCGGCGGCCGGCGCGCGCCGCGTGAGCACGGTGATCGTGTGCCCGCGCCGCGTGAGCTCCTGGTCCAGCGTCGATCCGAGGAAGCCCGTGCCTCCGGCTATGACGATCCGCATGCCCGGCTAAGAGCCTATCGGAACAACGCCGCCCGATGGAAGGCTGCTCAGCCGTACGGGGTTGCCCGTTCGGCGACCTGCCGCTCGCCGGCTTCGACGTCCACGCGCGTGAGCACGAGACCGCCGAGCACGAAGAACACGATGATGGTCAGCACGGCGGGGCGGCTGGAGCCGGTGAGGTTCACGGCGGCGGCGAACACCGCGGGACCGAACACGCCGGCGAACTTCTCGAACACGGAGAAGAACCCGAAGTACTCTGACGACTTCTCTGGCGGAATCATCCGCGCGAAAACGGAACGGCTGAGCGCCTGGCACCCGCCCTGTACCGTCCCCACGAGCGCCGCCAGCGCGAAGAACTGCCACGCCGCGGTCATCACGTAGCCGAGCGTGCTGATGCCGACGTAGACGGCCAGCGCCACGTAGATGGCGGTCTTCGCGCCGACGCGACCGGCGAACAGGCCGAACAGGAACGAGGCGGGCACGCCGACGAACTGGACGATCACGAAGGCGGCGATCTGGGCGTTGCGATCGATGCCGACCTCGGCGCCGTAGACCGCGGCCATCTTGATGATCGTCTGGATGCCGTCGTTGTACAGGAGGAACGCGACCAGCATCAGGAACGCGTGGCGGTAGCCACGCAGCTCGCGGAACGTGCCGCGCGCGCGGCTGACGGTGACGCGCAGGCCGATGCCCGGACGGTGGCCGGGATCGGTCACGCCGGCCGGCTCGCGCACGCCTAGGAAGAGCGGCAGCGAGAAGAGCGCCCACCAGACCGCCACGCTGAGGAACGACAGCTTGATCCCCGCCACGGCGTCGCCCAGCCCGAACGTCGCCGGCGAGAGGATCCACGCGAGGTTGAGGGCCAGCACGGCGCCCCCGCCGATGTAGCCGATGGCGTAGCCGGAGGTGGACACCCGGTCCATCTCCTCCGGCCTGGCGACGTGCGGCAGCAGCGAGTCGTAGAAGACATAGCCGACGGCGATGGCCACGTTCGAGACGAGGAAGAGTCCGGCCGCGAACCGCCACTCGCCGGCGTCGATGAAGACCATGAGCGCCGTCGTGAGGACGCCGAGCGCCACCGAGGCGCCGAGCAGCCGCTTCTTGGCGGCGCGGTAGTCGGCGATGGTGCCCGCCAGCGGGCCGATCACCGCGGTGATGGCGACGGCGAGCGACGTGGTCCAGGCGAAGCGCTCGGTCGCCACCGCCGGCTCGAGGCCGGAGGCGGCAACTTCGGCGAAGAAGAGCGGGAAGACGGCGGTGATGATGGTGGACTGGAACGGCGAGTTCGCCCAGTCGTACATGGCCCAGGCGCGCAGCTCCGGGCGGTCGAGGCCAAGGCGGGTGAGCAGGGCCACGCCGGTCCGTCAGTCCCCGGGTGGGGCCCCCGGCTCGTCCAGCGCCAGCGCGCCGGTGTAGATCGCCATGCCGACGACAGCGTCGACGCCCGCGCGATCGAGCGCGTCGATCTCGGCACGGGTCGTGATGCCGCCGGCCGCCGTGAGGCGGCGAGACGTGGCCGCGCGTACGGCGAGGATGGCGTCCAGGTCGGTGCCCTGCATCAATCCCTCACGATCCACGTGAGTGTAGAGGAACTCGCCGCAGAACGGTTCCAGCGCCCTCGCGGCGTGGACCGCCGTCAGCGGCAGCGGTGTCTTCCAGCCATGGATGACGACCGTGCCGTCGCGGCTGTCGACCGCGGCGATCACGCGATCCACCCCGACCGCCTCGGCCAGGGACCGGGCGAAGACGACGTCCACCGCGCCGTCGCGGAAGAGCGCCGAGCTCACGATGACCGCGTGCGCGCCGGCGGCCAGGACGTCCCGCGCCCGCCCGACGGAACGGATGCCGCCTCCGACGCGGCAGGGCAGCCGGGCACAGATGGTCTTCACGAGCGCGAGGTTGTCGCCCTTGCCCATCGCGGCGTCGAGATCGATGAGCTGTACCTTCGGGAAGCGGGAGAACCGGCCGATCCAGTGCTCGAAGTCGTCGGTCTGGACGGCCAGCGTCTCGCCCTGCACGAGCTGCACGATCTTCCCGCCTTGAAGGTCGATTGATGGAATCAACATAGGGAAGACTCAGACAGATCCCAAAGCCCAAAGCCCAAAACCCAAGCCAAGTCCCAACGCCCAGATCCCGAATCGTGACGTCTCAATCGACCACGCAATTGCCAACGCCATCGTCCGTCAATGCCATCGTCAATCCGAAATCGCTAATCACCAATTGATCCTGACCGGCACGCCCTCGTTCCGCAGGTGGCGTTTGAGGTCCGCCACGCTGTGTTCGGCGTAGTGGAAGATCGACGCCGCCAGCGCGGCGTCGGCGCGGCCACTGGTGAAGACGTCCGTGAAGTGATCGAACGTGCCCGCGCCGCCGGAGGCGATCACCGGGATGTCGACCGCGGCGGAGACGGCGGCCGTCAGCTCGCAGTCGAAGCCGGCTTTCGTGCCGTCCCGGTCCATCGACGTCAGCAGGATCTCGCCCGCGCCGCGCGATTCGGCTTCGCGTGCCCACTCCACCGCGTCACGCCCGGTGCCGGTCTGTCCGCTCCGGACGTAGACCGCGAAGCGATCGCCGTGCCGCTTGGCGTCGATGGCGACGATGACCGCCTGGCTGCCGTAGCGGCCGGCCAGCGTGGTGATGAGCGCCGGATCGCGGAGCGCGGCCGTGTTGAGACTGACCTTGTCCGCTCCCGCGTCCACGACGGTGGCCGCGTCGTCTTCCGTGCGGATGCCGCCGCCGACGGCCAGCGGCAGGAAGATTTCCTGCGCCACCGCGTGCACCGTCCGGGCGAGCGTCCGGCGTCCCTCGATCGTGGCCGTGATGTCGAGCACGACGACCTCGTCGATCCCCTCGGTGTTGTAGCGCCGGGCCAGCTCCGCCGGATCGCCGGCGTGACGGAGCTGCTGGAACTGCACACCCTTGACGACCTGGCCGTCGCGGACGTCCAGACACGCGATGATCCGCTTCGAAAGCATCCTGTGACCCGGCCGAGCTCGAGCGTACCCTGGTATTCGTAGCGGCCAGCTTCAGCTGGCCGGACGGACAGTACTCAGAAAGTTCCGCAGAATCTGCAGGCCCACGTCGCTCGACTTCTCCGGGTGGAACTGCACGCCGAAGACGTTGCCGCGTTCGACGGCGGCGGCGAACGGCTGGCCGTGTGTGGTGGCCGCCACGCAGTCGCCCGTGACCGGCGGCGCGAACGAGTGCGTGAAGTACACCTGCGAATCCGGCGCGACGCCTGCCAGCAGCGTCGACGGCGCCGGCGACGGAGGCGTCAGCGCGTTCCAGCCGACGTGCGGCACCTTCACCCGGCGCTCGGTGTCGCCGCGCAGCCGCACACAGCGCCCGGCGAGCAGCCCGATGCCCGGGTCGTCCGGCGCCTCGTCACTGCCCTCGAAGAGCCACTGCATGCCGACGCAGATGCCGAGCAGCGGCGTGCCGGCAGCCACGCGCTCGAGGATCGCGGCTCGCCAGGCCTCGTCGAGGTGAGCCGTCGACGCGAAGTGGCCCACGCCCGGCACGATGATCGCCGTCACGTGCCGAAGTTCATCGGCGAACGCGGGCGTGACGAAGTCGGCGCCGAGCGCCGTCAACGCCTTGCGTACTGACGTCAGGTTGCCCGCCCGGTAGTCCACGAGGGCGATCACAAAAGCCCCTTCGTGCTGGGCAGCATGCGCGCCAGCCGCCGGTCGCGCGCGCACGCCACGCGGAGCGCACGGGCGAACGCCTTGAACACCGCCTCCACGTGGTGGTGGCTCGACCGGCCGTAGAGCACCGTCACGTGCACGTTGGCCCGCGCGGCCGACGCGAAGCCGTCGAAGAAGTCGTGGACCAGCTCGGCCTGCAGGTCGCCCACTCGGCGGACGCGCAGGCGGAGATCGACGGCCGCGTGGGGGCGCCCGCTCAGGTCGATCGCGGCCACGGCCAGCGTCTCGTCCATCGGCATCACGAAGTACCCGGCGCGGTTGATGCCGCGCCGCGACCCGAGGGCGGCGAGCACCGCCTCGCCGAGCGCGATGCCGACGTCCTCGACCGTGTGGTGCTGATCGACGTCCAGATCGCCCGTGGCCTTCAGCGTGAGATCGAAGCCGCCGTGACGGGCGAACAGCTCGAGCATGTGGTCGAGGAAGCGGATGCCCGTGGACACGTCGTACCGCCCGCGCCCGTCGAGCGAGAGCCGGCCGGCAATCTGCGTTTCGGTCGTCCGCCGGTCGAACGCCGCCGAGCGGCCCTGTGCCCGGCCGCGTCGAGTGCCTTTCGGGCTCCGGGCAGCCGGCCCGGTCCGCGCCGCGCCCTTCGCGGCCTTCGTGCTCCCGCGTCTCATCGGCTCCCTCCGGCCGCGATCATCCCCGCCGCCACGACGGCTTCGAGTGCGGCGACGGCCCGGTCCGTGTGCTCGAGCACGCCGGCCGTGATCCGGATGCAGCCCGGGCTGTGCGGGTCGCGCGACCGGTCTCGGACATGGACCCCTTCAGCGGCCAGCGCGGTCACGATCTCCGAGGCACGGTCGCCCACGCGCATCAGGACGAAGTTCGCCGAGCTCGGCCAGTGCCGAATGTCCAGCCGGCGGCACGCGGCGTACAGGCGCTCTCGCGACTCGCGTACCTGGGCCACGTAGCGCGGCAGGAACGTCTCGTCGCTGAGCGCGGCGTGCATCGCCGTCATCGCCACGATGTTCATGTTGAAGACCGGCGTGACGGCGCGGATCGCTTCCCGGACGTCCGGGTGCGCGATCACGCAGCCGACGCGCATGCCGGCCAGGCCGTAGGCCTTCGAGAAGGTGCGCCCGATGACGACGTTCCGATGTGCGGGCAGCTCGTTGAGAAACGATCCGTCCGCGAACTCGACGTAGGCCTCGTCCAGCAGCACCGTCGCGTGGGGCGCGGCGGCGGCGACTCGCCGGATCGTGTTGCGCGGGACCGTCTGTCCGGTCGGGTTGTTCGGCGTGTTGAGGACGATCAGCCGCGTGTGCGGCGTGATGGCGGCCAGCACGTCGTCTGCCGGGAAGGCGAAGTCCGGACCCGGTGGCACCTTGATGGTCCGGGCGGCGACGGCCGCCGTCGACGTGAGGTACGGATCGAAGGCGGGCACCGGCACGATCGCCTCGAGCGCCGGGTCGTGCACGCGGCCGAACACGGCGAGCGCAGTCAGCAGGATCCCCTCGTCCAGGCCGTTGGTGAGGACCACCCAGTCCGGGTCCACGCCGAAGTGACGCGCGCACGCGGGGACGTCGCGGCGGTAGTCGGGGTACGCCGAGAGGTCCGTCGCGGACATCGCGCGGATCGCCTCGATGACGCGCGGCGAGCACCCGCCCGTGTTCTCGTTCAGGTGCAGGCGCAGGCCGCTGCCCGGGCTGGGGATCCCCTGAACCGTCATCGGCGTTCCGCCCTCCCCGGCGGGCGGCGGTCAGCCGTCGGGCGGGCGTTCGTCCGGATCTCGATCGACGCCGCGTGCTTCTCGAGGCCCTCCGCCCGCGCGAGCGCCACGACCGTGGGCGCGATGCGGCTGAGGCCCGGCCGCGTGACGCGCTGCAGGGTCACCTGCCTGACGAAGTCGGCCGCCGACAAGCCGCCACGCGCGCGTGCCGCACCCGCGGTGGGCAGGACGTGGTTGCACCCGATAGCGTAGTCGCCCGCGGCCTGGGCCGACCAGGGGCCCACGAAGATCGATCCGGCCGTGCGGGCCAGCTTCGCCAGCGGCTCGCTGTCCACGACCAGGTGCTCCGGAGCGGCCAGGTTGGCGAGCGTCATGGCGTCGCCGGCCGAACGCGTGAGGATCACCCCGCCGTGAGCGGCGAGCGCGTCGCGCGCCGGGCCGCTGTCGGGCACGAGCGCCTCGACCGCGCGCGCGACCTGCTCCGCCAGCCGGCGACTCGGCGTGATCAGCACCGCGCGGGCGTCGGGATCGTGTTCGGCCTGGGCGAGCAGGTCGGCGGCGATCCAGAGCGCCGGCCCACGCGTGGCGACGATGACGATCTCGGTGGGGCCGGCGTAGAAGTCGATGCCGCAGTCGGCGGCGACCTGCGCCTTGGCGGCCGCGACGAACCGGTTGCCCGGTCCCACGATCTTGTCCACGCGCGGCACGCGCCTCGTGCCGTAGGCCAGCGCCGCCACGGCGTGTGCGCCGCCCATCCGGAACACGCGCGACACGCCGACTTCGAGCGCCGCCGCCAGCACCACGGGCTCCGGGCGCGGGCAGGCCACGACGATGTCGCGCACGCCTGCGGCACGGGCGGGGAGCGCGGCCATCAGCAGCGAGGAGGGCAGGGGATATCGGCCACCCGGTACATAGCAGCCCACGCGATCGAGCGCCGTGACGCGCTGCTCGACGCTGATGCCGGGTGCCACCGAAGCCCGCCAGCCGCGCGGAACCTGCCTTCGCGCGACGGCGAGGATGTTCCTGGCCGCCGCCTTGAGAGCGGCCCGTACCGGTCGCGGCACCGTCACCGCCGCCGCTTCCATCTCCGCCCGCGTCACTTCCAGCGGGCCGTCGAGCCTGTCGAGCCTCTTCGCGTACTTCGTCAGCGCCTTGTCGCCGTGCATCCGGACGTCGGAGACGATGCGCGCCACGCGCCGATCGGTGGCGGCATCGCGCGTCCGCGTCGCCGTCAGGAGCGCGGTGACCGCGCGCTCGTCGGCGGCGTCGACGATGGAGAGAAGGGGCATGTGTCAGCTCGCTCTGCGTCTGTGATGGGACGTGGGCGTCGGGATCTGTGTTGGGTTCTTGGGTTTCGGGATTCGGCTTGGGCCTTGGGATTCGGGTCTTGGGATTTGTCTCTGTACAGTCCTAGAGCACGATCTTGTTGAGCGGGTACTCGACGATCCCGTGGCCGCCCGCGGCACAGAGTTTCGGGATGAGATCCCGCACCGTGCGCTCCTCGATGATCGTGTTCAGCGCCACCCAGTCGGGATCGCTCAGCGACGAGATCGTCGGGCGCTGCAGCGCCGGCAGCAGCGACAGCACCTTCTGCAGGTCGGTCTGCTTCACGTTCAGCATCAGCCCCACGCGCCCCTGCGCCTCGATGGCCGCCTTGAGGAGCAGCGCGATGTTGTCCAGCTTCCGCCGCTTCCACGCGTCCGCCAGCGCCGGGCCGTTGGCGATGAGCTGCGTGTTCGACTCCATGATCGTGTCGAGGATGCGCAGCCGGTTCGCGCGGAGCGTCGATCCCGTTTCCGTGGCTTCGACGATCGCGTCGGCCAGCACCGGCGGCTTCACTTCCGTGGCGCCCCACGAGAACTCCACCCTCTTCACGGGCACGTTGAGCTTCTTGAAGTAGCCCCGGGTCACTCCCACCAGCTCCGTGGCGATGGTCGCGCCTGTCATGTCGGCCGCCGAGCGGAAACGGGAATCCTCCGGCGCGGCGAGCACCCACTTGATCTTGCCGAAGCTCTGCTTCGAGTAGACGAGATCCGCGAGCGGCGTGACGCACGTGTGCGCGTCGCGGCCGATCCGGTGCTCGGCGATCCAGTCCTGGCCCGTGAGGCCGGCGTCGAGCACGCCTTCGCAGACGTAGCGGGTCATCTCCTGCGCGCGGATCAGCATGCAGGAGATCTCCGGGTCGTCGATCGACGGGAAGTACGAGCGGGAGCTGACGTGGATGTTGAAGCCCGCGCGCGCGAAGAGCTGGATGGTCGAGTCCTGGAGCGACCCTTTCGGGATGCCCAGCTTGAGCGTCGTCATGGGATGGTGATCCCTTCCGCCTGCCGGAAGAAGCAGGTGCGTTCGCCCGTGTGGCAGACGTTGCCGTCGCCGAGCCGTTCGGCCTTCACGAGCACCGTGTCCTCGTCGCAGTCGATCAGCACGTCGCGGACCGCAAGGCGGTTGCCGGACGACTCGCCCTTGGTCCAGAGCGTGTTGCGCGTCCGGCTGAAGAAGGTCACGTACCCCGTCTGCTGCGTGACGCGCCAGGCCTCGTCGTTCATGAAGCCCACCATGAGCACCTCGCCGCTCCGGTGATCCTGCACCACGGCGGGCACCAGGCCGTCGAGTTTCGTGAAGTTCAAGGTCGTCATCTGATCGGTCCATCCGGCGGCGCCCCCGTGGGAGCCGCCGTACAAAGAAAAACCCCGCCTGGCGTTCCGGCGGGGCTGCGTGAGACGTCGGGAGATTCGTTCGAGACGCTCAGCGCGCGCAGTCCTGCCGGCCGGCCGGGTGGCCGTGATGGTGACGATGCGCGTGAGGGTGACGTCCCATGAACCCGACGAGCGTACTGCAGGGGTGGGGCCGAACGCAAGCCGGCCGGTCGGCGGCGCGGGGTGTCTCAACCTGGTTCAGGGCGATCAGGCGCAACCCTTAGGGCCCTGGCGGGAATAAGGTTGCCGACTCTCGGGCGGCGAGGCGCCCGGATCGCCAGGCGCGAGGAGGGAGCAGGCCGGGTGCCTGTGACCGACGAG